>PBSW01000031.1 GCA_002726865.1 Candidatus Bathyarchaeota archaeon
GTTCCCGAGAACAACGTTTAGTTGGTTGTCGGCACCAGCAGTGAACACAGGGTCTTCGGCCTCTGCACTCATCCTATAACTAAGCCTAGAAACACTGTCGACCACAATTCCTATCTGGATAGTAGACGACTCCAGCATCTCGACCCCGTACTTGACTTTTTGCATATACGTGGCTTGGAGGGTGAGGCTGTAAGCACCGATTGGCGTGTCCTGGTCGACGTATACCTGGGTGACAAAGGACTTCAAAGCACCGCCCTTTATCTTGTTGTAGACTTTGTGGTAGTCCTCCAATAGTGATACCCCTGGCGTGGTTGACGGGACAGAGATAGAGATCTTAGCCTCATAGATATCCCATGTGCCCATGTTGGTCAGGTTAAACTTGATCTCACTCACTTCTCCTGCGGTGAGATAGACGTCGTCAGTTGATATCCGGAGGACGGGCAGGTAGTCAGGTGCCTCGACCATTATGATCTGGAAGGCCATCGCTATTGCGATAACCATTATCAATATTGATGCTTTTTCACGTTTTAGAATTCTCACCATAGCTGTTTCTCTCCAATGATTTCTCCATCTTGGATCTGAACTAGGCGCTGCGCCATCTTGGCAACGTTAGGGTCGTGGGTGATCAGGATGAACGTCTTCCCCTGTTCCTTATTAAAAGACAGGAGCAGCTCCATTACCTCAAAGCCCGTCTTCGAGTCGAGGTTCCCAGTTACCTCGTCGCAAAGCAATACCGAGGGATCATTTACGAGAGCCCTCGCGATTGCGACCCTCTGCTGCTCCCCGCCGCTCAGCTCAGATGGCTTGTGGTCCATTCTCTCCCCGAGGCCCACGAGCGTGAGTAGATTCCGGGCCTTATCACGCCTCTCCTTGTAGGGGAGCCCTGCAATTGCCATGGGAAGCTCGACGTTGCTCAGGGCGTTGAGGCGTTGGATTAGGTTAAAGAACTGGAACACGAACCCTATTTCCTTATTCCTGAGATCCGCGAGCTCATTGTCATTAAAGGTGGAAAGGTCTGTTCCCTGGATGAAGACTTTCCCGGCCGACGGTTTATCGAGGGCCCCCAGCATGTTGAGAAGGGTCGACTTGCCGCTGCCGGATGGCCCCATTATGGCCATGAACTCTCCCTCAATGACTTTAAGGTCGATGCCCTTTAGAACCCTAAGGATCCCATCAGCCTGGGGAAACTCCTTTATGAGTCCCACGGTCTCCATGATTACGGACATCATATCTCCTCCCTGATCTTCTGCCGCACACTCTTAATTTTCTCGAGGCGGGCCTCCATTATAGACTTGGATTCGTCTAGAAATTCAATAAGAGCATCCTTGTCCATGGAATCATTGAGGAGGAGCATCTGGGTGGAGTAAAACTCAATATTGTCCTCGCTGAGCTTCCTAAAGATCCCGAGAACTTTGGTCGTAATATTTGGAGGCATGAGCTTGAACATGGCCTTAAAGTACCTGTTGGTAAACTTGCTCCGGAGCTCGATCCGCTCGCTAAAGCTGCTGAGGAGCAACTCCCCACTGGGAGTCAAAGTATAAAACTCCGTTTCATCTATCATGGAGGTCTCTACAAATCCTCTGGATTCAAGGCTCCTTAAGGCGGGGTAGAAGCTCCCCGTTTTGACGTCCCAAACTCCATGGAACTCCGCTCTTAGGAAGGTGAGCATCTCATAGCCATATTTTGGACCTTTATTCAGTTGTAGGAGTAGGAGGAACTGTAGGGGGCTTACAGCCCCAGAGGCTAGGGGTCCAATCCTCAACATAGTAGATATCAACCTAGTAGGTATCTACCTAGCAAGGGGGTCATTATAAAAACATTATGAACTTGGCATTGGACATCTCTAGGTATTTCTTTACGCCTGTAATAACCAGGGAATTGTGCATGTTGGTGATTGGGACCTGATTCGTCCTTTACCGTCCTGTATTAGGTGCTATTGAGGCCCTCGCAACCTAACAAATCATCGCTGTTGAGAGCCGTGTGCCCTTCTAAAATCATGGATCGAAGATCACAACGCAGACCTCGTCACCCTCACGCATTCTCGTCACCACGTGAGGGTACTGCTTGATACCGCTACCCTTGATCTTAGTCTCGAAAAGGTTATCGATCTGAAAAACACCCGGGAGGTTGTCCATCTTGATGATGAATTAAGTCAAATGCGAATGAATAGACGTTCAACATGATTAAAATCCTTTGCGCAAAGTCTTTCTCTCATTGTAAGATCCCAGTCTAATGGCATTTTCTAACCGGCTCCCTTTTAACAGATTGAAGTTTGGTTGTCACATGAGATTTTCATGGGTATTGAGATTATTGGCGTCAAGGGCTTACCTATAATCAGGGAGGGAGATGACCTTGCAGCCCTCATCCTGGAGGATTTGAAGACCCAAGGGAACCCCCTCTGGAGCATGGATATTGTAGTCCTGTCCCACATTATCGTCTCCAGGGCGGAGGGGAGGACCGTGAACCTAGGCTCCGTCGAACCCTCGGAAATAGCTGTCCGATATGCAGAATTCACACAGAAGGACCCTCGGCTCGTGGAAGTCGTCTTAGACAACTCTAGGTCGATACGGAGGATGGCCCCGGGAATCCTAATTACCGAGACCTGGCAGGGGTTCGTCTGCGCCAACTCCGGTGTTGACAAGTCTAACGTCCCAGGGGAGGATGTGGTGGCCCTCCTCCCGGAGGACCCTGATGCATCTGCCCGGGCGTTCCGCCACCGGATCAAAGAGCTGGCGGGAGTTGACATTGCGGTGATCGTCTGCGATACCCATGGAAGGGGACACAGAGACGGCGAGGTGAACGTGGCAGTAGGGGCCTCAGGTTTAAGCGTCATTCGGGATAGGCGGGGAGAGTACGACCTCTTTGGGTATGAGCTTAAAGTGAAACGGACAGCGGTAGCGGATGAACTCGCGGGGGCCGCTGAGCTGATCATGGGTCAGGCGGATGAGGGAATCCCCGCAGCAGTAATTAGGGGATATCCGTACGAGCCCACTGAATCTTCGTCAGCGTTAGAACTTGTTCGGCTCAGGGAGATGGATCTTTTCCTCTGAGAGCAGTCATCGATATCGAACAGAGAGGATAAGAGATTTTTAATTCAGAGTAGGTAATAAACACATCAATTGGATTTTCTCTGATTTCCGGGCGTTATTTCTGCGATTCATTAATCATATCAGTTCCTCTCGATAAACAAAGTATTACTAAAAGAAGGACGGGAGGACAGCGAGGATCGCAATTAAACCAAAGAGAATACAGAGCTTCCAAAACCGGGTTCTCTGAGCCAGCTTGATGAGAATATCAATCGACACGAGAGCAGATATGAAAGCCGCTGAAATAGCCACAAGGATGCCCCTATCAAGAGGGGGCACCCCCTTAACGACTGCTAGCCCCGTTGCGGCCGCAAATACAGCTGGAATACTCATCAAGAAGGAAAGGCGGAATGCCTCCTTACCTGGAAACCCTTTAATCAGGAGGGCCGTAGTGGTCACCCCTGAGCGAGACAGTCCAGGGATAACTGCCAGACCCTGAATAATACCCAAGATAAGACCGTTTTTAAGCCTGAGGCCATTCGGGAGGGGTATACTGAGGGTTCCCCTATCCTTCTGAATCCACGCGGTCAAGAG
The DNA here is from genome assembly GCA_002726865.1 of Candidatus Bathyarchaeota archaeon. The sequence goes on from PBSW01000031.1 coordinate 3,621, forward strand.
GAGCGCCACACCAGTCAATGCAAGCAATGCCTCCCCGTAAAGGCTGGTTAGCTCTACGAATATAAAAAGTGGAAAACCAACGAGCCCAGTCAACAATGTCGCTACAACTAAGAACTGGAAGAGCCTTCGATCATCCTCAGATCCCCGCTTGATTATTCGGATAACCTCTCGCCGAAAATATACCAGTGCAGCGAGCCCCGTACCTAGGTGGAGATAAACCGAGAAGTTCAGGGCATAACTTGGCTCGAGTCTTAGTAGAGTAATAGCCAGAAGGACGAGGTTCCCCTGGCTTGAGACGGGGAGCCACTCCAGAATGCCCTGGAGAAGCCCCAAGACTAGAGCATTGATTAGGTCCACAAAACATCTGTAGAGCCCCTCCTGTTAAAACTGCATCGGGGCTACTTTCACCCGCCTCTCCCCTCTACCGGAAGCTACGTTCTTCTTATATGAGGCGGAACTGACTCTGCGCCTGAGGAGAATTAGATTGACCGAGATACTTGAGTCAGGAATGTTGAAGGGCGTGGCCAGCACGACGGTGAAAAAGCTTCTGAAAGCTGGGTTCACCACTGTACAGGCTGTGGCGGTCACACCAGCAAGGGAGATCGCTGATCTGGCGGGGATGGGGAGTGACACAGCCGTTAAGGTCTGTCGCCTGGCTCGGATGCACATAGACCCTGGCTTCGTCCCGGCGATCGAGGTTCTGGAGATGCGCAAACACATGATAAAGTGCACCACAGGTTCTGAGGAGCTCGATAGGATTCTAGGCGGAGGTATTGAGACCGGAGCTATCACCGAACTCATCGGGGAGTTTGGTTCGGGGAAGACCCAGATCTGCTTCACCCTCGCGGTTACTGCTCAACAGCTTATTACGGAGGGGGGTTTCGAGGGCAATGTATGTGTCATAGACACCGAGGGCACTTTCATGCCGGAAAGAATAATGCAAGTCGCCGAGGAAAGAGGATTAGATGCTACCAAGACTCTGGAGGGGATCCTCATTGCCAGAGCATATAACAGCGAGCATCAGATCATCCTCATTAACAGCCTTCCGGAGCTCGTGGAAAAGAGTGGCATCAAACTGGTCATTATGGACAGCATGATCGGCCACTTTAGGGGAGAGTACATCGGAAGAGGCACCCTTGCAGAGCGTCAACAGAAGCTGGGCAGCTGCCTCAGCAAGCTCCTCAGGGTTGCAGAGGCCTTCAACGTCTCTGTAGTCCTCACCAATCAGGTGTTGTCCACCCCTGACACCATGTATGGAGATCCCAACAAGCCGACAGGGGGTCACGTCATGGCTCATGCCTGCACCCACAGAGTTTTCCTCAGGAAAGGGCGCAAAAACACCAGACTTGCTAGGGTCATCGACTCCCCTAGTCTCCCAGAGGAGAAGATCAGGTTTGCAATCACCGCAGCCGGGGTCGTGGACTCGGATGACGACTAGCGGCATTATTTAGTTTTAGGGATTTATTGAGACTTTTCGTTCTAACGGATCTGTAAAAAAGATTCAAAAAACCTGCAAATACTACATATAGTTTACTATGTCTTCTTCGGGGAGTCTCTTTAGAGTCTTGGTCTCTGTAGGAATGACTGCTACCTTGACGCTCGCCGCTTGGAGCTCCCCGCCAGAGGCAACATTTACCACCTCAATAGCAAGCTTTATGGCATCATCAAGAGAGAGGCCATCTAAGTATTTTTCGTCCAAAAGTTGGTTCGCTTCATCCGCGCTCCGCCCAAGAGCCCGAGCTTTGTAACCCCTATAGGAGCCGCTAGGGTCCGTAGTGAGAAGGGCAGGGCCGTTTACGTCGACACCAGCAATGATCATGCTAACCCCAAAAGGCCTGATCCCCCCGTGTTGGGTATAAACCTGAATCCTCCCGCTCAGGTTCCCCACGAGCCCCTCGACATCAGGTGCCTCATCATAAAGAAGCCTGTTGCTCTGGCAGTAGACGCGGCCCTGATCCAGGAGGACCCTGGCATCACTGCTAAGGCCTGCAATTGCCGCTCCGATATGGTTGTCAAACTGAAAAATCTTCCTGAAAAAAGTGGCGTCTTCGAGGGGGCTGTCGACGGCCTCGTTTGCAGCAAGGACCACACCAAAGGGGGAGTAGATGCCCACAATGGGGGCACCTCGTTTCACGAGCTCCAAAGCATACTCAACCTGGTATAACCGGCCCTCAGGAGAAAATATGGTGATGGCAGCATCGTATTGGTTAGAACGCATCATAGACGATCATCTCAGATTAATAACTTCGATAATGAATGGGGATGAAATATATAAACGTCTTTGAAAAAAGTCGGACAACAGTCAAATAGGATCTACGGGCTAAAACAAGTGTTGAGAACAGATGGTGAAAATCAATGAAGGAAGCCTCCTCGAGGTGGCCCTAGTGGGAAAGATCACCCACCCAGCAGTTGAGGGGGCCTATATGACGGGATGGGACGGGACCCCCCAAGTAGGCCTTGGCCGGGGAGGCATAGTCTACAATGTCAAGGTGGGCGACCCCTGCTTCGGCTGGGCATGGGGAGAAAAGGTAGAGCCAGGGGCATCTGCAGATGGGATCGGCAACGAGCGGGAGAAAGGCTCCTTTCGGAACCTCTCCAACGTTGGCAACAAGGTTAAGATAATAAAGGGAGAAGCAAAGGGTGATAAAGGGATAGTCGTCGGCAAGGTAGGCTATCTCCCTGGGGGAGCCCACCACGTCCTTATCAGCTTCAGCGAGAAGACTCTTCAGAACCTCGCCATAGAGGATAAGATTCAGATCCGGGCCAGAGGCATGGGCTTGCAGCTCACGGAGTATCCTAACGTGAGGGCAGTGAGTACATCCCCCAAGCTGCTAAATGCATGGGGGATTGAAGAGAGAAACGGGAAGCTCTGCGTGCCTGTGACTAAGGTTATCCCACCAGAGTACGTGGGGCAGGGCTCTGGGGGTTCGCCAACGGAGAGCCGGAACTGGGACGTCATGACCCAATCGCCTGATGCAGTCAAGCATCTCAGGGACCTGAAGCTGGGGGACCTCGTCTATCTTAAGGACATCCTCACTGCCTGGGGCCGGGGCTACTTTGGTGGGGCAGCCACTATTGGCGTCGTATCGTGTGGCGCCAGCAACTCCATGGGTCAGGGCATAGGGGTCACGGCCCTCCTAACAGGCAAGGGCGGAGAGCTCCAGCCAAAGATTGATCAATGGGCGAATCTTACGAAATACCTGAACCTAGGGGGAAACGTATGATGATCCTAACAAATTGCGATAGACTCATCAAGGTCGCCGTCCAGGGGGAGATCGTCTCCCCAGTAAGCATTGGCTACAGGGCTCAGTGGGATGGTCAGCCAAAGCTTTCCGTTGGAATGGGAGGCATCAAATACAACCTCAGGGTGGGGGACCCTGCTTTTGGATGGGCCTCAGGGGACCACGTGGAGCCCGGAGTCACCATCCGGGGAAAGGATAAGCCAATTCCCAGCGACTGCGCCCTAGCCCACTTCGCGTGTATCGGGAATGAGGCGAAAGTGGTGACCAGTGAAGAGGGGAAAGGGGTCAGGGGGGTCTTCACGGGGCGCCACGCTGGCTCAGATGATATGGTCTGGTTCAGCGAAGATGACATCGAGAAGCTGGCCATAGGTGATAAGGTCCAAATTAAGGCCTACGGCGTGGGGCTTAAAATCGAAGGATACGACGACGTAAGGGTAAACAAGTGCAGCCCAAGGCTCCTACAGTCAATGGATATCGGGGAGGTCAACGGAAAGCTGGTCGCTCCAGTCGTGAAGGAGATCCCAGGATACCTCATGGGCTCTGGCGTCGGGTTCTCTCGGAACACCGAGCCCGTGGACTACGATATCCAGACCAACGATCCCAATGCTATAAAAAAGTACGGCCTTGAGTCTCTGAGACTTGGGGATATCGTCGCCCTCAAGGACCAACTCTGTATCAACGGAAGGGGTTATTACAAAGGCGCCATCACAATCGGAGTTATCATCCACGGAGCCAGTGACTACGCCGGTCACGGCCCCGGAGTCAATCCTCTTCTCAGCACCAAGGAAGGGCGCCTAGTTACGAAGCTAGCTCCTGACGCTAATACCGCCCTATATCTGGGGCTCAGGAAGAGCCTCACCTAAGAACTCTACGTACCCGCAGAGATGGAATAGGAGATAGAAGGCTGATTTCCCAGTTTCGTATCAGCTAGATTAATCCCTGCATCATGAAAACAAGGAATATATGCAATTTTATTAGGAGCTAGACGTCTTTAGATAAACTGAGGGACTGGTAGACGAAAGCCAAGACATCCGCCTCTTCTGAAATCTTGGTCTCTGGGGTCGCTCCTGCGTGGCCGCTTTTGGTCTCAACCCGGAGGAAGCTCTTGTGGCCGTGATCTTCTAAAAGGGCGGCGAACTTGAGGGCGTGAGCTGGGTGAACCCTGTCGTCATGGAGCCCGGTAAACAGAAGTGTTGGGGGATACCCCGTGCCTCTCCTGACGTTATGGTAGGGGGAGTAGCGAGAGAGGAACTCGACATCCTTCGGGTCCTCTGGGTTACCGTACTCGGGGACCCAGGCTTTGCCTATCAAGAGCTCATGGAACCTCGCCATATCAAGTACGGGGTAGCCGATTACTGCACCGTCGAGGATCTCGGGGCGTTGCGTCATGGTCGCCCCGACTAAGAGCCCCCCGTTGCTCCTGCCTGTGACTACGACTGTGGACCCCTCCTCCCGGAGCTTCTCAATGACCGAGATGAAATCGTCGAAGACGTTCTGCTTCCTATCCCTCATCCCGGCCCGATGCCACTCTTCACCGTTCTCGGTTCCACCTCGGAGATTGGCGTAGATGAATGCCCCACCGTCCTCAAGGAGGGGAATGGCGCTGGGGAAGTAAACTGGGGTTAACGGGATCGAGAAGCCCCCATATCCGTATAGGAGAGCCTTAACAGGTTTGACGCCTTTTTTCTTAACAAGAAACGAATGGACCTGAGTCCCATCTTTGGAGGTGGACCAGAGGTCATTAATGTCAAAATCGCCGGGCGCATCTTCAGATGTGAGAAGGTTTAGCCCATCCTCTCCTAGGCGGTAGACTCTATGAGGGGTGGTAAACGACTGGTATTTGAAGAAGAAGTCGGAGCCGTCTGTCGTCAGTGAGGATACAGAGCCGGGGGCCTCGAAATCAAACTCGTCGATGAGGTGTCCCTCGAGGTCGTGGCGCCTGACAATTGATGATGCATCCACCATGTAGATGGAAACGAGGTTATCCGCCGTGGATATGACGCCTTGGAGGACCTCCTTTCCTTCTCCTAGGACGGTCTCCACGGACCCGGCATCGTCGATGGAGAGGACCTGCCCCCATCCGTTCCCCTCGAATGATGCCACGAGATACTTGCCCCGAACGCGGTCGATCGGGTAAGCTAGGAAATCATTGCCTCCGTAGATCTTCTCCCAGGAGTCGGGGCTCGCGAGCTCGCCCGCGATGGCGGTGCTCCTGTGCCAGCCGTAGCTCATCACGAGGAGAGCCTTCTCGCTATGGAGACTCTCTCCCATGCTCAACCCGTGGGAGGTGGGAACCCCTGAGCCGTACACCATCTCATCCTGGCCACCATCCCTAAGGAAGACCCGGCTGGTTGGGGGTTTGACACCATCTGGAGTAGCGGTCTCCCTATAGGACCTAACGTAGTAGAAACGGTCATCATCTAACCAGGTCACGTCATTTGTGACCCCCTCGAGCCGATCAAACTGCTCACCAGAGTCGGTGTCCATGAGATCAGTGTATCCCTTATCGGACCCTGCGTAAGAGTAGTTGAGAGCGTATCGGTCGCCATCTGGGTCTGGGTGAACGTATTTGATAAGGATATCATCGCCGAGGTCCCTCGAGTCCATGAGACCTTGGAACGATCCGTCTCGATGAATGAGCTTGACCTTGTAAGCACCCTCCTCCCGGGTGAGGGCGAAGACCCCCCGTCTTGATGCCTTGAGGGAGATGACCACGGGGATGCTGTAGTAGGCTGCGATACGGGATCTGAGACTATTCGAGATCGGGGCTAACGCGCTTCTAGTTTCAGCGTCTCGGACGGTTGCCCAATCGATCACCTTTGGGTTTTCCAGATTTTCGAGCCAGAGGTGGGGATCTTCGTCCTGGTTGAACGGCATGGGTTGACACCTGTCAAAACTCCGCTACTCTATTATAACAGGTTATTGCGATTCCCGGTCTCTTGCGGGAAAAAAATGTCTTGAAATGAAATTCAGGCTATCAAATATTACGATTATTGATTAAGAGTCCAAATATCGCAATTAGAAGACCAAGGAATATGGACGCTATCGGGAATCCGGGGATACCCTGCGTTGCTTCAGGTGATGGTGTAGATTCACTAACTGTTTCCATAGGCTCAACTATCAAGGAATAACTGTCGGGGGTAATCTCCAACGGAAACGAAGATATCTCAAAGGGAGCGGTTCTTCCCGAATTGATATCTTCCGGATTCGTAAATGTGAAACTTGTCCCAATAACCGTTCCATCTGAATCATAGTAAGTAGCAATAACTTGTACTTACGTCGCATCAACCGATCCAGTGTTTTCTACTTCTCCCTGAATGTTGTAATATCCTAACTCAGTTCCTGCAGTCACTCCTTTGACCTCAAGTTCCCGATAAGGAGACACTGAGGTAACCATGTGATCGGCTACAACCACTTTGTAATGATCTACAGCCAGGTTCTCATCGGGAAATGAAGAAAGCGTAAAGGGGGCTTTGTCACCTGGTTTTAGGATGCCGAATGTTGCCCCAACGAATGTGAACGAGGTGGAGATTACGTTGTTACTGGCATCATAGAAGGTTACAGTTAGTTCAACATACTCCAAGTTTTGACTTCCAATATTCTGAACTTCGCCTACGACAGAGGAATAACCTACAGAAACATAGTAACTATGGCTTAAAACCTCAATAACATCACTAGACTCAGTAATGCTTGTGATTTCATGATCAGCGTATACAGAGCAGGTCCCCGATATCGTGGTTAATAATAAGAAAAGAAAACAGATCTTTATCTTAATTATAAAGTATCTTTGCACATTAATCTATAAAAATTTAATTAAAAATAAAAGTATTTATGAATTATTGATTGAGTTCGGCATAAACTTGGGATATATGACAAATAGTAGATCACAAAAGTTCATGAAATTGGAAATTGACATAGCGATTTTATATCTCAGCCAACCGATAAGCACTACATGTAGAATTACTCCACACTAGCAATACTTCACACGCGGTGACCCTAACTGAAATCTCCCGCATCCTTTGAGTTCGATCTAGGTCAAATTGTGCCCCTTAACTCGGCTTGCCTGCATACTCGCCCCAGCTTACGATCTCTTCAAGGCTCTTACGCTCCTTGGGAACTTTGACCTCATCGGGCTCTCCTAATGGTGTCAAAGCTATCACTTTCAGCTCGTCGGGGATCCCTAGAATCTCCTTAATCTCCGCATCTCTCTTGGTACAACTAACCCAACAGGTCCCGAGACCTAGATCCCTCGCCGCGAGGACGATATGCTCCCCTGCAATCCCCACGTCATTCAGGTGCCAGTTAGGTGAAGCCACAGGATCTGCGAGAAACACTATAATCACCGGAGCATCAGCTACCCACGCCCGGCGACCCGCCAGCTTCACCCTGACTCCCTTGTCTTCCACAACTATAAAGTGCCAAGGTTGACGGTGGCCTGAGGAGGGGGCGATTCTCGCCGCCTCAAGTATCGTCATCAGAGATTCCCTGGGCACTGGGGTTCCCTTGTACTTGCGGATGCTCCGCCTCGTTTTAATAACATCATCAAACTCCATTCAAATCACCTATACAAGTACACAAATAACCTGCACGATCCTATGATATTATTTTAACTGAATGCTTTAAGAAAAGTTTTTTATGGCCAGTGCCACGGAGCTTCCAGCTCTAAACGGAAAGCCCCCGTCTTCTCCTTATTGTATCGGACCTTGGGTTTCAAAAGATGCCTCTGAGCCCTCGGAGGAGGCATAAATAGCCCCTCTCCAATCTGCCTCGCCTCCTCCACTGTTTGCTTCTCTAGCTTGGCTCCTCTGAAACTACAGCTCTTGCATCGGAATCCTTTTCCCCGTCCCATCGACTCCATGCTCCCGCTACACTCCGGACATCTTGGGTTCACCTTGCGAAGGTCCCTAACAAGTGCCAATATTTCGAGCTTCTCCAAATTGAATGTAACCCGATCACCAAAAGAACTACCTCGAACTCCTCCATACACGCGGACTCGGTCCCCGGAGATCAGTTTCCGAACGATATCCCTTAAAGCGCCTGTGGGCTCATAGGCAGCACAATCAACACTCCCCGTCTCGTCCATGAGCCCAACAAATACATGCCCCCCCTGAACTGTCTTCGGGAGACCTAAAATAAGACCCTCAAGGACGCCAGGACTATATGGTTTTAAAGATGATACGGGGATACGAGTATCAAAATGAGCGTCTGTGCCCTGATTGGTCCTGAAGATCACCCAACTTTCCAAAGGCTCAGAATCCACCATTAGCCCCGCCTTCCTCACCGCTAACGGACCCTCACCACGGATCCCATATAGAACAGGGTCCGGCCCATTTGGCGCGATAAGAGCTTGGCCCGTCTCCGGATCCAGGTTATTAAATGTGGCTCCGGCGGTTGCCTTGTTCATGCGTACCACTGAGTCACGGTCAACTTGTCTAGGGATCCCCCAGTTCCCGGGCAATCTGTAAGCTAGGAACTCGTATGTGTGATCGCCTCTTTGGAGCCCTCCGACTGCAGCCAGTGCCCCGATGATCCCCCTCATGTTCTTAAAGCCTATAGCTGAAGCCCCGTTATCATCGACCAACTTTAGCGCATTATCGAGGGATACAACGGTTTTCACCACTCTTTCAGAGAACTTGATGATATCCGCCGGAACCGTACCTTCCAGAAAGACAACACCAGGATTGGTGTGGTCACAATGGAAATCCGCGTAGGATTCTACTAGCTCTAGGATCATCCTATGTAATTTTTCCTCACGGGATTGGTTTATCTCCACACGGAGGCATATGGACCCGTTTCCCCGAGTCTTCCAAGGGACATTAGGATTCAGTCTCAGGAGGTTAGGATAATCAACGAACCGGGCTCCGAGACCGTTGAGCACATCAATAAGCCGGGCTGCAATGTAAGTTGTACAGCCTCCGCTGAGGGAGTCGGTATCATCGATCCCTATGTGAAGGAGCACAGCTTGAAACCTCTCAAATTGGTGAGACACCTCCATTAAAAAGGATGTCTGAACCTTGGAAGCATCAAAACTTTCCCAGATGATCCTATGGATTCTATTCCAAAATGAATGTCGACTCCCAAAAAAAATTCCGAAAAGAATATATCGTAATTGAGATGAAATTTAACTCATGCTCCCAGAAATAGACTCGATCTCTCACAGGCGACGGGCCCTTGGACTCACCCAGACCCAACTCGCAAAGAAGGCCGAGGTAAGCCAGTCCTACATAGCCAAGCTCGAGGCCAGGAAAATCGAGCCCTCCTACACCAGGATAAGGTCGATCCTGAAGGTCCTTAATGGATTGGAGAGAGGAAATGAGAAGAAGGCGGAAGAGATCATGTCCAAGGAGATCGTGAACATCCAGATGGACGACCTAATTCGAAAGACAATGGACATAATGTGGGACACTGGTTTCTCCCAGATCCCGGTGATGGACGGCGAGAGGCCTGTAGGGAGCATAACCGAGAGGACAATCATCGACACCATGAGGAATGGGCGCATTGAGATCCCCATGGGGGAGCAATCCATCTCGACAATCATGGACGAACCATTTCCCCAAGTCGGAGAGGCCGCCCCAATTTCCATCATCGCCGAACTCCTGAGAAACTACCCGGCTATCATAGTCCAACGACGAGATAAAATCACAGGGATAATCACCAAGGCAGATCTCCTGAAGACACTATAAACTGACCGCTTAACTCAACAGGTATTCAAATAATCGGTTTTGATGATTACATATCAATTCGTGCACGTTTTTTGCATCAGACTTTGGAAGATATTTTAATAAAAATCCCTAACATTAGGGTCACTGCAGACTAAATACAGTAAAATGAAAGGCTGGGAGTGATGGCATATACTTTACACGCGTAAGAACTCAGTCTTAAACATTCAAACTCGCACAAGGACTGAAAAGGTCAACACAGATTATCAGATTAAAAACAGTGAGTTGATCGGTCTTTGCATTAGACGACGATCATCGTGAGAGTTGAGCGGACCTTATCCAGACGGCGGATCTTCCAGCTGATTGTGTCCTTGAGCTCTTGCATCGTCTCGGTCCCGATCCTGGCTATAATGTCGTAGACGCCATAAACCATGTGGGCCTCTTTGACCTCCTCGATCGCCTTTAAATCCTTTAGCACCTCGGTCTCCGAGCCGATCTCGGCGTTTATTAGTACAAAAGCAGTCGCCATAAGTTTACCTCAATTATTTTAATCTAACAGGAATACTTAACGTTTGCTAGCATCGAAGTTAACTAGAGTTTTCCCTTATTTCCGTGAAAAAACACAACAGATGTTCGTTGTTCAGAGGGAGTATACCGAATAAACCGGGGAAATTAAAGGCCTAGCCTTACGCGAATCTTAAGAACCGGCAAGACTTGATGACAGACGGGAAAGGCAATGCACCCAAACGGAACGTTTACCTCCCGTGAGATGAAGGCCGTGGAGATGAACTCAGACTACCTCCAGGTCTCTAAGCTCCAACTCATGGAAAACGCTGGAAGTGCGGTTGCCTCCGCGATTATGATGCGCTACAGGAGGGAAACCAGCATTGACATCATCTGTGGCCTCGGGGGGAACGGGGGCGACGGATTCGTTGCCGCACGGCATCTTGCAGGTGCAGGATATATCCCCCGGGTCGTCCTCCTAGGCCAAGCTAAAAATATTGGCTCCCTAGAAGCTCAGGTAAACTGGGACGCTCTCCAAGGAATGAGTGAAACAATCCGCATAATACAGGTAAGAGACTCAGCGGAGATTAGTGATCTCAAAGGAGACGTGATTGTTGATGCGCTAATCGGGACAGGGGGGATAGGAACACTGGCATCGCCTTACATGGAAATGGTTGAAGCCATCAATGCATCAAAGGGATACACGATAGCAGTGGACATCCCCACAGGCATCAATGCGGACACCGGAGAAGTCACGGGTAGTGCAGTTAAAGCTGACTTGACCATCACGTTCCACAGAAAGAAAAAGGGGCTCATGATCGCCCAAGAATATATAGGAGAACTTGAAACTGCGCCTATTGGGATCCCCCCTGAAGCGGAACTCTTTGCAGGACCAGGAGATGCATTCATTGCCACGAACAAACGTTCTCCAAACTCCCACAAGGGAGACCACGGCATCCTCCTCGTAATCGGCGGGAGTGAGACCTATTCCGGGGCCCCTTCACTGGCCGCGATGGCTGCGTATGCGACAGGAGTAGACATTGTCTACATTGCAGCCCCCGAATCCGTTGCGTCTGTCATAGCTGGTTTCTCTCCAAGCTTAATCACAGTTAAGCTGAAGGGGTCTAGACTAAACTCTAGGAACGCTGAGAAGATAGGCGCCCTCTATACTAAAATCAATGCAGCAATCATCGGTCCTGGCCTGGGACTCCACACAGAAACCAAGGAAGCCGTAATGGAGATAGTTACAGAGCTTGAGAGGGAGAAGATTCCAGTTCTTATCGATGCGGACGCTTTGAAAAGTTATCCGTTTAGGAGAGAGATTAAAACGGATGCAGTCTTCACCCCACACTCTAAAGAGTTCTGGATCCTAACTAAAAAGTCCCCCTCAGGGACTCTTGAAGAGAGAGGAGAGATGGTGAGGAAAGAGGCGGAGAGGCTAGGTGCCACGATACTTCTCAAGGGAAACATCGATATTGTGAGCAACGGATCATGTACGCGGTTCAATAGGACGGGGAATCCCGGAATGACAATCGGTGGAACAGGCGATGTCCTCTCTGGGATCTCGGGTGCATTCTTAGCCCAGAGAATACCGCCTCTAGAATCGGCAGTTGCCGCTGCTTTCATCAATGGGGTGGCAGGAGACATTGCCGTGAGAGAGAAGGGTTACCGTATAGAGCCCAGAGATTTAATAGAAAAAATTCCTTATGTCATCGAGGATGCGCTCCAAGGACGTCTTAGAACCTCCTACTGATATAGAAATTTTTGTAGGAGCCGTTTTTTCGCTCCAATATTTTTCAAAGGTTCAACAGGACACCCATTCAGGTGACTGTAAATATCTAAAGGGTGTTAGGCTCAAAAGAGAAGAACAGGGCATCCACTTAAATTTCAGTAGGAGCAGCTTGAGGCGGCCTCTAACTCCATAAGGGCTCCCGTCTTTTTGAAGTAGCTAAGTACGTCTTCTCTATTCTTGTTTAGATCGTACTAGCTGCTTGTCCTCTTATCGTTCATATCTTCTCCGGGTCGATTTCCATAATGAGAACCTGCTGGATGTGCGCGTCCAGAACCATCTGCAAGGGATTCTAGAAATTGCAGAATTAAACGTGACTCAATTAGGTAAATAATTCGCTTAGATCAATGTTTAAGAGTGAAGATAAGTTAAATCACTATCAAAGTGAATGCCTCTAATTACCCTTATTCATGCCACCATACATGAAAAGGAGGTCAAAAAGAGAATAATTAAGACCATAACTTAGAACCAGAGATTAAGGGTGTATCAGCTAGAGACAATAAACACATATAAAGAAGCCTTCGTTTTAGATCATTGGTTCTGAAGGGGTTCTATGAAATTTGCCGGACTGGATGAAAAAATTATCACCGTAGCCCCTTCGTGAGATATACTTAGGATAGTAAGTCAAGGGTTCCCAGATATGGCCCTAAGGCAAGCAGAGGATGGGAGTAGTGACTTGATCAAAAGTGAGAAAATAACGGGTTGCCAAGAGTGCGGCAAAAGTAATCTGTTCCAGGACAATGAGGCGGGGGAGCTTATCTGTCAAAGTTGTGGCATGGTCGTTTCATCCGAACTATTCGACCACGGGCCAGAGTGGAGAGCCTTCAACCTCGAGCAACGGGAGAAAAGGACCAGGGTGGGTGCACCCTTAACATGGACGATCCACGACAAGGGTCTCTCAACCATCATAGACTGGACAGGGAGAGACATTTACGGTCGAGGGCTTAGGCCTGAGCAGAGGGCACAAGCGTATCGCCTCAGGAAATGGAACCGACGGTCCAAGGTGTCTGGGGCCAGCGAGAGGAACCTCGCGTATGCCCTCTCAGAGTTGACAAAGATATCGTACAAGCTTAATTTGCCTAAAAACGTCCTCGAAACTGCTTCAGTGATCTACCGCCAAGTCGTAGGGAAACGACTCATAAGGGGACGCTCAATCCAGGGAGTGGCAGCAGCATCTATTTACATGGCATGCCGTCAATGCAAGGTGATCCGTACCCTCGAGGAAGTAGGAAAAGCCTCGAACATCTCGAAGAAAGAGAGCGGTCGCAACTATAGATTTCTCCTTCGAAAGCTTGAGACCCGAGTTCCCCCAGTGGAAGCAAAGAGTTATGTCTCCAAATTTGTGAACCAGCTTATTCTCTCTGGGAGTGTCGAGAACCTCGCGATGAAAATATTGACGCAGGCTTCGGAGATGAGACTAACGAGCGGCAGAGGGCCGGCTGGGATCGCAGCGGCCGCAACCTATATCGCTAGTCTCCTTACGGATGAGCGCCGCACTCAGGGTGAGATCGCCAGGGGCGCCCAGGTAACTGAGGTCACCATCAGGAACAGGTACAAGGAACTCACCCAGAAACTCACAATCAAGATGGACCTGTAGCCCCATTAAGTCTAGGCTGATTAGCCTCTTTTCCTTTTTTGAAAACGTGAATAGATTGGTTTGTAAGTTAGGGGTCGAACTCGTCGCACACCCGTTCGAGCCAGTACTGATGCTTCCTTTTTTCCTGGCGGGAGGCCTCAAACATCCCACCTATCAGCTTTCCCTCAAAGTCTCCTAATTGCCTTAAGCAATAGTTGGGGGTTTCTTTCTCCAGTTGTGCCTTGAAGCGTAGGAACTGCTCATAGTCTGCTCCAGGAGAGAGGTAAGCACCGCTTTAGGTTTCCGCTGTTTCCATGTCAATGACCCTGTAGTGCAAGGACCCTATCCTGGCAATCTTCTCCGGTTGGTCCTAGCCTCGGCGAGTTCCTCTTGGGGGCACTCCTCGATCTCCAATAGTTCCTTGAGGACCACCTTTGAACTTGGGTTCTGAAGCTCGTTTATCGTGGTAGGTATGGCTGGATAAGCTGTTCAGCTATTATCACTGCGATGCTAAAGACGATCTCAACAGTCCACTTAGTCAATTATATGTTCAAGATTATTCTTCTAGGATAGTAAAATGTTGAAAACCCCGCCAATGGTCTTTTTTCGTGGGATGGGTCAACCATCACGCTTAGACATGATATATTCGTGTATTGCGTTCGCCGCATTTTTGCCGGCTCCCATCGCGCTGATGACAGTGGCTGCCCCGCTAACGACGTCACCTCCCGCGTAGATGCCCTCTATATTGGTCTGCATCGTATCCTCATCGACGACCAATGTGTTCCGCCGGGTTGTCGCGAGCCCCTCCGTGGTCTGCTGGATGATGGGGTTTGGTGTCTGGCCGATGGCGATGACTACTGTGTCAACATTAAGAAGGAACTCAGAGCCTTCTATTGGCACCGGCCTCCTTCTGCCGGACTCGTCAGGCTCCCCAAGCTCCATCCGGATGAGCTCAATTTGTTTAACCTGGTTCTTGTCGTCGCCGATGAACCTAACGGGGTTGGTCAGTAATTTGAACTCGACTCCCTCCTCCTCGGCGTTCTCTATTTCCTCATGCCTTGCAGGGAGCTCCTCCATACCCCTCCGGTAGACGATGTAGACTTTCTCTGTCCCCATCCTTAAAGCCGAGCGGATAGCATCCATCGCAACGTTGCCCCCTCCTATAACCGCCACGACCTTCCCCATATCAAGCGGAGTGTCGTACTCGGGGAAACGGTAGGCCTTCATGAGGTTGATCCGAATGAGGAATTCGTTCGCGGAATAGATTCCGTTCAAGTTCTCCCCAGGGATTTGCATAAACCGGGGTAAACCAGCGCCGCTCCCGATGAAGATCGCGTCAAAGCCGAGTTCAAACAGCTCTGAGACGGTGTGGAGCATTCCGATCATGGAATCAAGATGGATCTTAACACCGAGCTTTTTTACGTACTCAACTTCGGCCTGCACAATCTCCTTGGGCAGCCTGAATTGGGGGATACCGTACATCAGCACACCACCGGCAGTGTGAAGAGCCTCAAAGATCTCGACCCCATGTCCTTTTTTTACTAGTTCCGCGGCTAATGTAAGGCCAGCGGGGCCTCCTCCTACAACGGCCACTCTCCCCCCGGAGTTCTCGACTATGGGGGGTATATCCGTGCCATTCTGTCTCTCCCAGTCGGCAACGAACCTCTCTAGACGACCAATAGAGACAGGATCTCCACGGTATTTCAGGATACATTTAAACTGGCACTGATCCTCTTGAGGGCAGACCCGCCCACAGACTGCAGGGAGTGCATTCCTTTCCTTGATCCTCTTAATGGCCTCATCGAACTTTTTCTCCTTGACGAACGCAATGAACCCAGCGATGTCGATGCCTACGGGACATCCCTTAACGCACTGGGGATTGGGGCAGGTGAGGCACCGCTTCGCCTCCTCGACAGCCATCTTCTCGGTGTAGCCAATCGCCACCTCCTCGAAGTTTCGAATCCTCTCCTCTAGAGGCTGCTTAGGCATCCTGACCTCAGGCTTCAAGTTCGCCAGTGTTAAGCCTCCTCGCTTAGGACCATGCAGATCTTCTCGTGAGGGGTATAGACCTTCATCCGTGAGGAAAGCTGGTTGTAGTCAACCTGATGGCCGTCGAAGTCAGGGCCGTCAACACAAGCGAATTTGGTCTCGCCTCCAACGGTAACCCTGCAAGCCCCGCACATCCCCATGCCGTCTACCATGATGGGAAAGAGGTTCACCGAAGTTGGTATACCAAAGGGTTTAGTCATGTCCGCAATCATCCTTTGCATCGATGTGGGGCCTATAGTGAACACGTGATTGTATGAAGACTCCTCAAAGAGGCCCTCCAAGAAGCCTAGGCCCGTGTACTCTAATCTCCCGTCGTCGGTGGACACATACAGCTCATCAGCGATCTTTCTGGCCTCCTCAACGAAGAAGAGATGATCCTCGCTCCTAGCCCCAAGGACGATAACGACCTCGTTCCCGAGCGCTTTAAGATCCATAGCGTGATAGAGGAGGGCTCCGATAAAGGTGCCTCCACCCACGCACATAACCTTGCCGAAGTTCTCCATCGGGGCCGGTTTTCCCAAGGGCGCCGCGAAATTGAGGATCTCATCCCCTTCCTCTAGTCTCCCCAACTGAATTGAGGACTTTCCGACCTCCGCGAAGACGAGGGAAACCGTCCCTTTCTTTGGATCACTCCCGGCTAGCGTGATAGGGACCCTCTCGCCCTTCTCGTGGGTCCTGAGAATCGCGAACTGCCCCGGGCGGGCCTTTTTGGCAACTGCTGGGGCTTCCACCTCAAACAGCTTTACATTAGAGGTGAGAACCACCTTTGAGACAATCTTTGACATTTTTGAAGCCCTTGATGAATCCTAAATCAATTGAAAGGGTTATTAATAAAATTGAGGTCAGAAAATGATGGCCTGTGAGGCCTATGGATATTTCCCCTGAAAAGGGGATATAACCTTATACTTGGGAAAAGCCGAATATTTTGGAGATTCGGGAGGAAAAAACTCGAAGCGGGGAGATCTCGTCCTCATTACCCCATAGAGTACAAAAAAGTAGAGTCATTCCCCTCTCACAATCATATCGCCATCTAGGATAGGTATCCTTGGGAGACCATAGCATTGGCGATCTTAAGGAAGCCCGTGATATTTGCGCCGAGAACATAGTTACCCGATTCACCAAAGATCTTGGAAGTCTCGTATGCAGCCGTGTGGATGTTCACCATTATCTGGTGAAGCCTAGCATCGACCTCCTCCCTGCTCCAAAAGTATCTCTGGCTGTTTTGGGCCATCTCGAGACCGGAGGTCGCGACGCCTCCAGCGTTGGAGGCTTTTCCAGGGCTGTAGAGGACATTGTTCTCGAGGAAGATATTGATACCCTTTAGGGTGGTAGGCATGTTGGCTCCCTCGCCCACGGCTAGCACCCCGCAATCCACAAGGGTCTGGGCGTCCTTTTCATCCAGTTCGTTCTGGGTGGCGCAAGGCAATGCGATATCACACTTGTATACCCATGGGTTTCCCCCTGCGATGTACTCTTCGTTGTACTTTTCGGCGAAATCTTTAATCCTTCCTCTCTTGACGTTCTTAAGCTCCATGATATAGTCCCACTGGTCACGCGTGATCCCTTCAGGCACGTAGACGCAACCGCTGGAGTCGCTCAGCGTAACGACCCGGGCTCCGATCTGAAGACACTTGTCAGCAGCGTACTGAGCGACGTTACCTGAGCCAGAGATAGTGACAACCTTGCCCTTCATATCTTCGCCTTTCGTCTTGAGCATTTCCTGAACGAAGTAGACGTCACCATAGCCAGTAGCCTCTGGCCTGATGAGGCTCCCTCCGTAGTTAGATCCTTTACCGGTGAAGGCAGCAGTGCCGTGGATGTTTGTGATCTTCCTAAAGGAACCGTATAAGTAGCCGATCTCGCGCCCCCCTACGCCGATGTCACCCGCGGGGACGTCAACGAACTGGCCGATGTGCCGGTGCATCTCAAGCATAAAACTGTGGCAAAAACGTTCAACCTCCGCATCGGTCTTATCCTTTGGGTCAAAGTCTGAGCCACCCTTTCCACCACCCATAGGGAGGCCGGTGAGGCTGTTCTTAAAGCTCTGCTCGAAGCCCAGGAACTTGATGAGACCAAGAACGACTGTTGGGTGGAACCTGAGACCACCCTTGTAAGGTCCTATAGCGGAATTATATTGGACCCTAAAGCCCCTATTAACCTGGATTTCGCCCTCCTTGTCCTCCCAGGTGACGCGGAACTGAACTACCCTCTCCGGCTCGACTATTCTCTCTAGGATCTTATATTTCTCGTAATGGGGATATTTTTTAATTGCAGGCGAAATAGTATCAAGAACCTCATAGACTGCTTGATGAAAGACCCTTTGACCGGGGTCATTCTCGACCACGCTATTGTAAACTTTCTCAGCGTAACTGTTCAAAGTTCATCACATCGTAAATAGGATAGGGAAGCCCACGTTTACTATATATGTTTTTTCCGGTTAGATGGAATCCAATATTTGTTACATAAATACTACAAAATGGTTTAGATAAATAGTGATTATCTTGATCATGGAAATTTTGTCATAACTATACCTAGATGTCAATCCTTACTGAACGTTTCCAGTTCTAACGTTGTCTCCTTCGTTGATATGGAGGGGTTCATGCCTCTCAACTTTTCGGTAAAATCAGATATAAATTCAGCGAACTCTCTAGGCATGCCTGCGCTATTAAAGAGCATCTCGAGCCGATCGCCACCTATCTCCAGCACGTCAAGAGCCTTTTTTGCCACATCGATCCGCCTCTCCGCTTTGAGGTTTCCATCGATATAGTGACACTGCTCCTTAAGGCATCCCGCCACGATAACACCGTCAGCTCCCTTCTCAAATGCCTTGTAAATGTGGCTGAAATCTACCCTGCCCGTGCACGGAACGAGGATTATCCTGAGGTTGTCAGGGTATTGTAAACGCATAACTCCTGCAAAGTCGGCGGCCGCGTAGCTACACCACTTACATGCAAAGCAAACGATCGCAGGTTCCGCACTTTTGTCCGGGTTCATCCACTTTCCGGGGGAGAGGAGGGCCTCGACAGCAGGGATCAGCTGGCTATCCTTGAAATATTTTAACTGCATAGTTCCCATGGGGCACTCCACTGCACAGATGCCGCATCCTTTACATTCCGCCTCGTTCACATTGGGCTCGCTAAAAGAGCTCATAGTTATAGCTTCAAAGGGACACGCTTCAGCGCATGCTGCACATCCCACACAAAACGCCGGATCAAATACTGCTTTTACTGCTTCCCCGTAGACCTTCCCCTTGGCCATGGGAATTGCCGCCCTCGATGCTGCAGCGTAGGCCTGGGCAATGCTCTCCATGATGCCTTTGGGCCCGTGGGCCGTCCCACATAGGTAGATTCCCTCAGATGAGAAGTCCACAGGCCTCATCTTAGGGTGAGCTTCCAAGAAGAATTGGTCAGTGCCTATTGGGACCCGGAGCATCATGGCGAGGTCAATAGCGCCCTCTCTCTGAATAAGAGGGGTTGAGAGGATGATCATATCGGCATTCAGTGTAGTCTCCAACCCAACCAGCGTGTCATAGATGTTGACCCCGAAGCCACCCGCTGGAAGGATAGACACATTCGGAGGCTGCTCGGGAACAAAGTTCACGAATTTAATCCCCGCCCTCAGGGCCTCCCTATAATACTCCTCCAGTTCGATGCCGTATGCCAGCAGATCCCTATAGAGTATGTAGACGTCCGTATCGGGGCTCAGTTCTTTTATATGGAGAGCATTCTTGATAGCGACCCCACAGCAGATCCGGGAACAGTAGGTCCTTCCGTTCTCCTCCATCGCCCCGACGCACTGGATCATAACAACCCGCTCTGGAAGGCTCGGAGAGCCCGATCCCAAGAACTTTTCGAGCTCAAGTTGGGTCAAGATCTTCTCATTGATTCCATAGCTGTAATATCCCTGGGGCTCAAAGACCTCAGCACCTGTAGCTACGATAATGGTACCTACATCAACACGTTTAACCTTACCAGTACGTGACGTGATCTGGGCGGAAAAGCTTCCAACGAAACCACTGATAGAACTCACCTCAGATGAAGTGAACACGGTGATCCTTTCGTGATTTTTGACAGCCTCAATAATAGTTTCTAGTATTTTTTTCGCATCATCTCCAGTGGGATATATCTTATGGAGATCTTTGACGATCCCTCCCAACTCAGTCTCTTTCTCCACCAAGTAGACGTCGAAGCCCTGTTTAGCAACAGAGAGGGCAGCTGAAAGTCCGGAGACGCCTCCACCAATCACAAGGGAAACAGGAAGAATATCAATCTCGGGCTCCTTCTCGGGCTCCAAGAACTGGGCCTTTGCCACACCCATCTGGACCAGGTACTTTGCTTTCTCCGTGGCCGCTGCCTGATCCTTATGGACCCAAGAATCATGCTCCCGGATATTGACCATCTGGAAGAGGTACTGGTTGAGGCCAGCTTCCTCACAGGCATTCCTGAAGAGGGGCTGGTGGGTCCTAGGGGTACAGGAGGCCACCACGACCCTTTCAAGCTTCTCCTCGGCGATAGCATCCTGGATGCACTGAATCCCGTCAGAGGAACAGGTGAATAGGTTCTCTTCAACGTAATCAACCGAGGGGAGACCCTTTACATGCTCCGCAACCTCCTTCATGCCGACGACGCCGGCGATATTTGAGCCACAATGGCATAGGAAAACACCTATCCTAGGTTCGTTTGTATTATTTTCGCTCAAACTATTTCGCCTTTCCCATGGATTCAATTATCTCTGCGGTCCTTGCGGCCGCACCGCTTGCTTCTATAATAGTGTCTGGAATGTCCTTGGGTCCTCGACAAAAACCGCACATCAGGACACCCTCTCTAGTTGTGTCAAAGGGGGCCAGTATAGGGCTCGGTTTGACAAAGAAACCATGCTCGTCAAGCTCTACGCCCAAGATCTCAGATAGCTCGGGGTTTCCCTCACTGGGGGTCAAAGCCGTGCAGAGAACGACTAAATCGAAGACCCCCTCTTTCATCTCACCAGTATGGGTCTCCTCGTACCAGAAATAGAGTCTTCCGGATTCGTGATTCTTCCTTATCTCGCTGGGCTTGGCCCGGACATATTTTATCCCATACTCTTCTCGGGCTCTGTTCACAAACTCTCTGAAGCCCTTTCCGAATGCCCTGATGTCTGTGTAGAATATTGTAACATCAGCATCAGGAGCATGTTCCTTGACCAGAACAGCCTCTTTTGTTGCATGCATGCAGCAGACCGCGGAGCAGTATGGCTTGCCTTCGACGAGGTCTCTTGAACCTACGCACTGTATAAAAGCGACGTCATGAGGGTGATCCTGGTTGGAGGGGCGAGTCAGATCCCCCTTCGTCGGGCCGCTGGCCGAAACGAGCCGCTCCAACTCCATAGCCGTGATGACATCCTCATACCGCCCATAGCCGTATTCCTTCAGGGCTGAGGGATCATGGAGTTCGAGGCCTGTGGCCACTATTGTGGCACTGGCTTTGATCTTGATGATCTCCCCTTTCTGCTCGAAGTCGATGGCATTGGGATCGCAGAACTTTTCGCAGACTCTGCAGATCCCCTTTTGAAAGTAGAGGCAGTGCTCCCTATCAATCCTGTAGACAAGTGGAACGGACTGGGTAAAGGGAATATGAACTGCTTTTCTCCGGGAGAGTCCCATCTGCCATTCGTCTGTGACTCTCGCAGGGCATTTCTCGGCGCATATCCCGCAACCCACACATTTGTCCTCGTCGATGTACCTAGGTTTCTTTATAACCTCAACTGTGAAATCCCCAGCTTCCCCCGTAATCTCTTTAACCTCAGAGTAGGTTAGGAGCTCTATGTTAGGGTGGCGATAAACCTCGATCATTTTAGGGGATAGGATGCAGTTGGAGCAGTCCATGGTGGGGAAAGTCTTATCAAGGAGCGCCATTTTCCCCCCTATGCTTGGAGTCGTCTCAACAAGATGGACCTGGTAACCCCTGTCGGCTAGGTCTAGGGAAGCTTGCATCCCTGCTATGCCTCCACCTATCACGACAACGGATTCAATCTTTGCCAATTCAATCGACTTCCAGCTTCTCAAGAAGAACATCAACGGGGCTTAGGTTGAAGTTGATTCCTAACGCCTCCTGTCCAATTCCCATGGCGAGGCCAAGGAGCTGGGTATAATATATTACCGGGAGCTCAATGGTATCATCACCGAGTATATTCTTGACCGCGCCCTGCTTCGCATCGTACATTTTGTGGCAGAAGGGACAGACGGTCACCATCCCGTCGAATTCTTGGGCCTGAACGGCCTTCAGCTTCTCCCCCGTCATCTTAAAAGAGGTCTCGGGGTCGTTCACTACGAGGTTTGCCCCGCAGCAGTCGAGCCTCTCAGGATATAGATCGGTCTTGGCCCCAAGAGCTATGGTGAGATCTTCGATGAGATGGGGATTCTCTGAGTCATCGGGTCTCCCTATGACACTCGGTCTTAGGACATGGCACCCGTAATGAGCCGCAAATTTGAACCCATCTAGCGGTACCTTCACAAGTCCCTTGATATCATCAGCGCCGGCGTCTTTCCTCAAAACGTCGAGGAGGTGATGAGAACTACCCTCCCCCGAATATTTCAACCCCTCTATAGCCAGAATCTTGTTGATCTCTTCATGGAGCTCTGGGTCTTCGTTAAGGAGATGTTTGACCTCGCACATAGAGAGGTGGCATCCATTACACAAGGTAAGAACATTGAGCCCTTTGTCGTTCGCTATGGCCATGTTTCTTGCGGTAAGGTATACCCAGCTTTTTTCGTTGATGCTCCTTAAAGGGTAGCCGCAGCAGCTGAAACCTTCGAGATCCACAAGATCTATCCCTAGCCGGGGAAGTGTCTCCCGCGCGGACATCTCAAAGCCATATTGCTCCGTCTGAATTGTACAACCGATAAAAAAGGCGTATTCAGGCATCATCTCTTTCCTCCATTACTTTCTCGAGGGCCTCAAGGAACTTCTTCATATCCATCGGTTTACTCATCTCCGGAAGACCAAGCTCATCACGTTCGAAAGAATCGAATTCCCTATCAACAACCTCTTGGGGGAGCTGGATGGAACTATGGCGCTTTACGGAGCCTATCATCTTTGAAAGCCCCTTCGGGTACGGAAGTCCCTCTCGGACGGCCTGATTCTGTAGGGATACGATGATGTCATAGGGGGTGATATCCCGAGGACACCGTTCTATGCACTGGAGGCACCCCGTGCATGTCCAGATGACACCAGAGTCAAGGACCTCACGTATGAGATCCCGTTGAGTCATCGCGACAATCCGTCTCGGATTCAGGTCCAAATATTTCGCCGAGGGACAGCCACTGGTGCACTTTCCACACTGATGGCACTCATCCCAACTGAACTCTGCAACTCCCTCATCTAAAAGCGATGCTGCGTTTAGCTCAATCATGAAACCTTTCATCCCTTAAGTAGAATAGAATTGAAGCCTCAAACCCTTTGTAAAAAGAGAATGTATTTGGCACAAATAGCGATATCTTTTTGCATCGGAGAAAATTGAAAATCTCACCATTTCGGGGAATCACTTATGGTTAGATGCGCGTTATATATTGTTTGTGGTGGGGCATTCCCAGCATAGACACTCTGCATATAAAACGGACTCAAGAGATTCTCAGAATTTTCCGCACAGAAAACCAACTATATTTTCAATTTCTCCAGTGATTTGGAACTGGATTGGACCCAATACAGACACATCAGCGCTATGGAAGGAGGCGCGACCTGCGTAGGCCGCCTGCTTATTTAAACCGAAGGATAAGCGATCGTCAGTGGATGATTGGGTCAAAAACGAAAAAGCGGCGTCTCTTATCCGCATCCTGGCAATCAGTTGTCTAATAGGAAGGAGGTCCTCCATCTTCTCGAGATCCCCTTTGAGGATGGACCCCCGTCCATCATCGGATTTATGAAGTTTGATCTCCCCTAAAACATTCCTAACAGCTTGCTTTACCCTCTCCACGCTCTCAGTAGAATGTACCTTAACCCTAACCACTCCCTTCATTCCGCTATATCCCTCTCAGATGTTCTCTCAAGATATCGAACTCTGCCTTGAGGTCCTCGAGATTCCCCTCGTTCAGAATAGTATAATCGGCGAGGGCGATGGCATGCCCCAGGTTGAAACCAAGCTCCCGGGCATCTCGGGCCTTGAACGTAGCTATGTCAGGTGGGTCGTCACTGCGGCCTCTAGCTAAAAGACGTGCATATCGAGTCTTCTGGTCGGCAAAAACAGCCACTAGAGTGACCTTAAATTTCCTGCTGAAGACCCCGACCTCCTCCATATTCTTTATTCCGTCTATAAGAATTAGGCCATCGGGTATCTTATCGATCTCGTCAATGCATAGCTTGGCCACGGCGTCATCACCCCCCTCTTTCCTTATCTCCGTGAAGAGACGTCCAAAATTTTCTGGTGTGGGGGGGAGACCTTTTTTCCTGGCGAGAGCCCGTATGACGTCCCCCATGGTCACGGACGCGATCCCCATGTTCTTGAAGTGTGCGACGAGGGTAGTCTTCCCAGACCCAGTCATACCAGTGATCAAAAGGAGCTGTTTAACCATATATCATCTAATCCGTTCAAGAACCGATCACAGGGCCTTAACATAGACGTTCTTAAAGTCTGCTCCAAACATGACTCGTCCAGCCTTAGCCCCCCGCCCCCTTTATAATCGGGCATCAAACCAAACACAGAAGACCTGGATTTAAATTGCTTGATTTTCATCAACCAAATTTTCCAGGGTTGCCCAGCTAACGATCAGACTAAATAAGGAGAACCATAAACGGTTCTGAAATAACATTGGGCCTATGAACGCGCGCGCTCCTCCCAGAACGAGTAGGTGGCCATTATACATTTTACTATTCCAGTCGTCGAGAGGTTCTGTCCTCAGGATAAGATTGCGAGGATGTAAACACCTAGGAATATGAGCGTGGAGCTAATGAGGCGTACTCGACCATATTTCTCCTGTAAGAAAAACACTCCTGCAGCAGCTCCTAGAACGACGCTGACCTGGCGGAGAGCAAGGATGTAACTGACCTGGACGCGGCTCATCGCAATAAGGACGAGAACATAGCCGATCCTCATTAGGAAGCCTCCTGCGGTAGCGTTGACCCAGGAGTTCCTCAATTCCCGTTTTATTGATTCTTTCCCTCGCCTCCAGAGGACAACTACAGTCAATAGAGGAAAAATGAACACCTCAAGCCAGAGAGAGTAAAGCAAAGGGTCCACTGTGCCAACGGCAACTTTGTCTGCGATGGAGTAGACCGTAGTCCAGATGGCAGTCAAAATCGCGAATTGGGAAGCTCGCCCTTTCAAAGAGCGGAATGGGAGGAACAGCCCCTTGAGATCAAAGCTTCTAAGATGAATGGTGTAGACGCCGATTACCATTAGTAAGATACCCACTGCACCCCAAGCCGATATACTCTCGTTCAAAAGTAAAACCGCCAGGACAGATAAGAATAGGGGGGAGGAACGAGCGAGTGGGTAGACGACGGAGAGATCTCCCAGTTCGTATGCCTTACTCAGGGTTATGAAATAGAGGGTCTCAGCTACGGCGCTTACGAGCATGTAGGGAAGGGCAGTAAGGGGGAATGTCCAGTTGGGGAGGAAGATTAGATAGATGGGGATGAGGGTTATGAGGGAGGTGGAAACCATGATCCACATGTAGGCTTCCTTGTCTTCACCTTTCTTCGCGAGGAAGTTCCATGTGGCATGGGAGCACGCAGAGATCATAACGAGGAGGAAGGGGCCGGGTTCCATTGCTCCTAGGGTAGGTGGGTCGTTAATATGCTTGATGTGAGGGGAACCTAGATTATCATTCATTTTTCCCTTTAGCTCGAGATCATGATAACTACTTTATCTTGTATGGTCAATTTGTTGCTGGGTGCGGAGAATTGGGTATCCGGTGTTTCGTCGCGGTCGATGTGGCTGATCCAGGCATCTTAGACGCTTTGAGGGGTTTTCAGGCCGGTCTGATTGGATCTGGGGGAGAACTGAAGCTTGTGAAGCTGGAAAATGTCCATCTAACCCTAAAATTCCTAGGAGACATAGAAAAAAGGCTTCTGGAAGAGGTGAAGCATATAGTGACTAGTTTGAGATTTGAGCCGTTCCGAATGACCCTAACGGAGATAGGAGCATTCCCAAATCTGAGGAGACCCAGAGTGATATGGATGGGTGTTTCTGAGGGAATTGACGAGTTGGCGGCTATTTTCCGTGAGTTGGAGGCGGGGTTTGTTGGGCTGGGGTTCAAACATGAGGGGCGACGGTTCAACCCTCATATCACTATCGCCAGGGTGAGGTCGGGGAGAAATCGGGATTTGCTCATGGAGGAGGTTCTCAAGTATAGAGACGCGGTTTTTGGAGGTTTCGATGTCAGGAGCATTAAGCTGAAGCAGAGCGTCTTAACACCGAGGGGACCGTTATATTCGACCCTAGCGGAGTCTGATCGGAGTTAGTGCGTTGCGCATGCAGTTGATTCCAGGGGTGTCTTGGCAAACGTCTATGAAAGAACGGAGCTATGCATCTACACAGCTACCTGCGACAGTTTCAGCTCAATCGTGAAAAGCAAGAGCTGGATGGAGAGAACCATCTCGGGGCTCCGGAGGGAGAAGCGGGGCGCCCTAACATAGGAGGTGGGAGGCTATAGCCTAAATGAACTATAAGCTCATCTCCTCAACATTACGCGGGTGAAAGAGCGTTGCTACAACGGTTACCGGAGGTGTATCCCGAATTTTGACAGCGCGTGCACGCGTCTCGGGGACAAAACTTAATGGTGATCGACCGCCATGCTAAGGGAGAGGATACTGAGATTGTTCTCAGTATCCACGGTTAACCAGGGGAACCGGTGACTCTAGGTTCCAGATGTGACGACTTTTCACGCCATGTTAGCCGGTTACTCTTGACCTGTACAGTGTGCTTATAGGATTCTTATTTGATCTATTCCCTGCGGTGTACTAGACGGTGAGAGGCTCATCCTGGGAGGAGATACGAGATAGAGTGCTAGATGCCGTGGTACCTGGGCAAGCCGAGGTGGAGGCTGTTGAGAAGTTTGCCCGAAAGGTAGTAGAGGATCTTGGGATTAGACTAGCAGAAGTCGGGATCAGTGGGATTACAGAGGTCCACGGGTCTGTCGCCCGGGGGACCTGGATTTCGGGGGATAGGGATTTTGATGTCTTCATCGTCCTTGAGGAAGAATACAGGAGATCGGACCTCCAAACAGTATTGGATGTTGTAAAAGACTTTGTTGGGGAGGGATGGATCGAGGCCTATGCCGAGCACCCCTATCTGATTGCCGAGATTGATGGCTTCACGGTCGACTTCGTACCATGTTTCCATATAAACCCCAAAAATGGGCTTGTCTCAGCCACAGATAGGACCCCACTCCACACGAGGTTTGTTTTAGATCACCTCGCAGAATCAGCAAAGGATGAAGTCCGTCTCCTTAAGCGTTTCATGAAGGGCATAGGTGTTTACGGTGCCGAAGTAAAGGTGGGGGGATTCTCCGGATATCTCTGTGAGCTGCTTATGATCGCCATTGGTTCCTTTGAGAGGGTACTTGAAACGGCTTCTGGGTGGAGACAGGGCGAGGTTGTGGATCCCTTGAAGAATGCAGATCATGGGAATTTCAAGAAACGGTTCAGGGAGCCCCTAATAGTTCAAGACCCAGTTGACCCTAGGAGGAACGTGGCCTCGGCCGTATCAGAGAACCGGTTTTGGGAGTTCTCGGCCGCTGCTAGGGCTTTTCTTGAGGGGCCACGTTGGGAGTTCTTCTATCCTGTTGAGAGGGAAGTGAATATCGACGGGTTAATGACAAGAGTTCGTAGCCACGGGTTCGACCTAGTCTTCCTAGTGGTGAGGGATGGGGAGGTAGAGGTCCAGGACGTGCTCTGGGGTCAGCTATACAAGTCGGAAAGGGCTTTGGTTACCGCCCTCGGGAAGACGGGTTTCAGCGTGGTCCGCTCCAAAGTCTGGAGTGATGAGTTATCGCGCCATATCTTTGTTTTCGAATTGGAGTCTGCAATCTTGTCATCTTTCGTTGTTAAAACTGGACCACCTGTGAGGATAGTGGAAGGGAGCCGTAGGTTCCTAGAGACCTATACTAGCTCAGATGATACGGTATCAGGTCCCTGGGTGAAAGGGGATCGATGGCAGGTCATGGTGAAACGGGGGAATCGAGAGGTCGGAACCGCGCTTAAATCGCTTCTCGAAGACGGCGGTCGGGGCATAGGCATCTCAGGGGGGATAGCTGAAAGAGTGTCCAGGGGTTTCAGCATTCTCCTCGGAGGGGGGGCCGAATCTGTCGTGACACCCGATTTTGCTGTGATCCTTGATGCTTTCCTGAGGGGCCGGCATGGATGGTTTGAGTGACGTAATCCCCCTCCAAGCGCTCTTGGAGAGTCGCGCCAGTTTTCTTCTCTCTTACCCCTCCTATGATGCCGAGAGGGCACATGTTGTCCTGAAGGAGCTTGAAGCGATGGGTGTCTCCGCTCTCGTTCTGAGGGGGCGCCATATGCTAATTGGCATACCAGTTATGGGCAAAGGGCATGTGGGAGTGGTGATGGCTGCGCTACTTGGAGGAGAGGAGGTTGCCGTCAAGATCAGGCGGACTGATGCAAACAGGACGTCTATGGAGGCCGAGGCAAGATTTCTGGGTGTGGCGAATGGAGTCTCGGTGGGACCGCAACTTCTGAGGGTCTCCAAGGAAGCTTTGGTCATGGATCTTGTAGATGGGTACTACCTCGTGGACTGGGTGGAGGGATTAGGGCCTGGGGAGGTTGGACTTTTGCGAATGGTTCTAATGGACCTCATGGAGCAGGCCCGGAGGATGGACGTCGTAGGTCTGGATCATGGGGAACTCTCAAACGCCCGGCGTCATGTGATTATATCGAAGGGAGTCGTGAGGATCGTAGATTTCGAGTCGGCTAGTATATCTAGAAGATGTGCCAATGTGACGTCATTAGCGCATTATCTCTTCTTCAACCGAGGGATGGCGGGGAGATTAGAAAAGAGTTTGCCGCAAACTGACCGGGGTAAGCTTAAGACTGCTTTGTCGGCGTACCGACGTCGGCCGGGGGAGGGGTCGTTTCAAGAGATATTAGATGTCGCTAGGCTGGGGGGTAAGAGTTTTAGGCGGGGGGTTGATCGTTGTTAGGTACTCGGGACCGTGGTCCAGCTTGGCAAGATTCGCGCTTGGGGTGTGCGAGATCGTGGGTTCAAATCCCACCGGTCCCACCATAAAAAAAATCCTTGATTATCCGGTTTAAGGTTCGTTTAGAACGCGGTTATAACAGTAGTAGACTTCAAGGCCAATTTAAGAGTGCAATCCGTGGAGGCGACCAGTTAGTGAAGGCCCATCATCGTGCCTCAGCAGCGGAGGCCATCCTGTGGACTATATCCGTCTAGTTTCGGCTAGCGCCCCGTCGAACGTCAGCCCGGGCACGTTCGAGGCAAAGGCGTAGCCGCCATCCCACTCAATCTGCTCGAGGAAGAGGCCCATGGCTAAGCTCCTTGGCTGGGGGGACATATCTCCTGGACGCCTACATTGATGGGGGTCATGTAGAGATAGCACACACTACTGCGGCTACAGGGCCTAAGGAGTTCTGAGGGAGATATTGAAGTAGTGGATTTCACGCCAGTGGGTGATCATGAGGGACTCTTTAAGCCCCCCCTGTAATGCAGGGGTAGTTGATGAGCCCCTCCTAGATGACTTTAATGAACCCCCTCAATTTGGAGCTCCACTGCTTCTCCGATATGATGGGAACTGAGACGAGGCGCACCAGAGTCCTGTAGCTTACTGGGTTATCAGATTTCAGCGAACCCTCAAGGATAAAGGGCCTATGCTTCTCGAGGGCCTGACACAGTGTGATCGTGCAAGCGATGTCTAGAAGGGTATTGATGTCAAGGCAGATCTGAATATCATGACTAAGGGATCCCTCACCATGGATATTTGCTCCATAGCGATCCGGATGGACTTCATAGACTCAAGACGTCCCTCCTTGACCCGATACTCTAGGGCTCCTCCCGTTTCAGGCAGCCCCTAACGCACGAACTTCCACCCCTTACACACGGACTTTCCACAGTTCTGCACAAGCTCGTCAGTTGACCGCCCATAGATGTAAGGGTGATAGACCATCCGGTCATAGACGGATCTACCTAGAGCTTGTAAACCAAGAGCCTAAGGGCATTCCACTTAATGTCCAAGAGGGAATACTAGGAGATCGTCCGACGCATGAGGAAGGAGCAAAGTAACTCTAAGGCCAAGCCCTTTAGAATATACATGGATATATATCCAATCCAGATTAAATGTGAATGTTGGAGACAATAATGAATACAATTCAAGAAAACGAACGGTTAAGATACGGGCAGTTTGTTGAGCTACTGAATACTGTCCGGGCCAAGGGCTTGGTATCTGCTAAAAAGCGAAGGGATCTCGACAAACGCTGGCGAGATGAGCCCGCGAATAGGGACATCGTCCTCGAGGAGATTGAGCGGATAATAGAGGGCCACAGCGAGCAACAGATCTCCCAAGATCAATAGCAGCACCACACACGCGGGGTCCATGTGTCTGTGAGGATAGAGAGGGCATTGACGTCACCCTATCCCTTTCTCAGGAACTCAAGCTCGATCTCGATCATCTCAAAGACTTGCCCCCCATCCCGAAGTCCAAGGGAATATGCCCTCCGAGCAGTTTAAAATACAGCGCTATACCGCGATTCTTTTACGCAGAAAAGTCGATAAAGTGGATCCCGTCCATCATTTCGAGCGTTTTTCCATCACTCTAGAATGATCCGTTTCGGGATTTAAACTCGTGGAGAGACTTATGTTTTTAATTCGCCTTGACGATTATATTAGGGAACCTTTTTGAGCTGGTGGGAGGCATCCGGAGAGATCCTGCGTGGGATAAGCAGAGCGGTCAACGCCATTGATCTGGGACAGGTGGAGGCCTTGCTAGACACCCTGATGAACGTAAAGAGGGGTGGGAAAAAGGCCCTTATCCTGGGCGCGGGGAGGAGCGGACTAGTGGGAAAGGCCTTCGCGATGCGCCTAATGCACGTGGGCATTGATGTCTACGTGATGGGGGAGACCATAACACCCGCCATTGGGGAGGGAGACATAGTCATAATTATCTCGGGCTCTGGGAAAAGTGCCATGTCCATAACGGCAGCCCGTGTAGCGAAACGGCTCGGTTCGATCATCTTCTCAGTCACCTGCTACCCCGAATCTGAGCTAGCCCGGGTCTCTGACCATCTCGTAGTGGTTCCCGGACGGGATTCTGTCTCTGAGGAGAGCGAGTACCAGAGCCGCCAGCTCTTGGGAGAACACAAGCCCCTAGTCCCTATGGGGACCCTGTTCGAGGACACCTGCGCCGTCTTCCTAGACGGCCTGATAGTTGAACTAATGACACGACTTGAGGTCACAGAGGCCTCGATGAGAGAGAAGCACAGTACCATTGAGTAAATCGCACGCGATAAAGTGTAGTTCTCCAAATGACTTTTCTTTATTAATTTAGTTCAAACAAGTATTGTTGGTTGAACTCCGACGGCTCCGGAATAAGTAGGAATATTTTAAGGCCCTCACATCAAACAAACAAATGATAGAGATGCAGAGACTTGAGGAGATCGAGATTATGTCCCTGTTTCCCGCAACCCCAGTGGGAGACCCACAGATCAACCCCGACGGCTTAAGAATCCTGTTTACATACTCTGAGGTTAATATTGAAAAGGATAGGTACGACACCCAAATCTGGCTCCTCGATCTCGATACCAAGAAGCCTATCCAGTTCACCTCAGGAGAGAAGAACGCATCCAATCCCCGGTGGTCACCTAAAGGAGACAGAATTCTATTCACATCAAATCGCCCCAGCCTTGGTGACCCTGAAGAAGACAAGAAGAAGCCCCAGCTCTTTATACTCCCCACTGATGGTGGGGAAGCGCGGCAGGTCACCAAGGTAGATGAAGCGGTTCAGAACCCTGCATGGTCCCCCGACGGTAAGAGCATCTTATTCCTCTCCGATGTCTTCAAAGGTGAGAAAGCCGAGGGAAGTGATGTAAAGATCATTCGCCGCATTAAGTACAAGCGCGACGGGAAAGGCTATCGCGTAGGGATGTATCCTCATATCTTTGTAGTACAGGCCAAAGGGGGGAAGGCCAAGCAGCTCACTGACGGACTCTTTGATATCGAGACCGCTACATGGGCCCCCGATTCCACAAGAATAGCCTTTGTCACCATCAGGGGAGAGGACGCAGACAAATCATTCCACAGAAACATCTACACCGTCCCCGTGAAAGGCGGGAAACCCACGCTCATCTGGGAAGGAAAGGGCCCCATTGGGATCCTAGAATGGTCTCCCAACGGGCGATACATCGCCTTCACGGGGAGGGAGCTAAAAGACCCGGACCTCGTCTGGCATAAGAATACTGAGATTTATATCCTCGACTTGGAGGGGAAGGGCGTGAAATGCCTCACCAGCAAATTTGATAGAACCGTAGCCAGGTCATCAGGCCTGAAATGGTCCCCGGACTCTTGTCATCTCTACGCCCTGTTTCCTAAAAATGGTACTACCCACGTCCACAGAATAGGAATTAACGGAGAAGTGAGGCAGTTGACGAAAGGTGAGATGAATATTGGTTCCTTCAGCCTAGACGGCTCGGGTACGAAATTTGCTTTCAATATGTCCGACGCTGTTACCCCATCTGAACTATTCATCCTTGATAAAGAGCAAAGGAGGCTAACCGAGATGAATAAGGGACTTTTGAGGAAGCTCAGAATTATCGCACCCGAAGAGTTCTGGTTCACGGCGAGTGACGGCATCTCAGTTCAAGGATGGATTGTGAAGCCACGGGAGTTCCAAGAGGGGGAGAAATATCCCACGTGTATCCAAATCCACGGGGGTCCCCGAGGGGCTTACGGGTTCAAACTGGACTCCACATGCCACGAATTCCAAGTCCTCGCCGACCACGGATACGCTGTCGTGTACACCAACCCCAGGGCAAGCATCGGTTACGGTGAGCAATTCGCCAGGCTCATTTCCGGGTCCTGGGGGGAAAGGGACTATATGGACATCATGGAGGCTACGGACCACGTCATCATGAACTATAACTACGTAGATCCAGAGAGATTAGGGGTATTAGGGGGGAGTTACGGAGGCTTTATGACCAATTGGATCGTGGGCCACACCGATCGGTACAAGGCAGCGGTGACAATGCGATGCATCAGTAACTGGTACAGCTTCCATGGGACAAGTGACATCGGCTGGATGACCCTGCCCACCCACGAACTCGTTAACGGGAAGGAACCCTGGGACGACCCGGAGCTCTGCTTAGCGAAATCCCCTATCACGTACGTCACGAACATGACGACGCCTATGCTCATCATCCACAGCGAGGAGGACCACCGCTGCCCCATAGAGCAGGGGGAACAGCTCTACATTGCGCTCAAGAAGCTGGGGCGGACCACCGAGTTCATCAGGTTTCCAGACGAGCCCCATGGTCTATCCAGGGATGGGAAGCCAAAACATAGGATAGAACGGCTTCAGCACATCGTCCGCTGGTTCAACAGGTACCTGAAGTAGGACTTCATCCTCCCTCCTTATTTTATCCAGTATAAATAATTCAACAATGAACATTAACAGTTTTCGACGTAATTCTGGCCGACTAGGATAGGTTACGAACTAGTAATCAAAGGCGTTGTATCAACGATAATACCGAGAGGTCTTAAATTGGAAGACCCTCGGGATGAACGCCGCCTGACTAGGAAACTATATCCGGTATCATCGAGATCTAAGGCCTGAAATGGAGATTACTCACGAGGGATCAATGGCCCTCTATAACCGGCTCCTCAAAGATCCACCGCTGGGACCGACGGCGCCAGTAAAACGATTGAGATCTAACGCGTATAATGAGAACGGTAAGCATGTTGTTGCAATTGTCAGATCGGACGACCGTGCTAACGGGATACGCGAGGCCATCTCCCTCCTCGGGGGGCTGGCACCTATTGTCGAGGGGGTCCAGGGTGAGTTTCTCATTAAGCCAAACTGCAACACAGACAACCCATACCCCATAGACTCACATCCTGGGACGGTTAGGGCAATTGTCGAGAGCCTGATGGGTGCTGGAGTGCAGCCGGATAAGATCGTCCTTGGGGAGACCTCCGGGAGAGCGAGGGGACTCCCCACCCGTCAAACCATGGAGAACCTAGGAATGCTTGCGGTAGCCGAGGACCTTGGCATCGGCGTCTGCTTCTTCGAGGAGGAAGAAGAGTGGGTAACAGTTAAGCCACCAGGGGCGCCCTCATGGCCGGAGGGCATCAAAATTCCCAAGCGGGTTTACGACGCCGAGAGGGTGATCCTCACCCCAATTATGAGACCTCATAGCACTGCAACATTCACCATCAGTTTAAAGCTCGTTGTGGGCATGCTCGACTCAGTGGGCCGGGAGTGGCTCCACGACGGCCACGCCCACCACGCGAAAGTCGTGGACCTCAATCTCGCATATTCCGCCGACCTCATAATTGCCGACGCTAGCAAGATTTTGGTCTCCAACAAACGCAACTCAAGGCGCGCCGCCGAGCCAGGGATAATTATCGCGAGTGGCAACAGAGTAGCATCAGACGCAGCATCAGTTGCGCTTATGCGCCTCAATGGGGCTGACAAAGTTATAGAAAGAGCCGTCTGGGAGCACGAGCAGTTCAAAATCGCAAAAATTCGTGACCTGGGACCTCATGGGCTTGAAGGGATCTCCCTAAGGATATTGGACCTAGAAGGCGACCCCGGATTTGAGGACACAGTCTCAGGAATTAGGGACGAATTAGAAAGCTAAGTAATTGAGACAATCGCGTCAAGAATATGGCAGGGGTTGTTTCCCAGATTAGAGGCTCCAGGGAGGGAGAGAGGAGCCAAAGGGGATATGGGTCGCATCATAATAGGAGTCATCAATGGTACAATTTCCTGAGATGATCATCCAGACGGTCCCACGAAGCTTGGAAACCCCTTTAAACTCTGGGTAGACCCGAATACCGATGACTACATTATCCGGAGGAATTCTGGCGATCTTCGCCCATCCTGACGACGAGACATTCGGGTGTGGGGGCACTCTCGCCCACCACGCCGAGGCGGGGCATAACGTAGGAGCCCTATGCCTCACATGCTCAGACCTTGAGCGAGGCCCTGAGCTGAATCGGGCCGCTGAGGCCTTAGGGATCAGAAAGCCCATAATATTCCCCGAGGAGAGCCTTAAGCCAACGCCGGAGCTCATCCGGAAGGTCTCGGACGTCATCGTTAAAAGGCGCCCCTGGGTTGTCATCACCCATCTCCCCTTCGACTATCACCGGGAGCACCGGGCCGCCCACGGGCTTGTTAAAGAGGCACTGGAGTGGGCAGGCCACGAAACGATCTATGACGACCCCTGGGTTGTGGGAAGGTTGCTGCTCATGGAGGTGAACACCCTTATCTCCAGCCCTCACATCGTGGTCGACATCTCCGATGTCTGGCAAAGAAAGGAGGCTGCCATTGAGGCATATGTATCGCAGCTCGCTAAATTCCAATGGGGGTATTACCAGGATTTCATGGTGAAGAAAGCGGAACTCAGAGGCGTCCAAGGAGGCTGCGGTTACGCAGAGGCGTTCCTCATGGAGCCCCTCGCGATCAGCAGCCCCTTCTTCTTGAAGAAGGCGACCAGGTCTCTGTTTTGATTGGGATGATGCTCAAGAGATAATGTTTAAGGTCCAGCTCAGCGTGAAATACACCATAATTGGTGAACGAAACGAAGCACGGTATAAATGTCATAGATTTCCACGCCCACTTCCCTACGGCCAACTGGCAAAGTAGGGGAGATCGGAGGAAACGGCTCCTAGATAAATACGGTGAGGAAAGGATGGGAATATTCAGCACACAGTCTAGGAAATACAGGGCTGAGTGGCGGAAACGTTGGGGGTTTGAGCCCCCCGAGCCCCGGGGCTGCTCTGACAAGCAGCTGGCCGAACGATGGGTTGCTGACATGGACTCCAAAGGCATCAAAATGGTCAACTTTGTCACAGGCGGGGGGAACGAGAACCTCGCCAAAGTCATAAAGATGAACCCCCGTAGGTTCACCGGATTCGCTCATAACGCCCTCTTTGAGGAGGGAGCTGAGGAGAAGGTAAAAAGCGCAGTCAAGGAGCTCGGCCTCAAAGGGTACAAAGTTATCGCCTCGGGACAAACGAGACCCATCGATGACGAAGCAGGATATCCGGTCTGGGAGGCCTGCGAGAGGCTCAGAATCCCTGTGGTGATCCACTTTGGGGTTCTAGGGGGTGGAGGCGGCCCACCCCACAACCTCAGGAACATGAATCCTCTTACCTTGTGGGAGCCAGCCAAGATGTTCCCCCGCCTCAACTTCGTGGTCCCCCACTTCGGTTCAGGTTATTTCCGGGAGCTCCTCCAGCTCTGCTGGAGCTGCCCTAATATCCTCATCGACACCTCGGGATCCAACCAGTGGATGCGGTGGCTCCCATATGAACTTGACCTGGAGAAACTGATAAAGAGGGCAACTGAAACCGTAGGCCCGGACAGACTTGTCTTCGGTACCGACTCCAGCTACTTCCCCCGGGGATTTAGTGAGGTTTATCTTATGAAGCAACTTGAGGCCTGCCACTCCATTGGGCTTGATGATGAGAGCATTGAGAAGATCTTTTACGGAAACGCCGCGAGGCTCCTAAGAGTTGATTGAGTCTATTCCAGAAGGATTTTTAGACCGGGAAGGGATAATCAGCCGTTAACTAGATTTGTGATCGATTTGACGCAGGAAGTTAAAGGTGCCCCCGTCCATAGGATCTACACAGACTACGTCGAGAGCGGGGCCCAGAGGGAGACAGCAACAGAACTCTGGGGAAAAATACCCGTCAATATGGGGAGTGCCTACAAGTTGTTGGGGGGCATCAGAGAGGCTTACGGCTCGATCCCAGATGAGCTTGAGGACCTCAAAAAGGCGATGAAGACTAACATGAGGGGTCTCGGAATCCTCACCAAGAAGGCCTCAGAGAATATCGACCGCCTTGACCGGGGAGCTATCGAGACAGGGCAGCAGCCCTACGCCCTTGGGGGATCCAGCCTCATCCTCAACAAGATCGCCTACATCACCAGTCTGAGCGGCCTTGGGGGGGAGGGCTATGTACCGCTCTTCTTCGTCGCCGACTACGACGGAGTTCAGGCAGAGCTCCTCAATACTCGTGTCCCCAGTCCCTCACCGAGGGGGCTCCTCTTCAGCTACCCCGCGGGCCAAGAATTAGAGAACGCTCCCATCTATAAATTACCTAACCCACCAGAGGCTTGGCTTAAGAAGGCCCTAGAGAGCCTCCGGGGAAACTATCGTGGTCTCCTCAGGAACACCGACCCCGGGATCAGGGATAGGGGGCTCCTCAACCTAGAACATTCAATTACTATCCTGAAAGGAGCCTATTACTCAACAGAAAACGTCTCAGATTGGTCCACTAAAACCATTGGTACCCTCGTCAATCTAGAAACGGATCTAGGTATCCCAATGCTATCCTTTTCGATGCCTGGTTCCCGCATACTGTTTCAATCTGGGTATGAAAACCTTCTCTCAGCTACCAATCGAGAGAGATTTATAAAGGCGACCAACCAGGCTGCGGAACTCGTCAAGGCCTCAGGCTATGATGCTGGGATTGGTCTCAGGGAGACCGATTATGTGCCGTTCTTCCTTGAATGCCAGGAATCAGAATGCAACAGATCCAGAATCGAGGTCAATTACAGCAGAAAAGCTGGCTCTGTCACTGCTAGTATTTCAGGAAAGTGCCCGCGGTGCGGCGAGATGTATCAGTTCTCCTTCAATGCCGGAAGCCCCGATCTCACCGAGATTGCAGAAAATATCTCTCCAAGAGTCGACTCTCGCCAAGTTGTCGTCGACTTTGTTGTCCCGATATTGGCCCATATCGGGGGACCTGGAGAGACAAGTTACTACGCAGAGGTTATACCAGCTGCTAGGGCCCTTGACCTACCATTTCCGGTCTTCGTAAGATACACTAGACTCTTTTATAATGCCCCATGGAACGACAGATACGCCTGGGATCTAAGGGCTAGGGGAAACTGCAACCTAATAGACGGGGAGCTCTTTGAAGCATTAGGCGACTGGGTCGAGGCCAGGAATGCAGATGACCCTGAAGGGCTGAGGAACGCCCATGTGGCCATCCGAGACTTTATCGAGATGACAGCAAGTCGGCTCGAAGCAACCCTCGTATGCCTCAGGAAGGAGATCGAGGAGATCAAAGCAAAACTCAGAGATCCGGAGGACAGGCAAGCCTTAATCACGGAGATGCGGGGAAAGCAGGTGCAAGTTCAGGAGATCGAGCGATATATGTCATCAGCGATGGGCAGATTTAGCCCCGAGAGATTTGGCCAGGAGGTGAGCTGGGCCTGGTTTGACATCGCGACTGTCGCTGGGGTCAGGGATCTTCTGGGGGTCTTCCTCAGACAGTACAACAAGAACACCCCCAACTCTTTGATGTTTTATGCGAATCTATAAGTTAACTGATGTTTGCCCGCGACGGGAGCCTTTAGGCAGGATCCAACCACCTTGGCTTGGAAGTGAAGAAATCCTCTACAGGTAGATCCCTAGAGGGGCGGGATTCATAGAGATGTTTAATGCACTCTTCCTCATTGATCTCTACTCCCAAGCTAGGGCTGTTCGAAAACTTGATATATCCGTCTGTGTCGACACTCTGATTTTCCAAGATTGAGCAAATCAGACTACCATGTTTCAGAATGGTATTCAAAGGTCAAAAGAAATCAAGTTCATTGGGGACACTAGATGATTGTCACGCTCTCATAGGTTTCCAGATATTGACCTACAATCTTCTCCGCGGTATACTTCTCTAACACGGTCTCTCGTGCTGCCTCCCCAAGGCTACGTCTCATCTCCGGGTCCGAGTTGAGTTCAAGAATCTTTTCTGCGATCGCCTCAGGGTTCTTAGACTGCACCAGAAGACCATTAACACCATCTTTGATGATCTCTGGTATCCCACCCACCCTCGTCGCGACCACAGGAAGCCCGCTGCTCATCCCCTCTAGGAGGGTGAGGGGCGCGCTCTCAGTCTCGCTGCACAAGACCACTACGTCACTGCATTTCAGGAGGTTCGCGACGTCACTTCTGAACCCTGTAAGCGTCACGTACTCTTCAAGGTCGAGGCGCTTAACTAGCCGCTCGACGCTAATCCTCTCAGGGCCGTCTCCAATGAGCATAAGCTTAGTGCCTGGATCCTTTCTAGAGACCATCTTCATCGCGTAGACAAGGTCATGAACCCGCTTCACAGGCCGGAAGTTAGAGATATGAGATATAACAACGTCCTCCCCGTTTCCTAAATAGTTCTCTTTGCAAGAATTCGGAGCAAAGATATCGGTGTCGACGAAGTTGGGAATGACCCGGATCTCTTTGTTGATCCCGAGCCTCGAGTAGGCTTCATCCACCATGAACCGGGAGACTGTGGTGATAGCGTTTGCCTCATCAATAGTGTGGGAGTTTACGGGAAGATATGAAGAGTCACTCCCCAAGATGGTTACATCGGAGCCGTGAAGCGTGACAACATAGGGAACGCCTGTCATCTCCCGGGCCAAGTGGGCTGCCGTAGAATGGGGAATGGAGTAATGAACGTGAAACACATCAAGATCATGCTGCTCTGAGACTCGGTACATCTCCGAGGCTAGTGCAATAGTATAGGGAGGATACTTAAACAGAGGATACTCAAGAACGGAAACTAAGTGGACGTGGACATTCTCGGGATCGCCACCCTGGATGGCAACGGGCCTCTCATAGGTGACGAAGTGGACCTCGTGGCCCCTCTTGGCAAACTCGACACCTAGGCGGGTTGCCAAGATCCCACTGCCCCCTACGGTGGGATAACAGGTGACTCCGATCTTCATAGTATAGTTCTCCCTAGAATAATTTCAGAAAGGATGAATGGATCATTTTATAAAAAGAGACTGGTCGAAGCCTACCTATAGCCTAGCTGCGCGCCATGGGAAAAGGAGGTATATGATGGTCTTGGCGTCCTAGATAACGTTCTTATTGACCATCCTCTGGACCTCTTCAAAGTCCATAGAACTCCAAGGTTATCTCTTCTTAGATCTCTGGTTGTCCCCCACTATATTGAGGGCAGTAGTCACGTAGTAAGGGATCACATCATCGCTGGAACCCGAAGCCATGAAGTAACTAAGGAGGGGTTCAAGCTCTTCGGCCTCGTAACTGGTATCCTGCCTCCCGCATGCGTGTACATAAGGACTCGCGCATATAGAACATCATAATGAAGGAGAAGGATACTGTGACGAGGTAGATAAGGCTCTCTTCTAAAGTATTAGAATTTTACAGCAGACACATGACATAAAAAGCCTATGCGTAGCGAAATAACAAGAATGGTGACAGATGAGGGGGGGGGGACCGCCTTCCCCCGCAATTTTATTAGGATTGAGCCTCCCGGAAAACGATTTAATTAGCATTGTCCTTAGCTCTAGGGATCAATAATGGATTTCTGTGTTCAGATCAAGTGCTGTAATCACCATGTCCTTGCGGAATATTGCTTCAACGTCATCTGGATCCCGGGGAGCAGGCTTATCATGGGATGGGAAGGCTCCCACTGTGTGACTACGCCCATCCACTGGGAGACGTAGCACCATGGATATCGAAGTCTACCTACAAGAGAAAGGGATCTGGCACAAATTCATTGAAAAATCAGAGACGGTACACACGGCTGACGCCTCCGAGGCCACGGGAATCGATCTCCACAGGATCACCAAGAATCTTGTCTCCAAAACCCGGAAAGGGGAATACGTCTTGCTGGTTGTCCCAGGGGATAGGAGAGTCGATCTCAAAGCCGCGGCCAAGGCATTGGGTGCGAAGAAAGTGAGACTTATACCCTTTTTAGAGGCAGAAACCATTAGTGGATACCCCCCTGGGGGGACCCCGACCATCTTCCACAAAACCTTGATGAGGGTGGTTTTGGATAAGGAGCTGGCGGGCTTTAAGACGTTCTACTGCGG
Source organism: Candidatus Bathyarchaeota archaeon (assembly GCA_002726865.1). The sequence goes on from PBSW01000031.1 coordinate 44,440, forward strand.
TGGTGGTTCTAATAATAGACTGCTTGAAGTCAGGGTCAACGATATAAAGCGTTTGACAGGCGCAATCGTGGCAGAGATCTCAACGTAGATTACAAAGGTTTCATGGTTAGATCTGTCATAGACATTTGAGACTTCTATATTTGCGCGCGCGGGTTATTTGTCGTATCTAACAAAGATTTGGAAATATCTTTAGATCATATACTACGCGAGCTCAAAACCTTGAAAGGCAAGGAGTGAGATTAAATTAGAGGATTTTTAGGTCATACTTGGCCGCGTATTTTTTCAACAACAATATGGTCAAGGCCGAGGGGGAAATCGATCTCGTTGTGGTGGGCACGTCGCGCGCACTAACAGAGATTCCGAAAAGGAAAATCCTAATTCGTTCTAACACATAATAGACCGCTATGGAGAAACTCAATATAGTGGGATCCTGGCCAGCACTGGTCACCCCCTTCAACGATAACAATGAGGTCGACTACGACATCCTCCGTAACCTGATTGACTTCCAAGTGGAGAACGGGAGCAACGGGATACTCCTCCTCGGCTCCACAAGTGAGGCTACTCTCCTAAGCCAAAGCGAGAGGATCAAGATCATAGACGAATCACTTGCTGCATCGAAGAATAGGGTCTCCGCCCTGGTAGGAGTCTCAGCATCCACTACAAAACTTACCATTGAAAACGCCCGCTACGCCAAGGACGCCGGGGCCGATGGGGGGCTCATTGTCCAGCCCGGATACATCAAGCCGAGTCAGGAGGCCATCTACGGCTACTTCAAGGATGTCGCCGAGGCTGTGGACCTGCCCCTAGTAATCTACAATAACCCCTCGAGAACGGGGGTTAATGTGGAGGCAGAGACAGTGGCCCGACTAGCCCGCTTGGAGAACATCGTGGCACTAAAGGAGGCGGGACCCAACCCATACGGGGTCCTCAGGGTTGTTGAACTCACACGAGGGAGGCTGAACGTATTATGCTGCGATTGCCCTAGCTACGCCCTCATCTTCCCTGTGCTCGCATCTGGGGGGAAGGGCACTAGTAACGTAACGGGCTCTATCGCCCCTCGAGAACTTGCGGTTCTTTCGAAGCCATGGGATAACTATGAGGACGTGGTGCGCTCCAAGGAGACCTTCTTTAGATTCTTCCCATTGATGCGGATGATGTATGTAGAGACGAATCCTGTGCCCCTTAAGGCAGCCCTGAACATGGTGGGAGCTAATGTGGGGAAACCCCGAAAGCCCCTTCAGGAGCTCGGAAAAAAGAACTCGGCAACCCTTAGGCATACAATGAAAAGGCTCGGGATTATAGACGAAAACTCGTATCAATTAGAGTTTTTTTCCAGAAAATGATTATATAACCGAACCTCTGAGAGCACGTATTCAAAGATCCCATACACCTTCCGCGATCAACCCAAGGTGCAAGGTCTTAGCTATTTCTCATAGGTGTTAAACGAAGCTGGGAAGTCTTTCATCTATGGAATTCCACTAGGAACTGGGGATAACGCCCTCGCCAGGGTGATTCCTCCAGTTGATCTAAAACCTGTATCCTCCTGGGGAGAGCACCCCGTTAACATACACCCCTCCCTCTCCGTCTAAGGCGAAAAATCCCGCGGCTATCATCTGGATCGTCAGGGGGAAGATCACCCAATCTCCCTGTCTCTTCAGCTCTTCCTGATGCTCATCCACAGTAACACTGAGAAGGTGTTTATCCAGAGCCAGCTCCCTTAAGACGATCCCCTCTGGTAACCTGACTGGGATGGGCCTGGAGACGACCAAGATCTCCCCATGATCCACTTTATCTCGGACCACATGGGTGCTTGCCCTGAGCTCGGATTCCCCTGCTAGGATGGCGTCCCTTATCACGTGAATTCCTACGTATTTCCGTTCGTTTCCGTCAAGGAGTGAGAGATCAGCGGGATGGACATTTACTATCCTCCCTCTATAGGCCTCCAGGAGGGGCCATGTGGTGATGCTCATGTAGCCAGCGAGGGCAATGAGATCTATCCTATGAGGTGCCAATTTCTCTACAACTAGACGGTCATATTCAGGACGGAGGCTGAGGTCGGACCTCTTTTCCCCTTTCTCCCTGTAAAAGTCCCGGATGTCCTCATACTCATAGGGTATACCATACTCATCCGCGATATCCTTAGCCCTACACCTTTTCTTCCCGTTCCTCAGAAGGCAACCATCTCGGACATCAGAGAAGATTAGGGAGACCTCGAAACGAGAGTCCTCCTCATAGGACCTCTCTATTATCCTCCTCGCGTTGGTTCCAGAACCGGAAACGAAGGAAGCCACCCGCATTAACGTGTCTCCTTTAGGAGCGTAGATTAACGGGGGCCTCATACTCCCAAATTAACTCGATTTTCCATATAAGAATTGGCTGAGGGGTTTTCATTCAACCCCAATCACATTTGAGTCCAACTATATACTTTCAACACCCTCTCCAGAACAAGAACATACGAACATCTTATAATAATAGAGGAGGATTTCACCCAATATCCATGGCCAAAGAGACTCGCATAGAAAATATCATTGTGATGAAGCCTATTCACAAAGCACTCTATCTATGTGAAACTTGCGACCACGTCGTACCCAAGACTGTGGTTTGCCTCTATTGCGGCGCCTTAATTCCCGCAAAGGATTGAGGGTGGCAACTGGTTTATAGTTCCTAAGTCAGGAATTATTCTGATCAGATTGTCAACCAAGCCTAAACGAGTTTTTATAACAAACGACATGGAGGGGACTACCGGCGTTGTGGACTGGAGCCAAGTGGGCAGCGATCAATTGGAGTACGAAAAATACCGTAAGCTCATGGTCGGAGACCTGAATGCGGCGATCGACGGAGCCCTTGCCTCTGGAGTTAAGGAGATCACCATCTCCGACTCCCACGGTAGAATGAAGAACCTACATCCATGGGAGGTCAACGAGGCCGCAACACTGATCAGAGGCTCCCCGAAGCCCTTCAGTATGATGGCGGGAATAAGCGACGAGTTTGACGCAGCTCTATTTGTGGGATACCATGCCCGAAGGGGGACCCCTAACGCGGTTCTCTGCCATACCTACACCCTAGGGGTCATAGCAGTATATATCAACGGCATCGAATTAGGGGAGTTCGGGCTCAACGCGGCTCTTGCTGGGCACTATGGAGTCCCATCCATTTTCATCTCCGGGGACGCCGCAGTCGCCACAGAGGCTAAGGCCCTTATCCCTGAAATCAAAACTGCCGTCCTCAAGAAAGGCATGGGAAGGTACGCGGCTGAATGTATCCACCCAGATAAGACGGGCCCAATTATCAGGAAAATGGTCTCAGAGGCTCTCATAAGCTATGAGGAAATTGAACCTTTCAGATTGGAAACCCCCGTGAAACTTCAGGTTGAACTGGTATCTGCAACGAGTGCCGATGCTGCCTCTATCCTGCCTTATATAGAAAGGCTTGATGGAAGAACAGTGGCGGCGGTCTTCGATGACTACCCGACGGCGTATCGCGGGCTCAACGGCATCTTCTATCTGGCGAGTGGTGCTGAGCGACGCTGAGCAGGCTATCTCTCTTCCCTTCTTTTTTCTAGTTTAAGCTGCAGCTCTTCTCAAAATTCACCGGAAAGATCATGGTCTCTGAGGCGCGCAAGACAACGTTTTTCAAATAATCATAAAATCCATTTTTTTTGGTGCAATAGACTTATATTTTAACTAGGGGAAAGGTGCGGTGAGTTAAAAATGACACTGATATTTAATCCGGCAAGCAACGGCCTTGCAAAGGTTTTTCGCGACTATCAAGAAGAAGCCTTGAGGTTCGTTTGGGAAAGAAAAGAGGAGGGCGCCATCTCGAGAGAGGTCTGGACCCGTGTTAACGAAAAGCTTGTTGGTAAAACGATCAGCCGTGCATCAATAATCAACTTCCTCAACGCCATGGTGGAAGAGGGCGTCCTAGACTATAATGAGAAAACAGGTAAAGGAGGGTATCATAGGGTTTATAGGCCAAAGCTCAATGAGGCCTCTTTCAAAAAGTATGTTGCACAGACCGTGATATCTAGCCTCATGAGGGACTTCCCCAACGAGACAACAGAAGCCATTAAAGAGATCATTTCCTAATAGTCAAAACCAAATACCTCTTCGGCGTTTCTCTAAATCGTGCGCTTCTCTGAGCTCAAACTATCCGGAGATTAACTTCGGGGATAAATCCATCTAAAAGCCCATGTAACGGAGATAGGAGATAAAGGAAAAAGTGTATCCAGCTATAGAGGGACACCTCTCCCTCCACCTGTTTATAGCGGCGCGGGAGCCTATCCCTTGAGGAGGATGTCAAACTACTCAGAGGGAAATCTAAGTCTCAAGCAATTGCTAGAGACGGAACATACGACCCTGATGTTTTTGATAGCCTCAGGAGACTTAAATTAATCTTTTAGGGGGTCTGTGCCGTTGGAAAGTCTCTATCCCAGGATGCTGAGGCGATAGATTGCGGTGTTGCAGACCTTTTCTGGAGCAGTTATACTTGGATCGCTGTCGCTGAAGAGGTAATCGATCTCCTCATAGTAGAGATGATCGCTTAGAATCATTTTTTGGAGCTGTTTTCGCATCCAAGAAGCTTCAAGGCCGTTTTCAAGGAACCGAGAGAATCATCAGGAACGTCGAGGAATACACCGCGTGGAATATTGGTGATTCCGTGGTTGGGGTTCCATACTGTATTTTTTTAGGAGAGAGTATAATTTAGTTAAGGAGAGTACCATGGGATTGAAGAGATTGACCATACCATATGTTCTTGATGATCGTAGTAGAGGTCAACCTTTCACCAGGGAACTAGAACTCGCATCACTTTACATAGTGGGGGATACACGGAGAGGGACAGAAGCTCTGGAGGCCGCCTCCTTCGCGACTTACCCGATCCTTTTCAAGCTATACGACGGGGGATCATTAATGGTCGATCTCCTTGGACTTCATAAGACCAGCCTCAAATACGATATCATTCCTGACGTGGAGGCATTCATCAAAGCCATTAACAAGTTCTCAGTGGAGCCCAAGAAATATCTAAAAACGCTAAAGGGTCTCTCAGGTCATTTTAAAGATTTTACAGGACAAGAAACACTGACGTTCAAAGGGCTTGTGGCCCATCCTCCAAACCCAAGGGAAATAAACTGTCTTCTAGAGAGGGCCAAGACGCAGGAGACAAAGGTTATTTCAGCAATCTTTAGCCCGATCCTAGGGAATAAAGAAGTCAAATCTGTCGTGAACTCTCTTAAAAAGCACAATAAAACACTTGAACAAGACCAGAAAACCCTAGAAAAGACTAAGAAGAGTCTTCAAGAGTCCCAAGATATAGCCCGGAAGGTATTGAGAGAGGAGAAATTAAACATCAACGATAGCAGCGCGAAGATCCAGGAACAATTGAAAAGGGCCATTGAGAAGAAGAGGGCCAGGCTCAAAAAGAAGATGAACAGAGAGACTGCCCGTGTCCGTGAGGCATACAAACGAAAGGTAGGTCCACTAAGGGAGGAGCGAACAAAACGCAAGAGAAAACTCACCCGGGCAGAGAAACGTATTTCCCGACTTAAGTCAGAAGATAGTAGAGAGAAGCTTGATTCAGAGAAAAAGTCCCTGATAGAGCAGAAGAAAAAGTTCGGGGAGCTTGAGAGGGCGGTAAAAAGCCTTCAGGAGGAGAGAGACGCTGAGATCAAGGCCCTGACGGGCCAGTTCAAAGATGAGTTAAAAGGCGACGAGGAGAAGCTGGCTGATGAACGAAGCCAGACGTTAGACAGGCTCGAGGAGATCAAATCCATTGAAGTAGAAATACTGGCTGAGGCAAAAGCGATCTCTGGTCAAATAGATTCCCTCAACCGGAGAAAGAAAAAAAAGCTTAAGGCCGTCGATAAATATAAAATTGAGCTGGATGAGGGAGACCTAGAGATTTCTATACCTTTCTATGTCTTCCACTTCGGTCAGAAGAGGTTCGACTTCCATCCCCCGGTAGAGGTGGTGGATAGCCCCAGCCTCCTTTCAAGGTTCAGACTGATGCTAACGGATGGCTTAGAGAGTAAGGTGAGCAAGCTCATCAGGCCCAGGGGCGGGTTCTCGAATAGGTTCCTAGAGAGGGCGGTGAAGAGCCTGGGTAGGGATAACCCTGTGGGACGGGCATACCGTCAGGAGGCAGAGAGACTGAACCTTTTCCGAAGCAGGGAGGCGGTGGATCAGATTATGCTCGGGCTCGTGAGGCTCCGGCGGGGAGGATGGATAAATGATGGAGACTATATCCGGCTCCAGGAGGCCATCATTGATCACATAGGTTCCATCTCCCAGCCCTAGGCCTAACCGCACTCGTCAATAACCTTAAGATAACAGACTCTATATTCTCGCCAAGATGTCCCGATACAAGGCCCTTGGGGTTGACGTGAAAAAGGAGGGCATCCACGTCTTCAAAGGTGTCGTAAACAACCTTTACCCAGGAGCCTTCTGTGTTATCACCCGGGATCCAGAGAACCCTGAGAGGGGTCTTGTAGCCCACACTGACTCTGCTGGGAGCAAGCCCATCATAAGCTACCTAGGTTACAAAGAGTCAGGGGATCCCTCATGGTTTAAAGGGTTGGCCCAGGACGCCGTCGCGATGAACATCGATGACACCATCTGCGTCGGAGCTGAAGCCATTTCATTCATCGACTACATAGCATATAACCCGATTCTCATCGAAAGGGTTGAGATGCTGGCAGCCCTCTCCCAGGGATTTGAGGGAACGTTTAAAAAACTAGAGGAGATTGGGCTACCCGTTTTATTCGGGGGCGGGGAGACCGCTGACCTCCCTGATCAGATGAAGACCTTAGATGTCTGCGGGGCTCTCTTTGCTAGAGTGGACCTAGAGAAAGCAGTAACGGGTTACCAGATCTCCCCCGGGGATGTGATAGTGGGCCTACGGAGTGGCGGAAAAGTCAGCTATGAGAATGAAGTTAACAGTGGGATTATGTGCAATGGCCACACCCTCGCGAGAAACTGCCTTATGAGTGGAGAATACCTCGAGAAATATCCAGAGCTCGCACACCCGGACAGGGCAAGGTTCACGGGGAGTTATAACATCGACGATAACCCGGTTGGGCTCGGCATGACCGTCGGTGAAGCCTTGACGTCACCCACCAGAATATTCGCCCCAATCGCAGCAAAGGTTTTGGAGAGTGTGGGAGACTCAGTTCACGGCATGGTCCATAACACGGGTGGAGGCCAGACAAAGTGCTTGAGCCTCGGGAATGGGGTAGATTATATCAAGAACACCCTACCGGAGCCTGATCCAATTTTCCACCTTATCCAAGGGGAGGGACATGTGGAGTGGAGGGAGATGTATGAGGACTTTAACATGGGGATAGGTTTCGAGTTCATCGTTGAGCCTGGAGTAGCCGAGGAAGTGATTAGGATCGCAGAGAACTTTGGCATAGGCGTCCAGGTCATCGGGCGCTGCGAAAAAAGTGAGGAGGGCAACACCCTCAAGATAACATGCAAGTCAGACGAATTCCGTTATGCCCGTGATTGATTATTAGACTTATTGAAAATTGGGTAAAATAATAAAGGGAATCCCCTATCTTTTCTCCTGATTGATGAATGATCGTCAACCTAGGTAGTGTAGCCCTCGATACAACCGAGACCCCCTTTAAGAGCGTATCCAGACTAGTCGGGGGCTCGGGTACCTATTCCAGCATTGCTGCAAGCTTCTTCGCCGAGTCGGGGCTGATCGGCATCATAGGGGACGATTTCCCGGAGGAATACATAAACCTCTTTAGAGAAAAGCTCGACCTCGCAGGCCTCGTGATCGGGGAAGGAAAGAGCTTCCATTTCGTCTCGAGCTTCGGATATGATCTGGGGGCCCGGACAACAATAGCCACGGAGCTAAACGTCTTTGGGGACTGGGATCCCATCGTACCCGAGGAGTACAGGAATGCAGAGTTCTTATACCTAGGCAATGTGGGCCCCCACCAGCAGCTCAGTGTCTTAGAGCAGGTGGACAGACCCCGCCTTACTGTAGCGGATACCATAGAGTACTGGATCAACACCGACAGGGCTGGGCTCATCGAGGTTATCTCTAGGGTCAACGGTATGGTTCTCAATGACAATGAGGTGAGGCAGTTATGCCAGACCTCAAACCTGATCATGGGGGCTAAGGAGATCCTTGATTGGGGCCCGAGGTTTGTCATCGTCAAGAAGGGAGAACATGGCGCCATCCTCTTCACCCGAAAAAAGATCTTTCCCACTTGCGGCTATCCCTTGGAAAAGATTAGGGATCCTACAGGGGCAGGGGATTGCTTTGCAGGGGGATTTATGGGCCATCTAGCCCGAAGCGGGAGCCTGAACGAACCAGCCATGAGGGAGGCTGTGGTGTACGGTAATGTGATGGGCTCATTCGCGGTTGAGGAGTTCAGCATCAACAGGTTCATTCCTCTAACCATCAAGGATATTGAGAGACGTTACAATTTCTATAAATCAATGGTCTCTTTTTAACGGACTTGGTTCTTTGGTTATCAGTATTTCTCTATGAATCAGTTGGTTACTTTGGATCTCCTTGACTGAAAAAAGTTAACCATAAGGATACCATATGATGACATAGTATGGCTCAACCCATTGTAAGCGCCCGATGGACACCAGTTCTGCTTGAGGCCGCGGAGAATGTCCGAACCAAGGTTAGGAATGCCCTCCTGAGAAAGGCCTCCCTCGACGTCAACAGCCTTAAACAACTCCTAGACTCAGAGGCTCAGGAGGCGGTAAGGGAAACCCTTAGCAACGCCGAATTTCCAGTCCGGGTCGTGAGTGAGGAGGGTGACTACGACATCGGAGAGAATGGCCCCGTTCTTGTCCTCGACCCCGTCGATGGGACCACAAACCTAGCGCGGGGCATCCCCTTAGCTTGCACAAGCATGGCACTATCGACGACACCTCATATGTCCGGAGTAAAGTTGGGATTGATCAAAGATCTATACTCCGGGGATGTCTATAGGGCCGAAAGGAGCAAAGGGGCATGGAGAGCAGGGCAACATATCACTCCATCAAAATCGAAGCTCGTTAAAGAGGCCCTTGTTTCCTTGGATATCAGCAAGGGCACCTCCGTCGACAGGATCAGACAGCTAATAGTGAGCTCAAGACACCTCCGCCAGACGGGGTGCTCCGCCCTCAGCCTTTGCCATCTTGCTTCAGGAATCATTGATGCCCACGTCGACCTAAGGGAGAAGCTCAGGATCACGGATGTCGCTGCTGGGCTCCTCATCCTCGGGGAGGCTGGGGGAGCATATATCACCGAGAGCTCCGGGGAAGACGACTTGGAGCTCAAAAGGGAGACTACATTAAGACTCATAGCTGCTAATAGCCGTTGGACTCTTGAGGAGATCCTTAAGACCCTGGAGCAGGACTAACACTTTGAGGTTCAGCAGACGTCTTGTACCAGCAGTTTTCCAGTCTCGACCTAACAGGTTCCTGGGAGTAGTCCTCGTGGAAGGCGTTGAGACCCTCTGCTTTGTTCCAAATCCAGGCAGGATGAAAGAGCTCCTCTTTCGTGGAGCCAGGGTCTATATCCTCCCAGTAAAATCGGATACAAGGAAAACCCATTACAACCTCACTCTTGTTGACCATCATGGGATCCTGGTGAGCGTTGACTCCAGTGTCCCGAACAAGATTATTGGAGAAGCAGTTGACAGAGGTATCATCGAACCATTCAAAGAGTTCCATGTCGAAAAAGCGGAGTATACTTTTGGGGAGTCACGCCTCGACTTTCTCCTCAAAAGTGATTCTGGAAAGCTACTCCTTGAGGTAAAGTCGTGCACCCTGATTAGAGACAGAATAGCGCTATTCCCAGACGCACCCACAAAAAGAGGGCGCCGCCATCTCCGGACTCTAACCGAAGGCCTCGGAAAGGGTAGGTCAGCAGTGTTATTCCTTATCCAGCGGCCTGATGTAAGCAGCTTCAGGCCTAACGTGGAAACTGACCCCGATTTCGCAGCTAGTCTTAAAGAGGCAAAGGAAAAGGGAGTCGAAGTATACGCGTATTCTTCCCAGGTAGATTTTGATGGAGTGTTCCTTGGGTGCAGGGTTCCTATCGACTTGAGAATAATGAAATCCTAAGGAAAATGGATTCCCTCTTTTATCCACGAAATAAGGTGAATTTCCGAACGGATTTAGGGATATTGAGGTAAAAAACTGTTTTATTGAGAAATCGGCATGGAAACGATTTTTAAGATTCGTATCAAGTCTTTAAGAGAAAAGATAGGACAGGGAGGAAAACCAACTCCTGATGTAGGCATCTGGGGATATCGTCCTTGCCTCTTTCAAAGTTCAAGATGGAAACAGAACGGAGACAAGACAGGCAAATACAAATGTCAGACGGTAGGTGGATCGATAAGGCCGAAGCTGCCGAGAGGAGAATGGAGGAGAGAGATCGAATGCTCACTAAACGACAGGAAGACTATAAGGTTATCGAGGAGGTCTTCGACCTCCTTACTGTTGAGGGTATCGACAAGCTCATGCGCCGTGGAACAATCAAGGACATCGAGGGTGTGATCAAAGCAGGCAAGGAGGCACGGGTCTATTGGGGTATCGACCCCGAGGATAATGAGATAGCCATTAAAATCTACTATACCACTACGGCCGACTTCCGAAAAGGGATGCTGAAATATATAGAGGGTGATCGAAGGTTTAAGCGGGTGAAGAGAACTCCACGAGGGTTAGTATATGCCTGGACTCAAAAGGAGTTCAAGAACCTCCAGCTCGCGGAGAAAGCGGGGGTAAACAGCCCAAAGCCTAAGGCGTTCAATAGGAACATCCTCGTCATGTCGTTCATTGGGGAGGACGGTGTCCCAGCTCCCTTGCTTAGGGAGATCGCTCCCGAGGACCCTAACACATTCTACTTAAAGCTCCTCGCAGAGGCCAAACTGCTCTATACCAAAGCCGGTGTGGTCCACGGCGATCTGAGCGAGTACAATATCATGATCTGGAAGGAGGCCCCTATAATCTTTGATGTTTCTCAAGCCCTACTCATTGAGCACGCCTTGGCGGAGCCCCTCCTGAAGCGAGATATATCCAACATAAACACATATTTCAACCGCCTCGGAGTGGATGTAATCAATTCCGAGGAAGTGGAGAGGTGGGTGAAGGGTGAATCAGAAGACCTATCTTAAGATCCCCCGAGATCGGGTCGGCGCTCTCATCGGCCCCAAGGGGAAGGCCAAGAGGAGAATAGAGCGCTACTTCGGCGTCACCCTGGAAATCGATAGTGAGTCTGGGGCCGTCGAGATCACTGTCAACCCAGAAAACAGTAATGTTACATCTAGCTTCACGGTCCGGAACGTCGTCAAAGCCATCGGGAGGGGCTTTAGTCCCCAGCGCGCAGAGATCCTGGCTAAAGAGGATTTTGACCTTCATATTATCTATCTTGACGAGTTCGTCGGCGATTCAAAAAATACCATAAAAAGGGTGAAAGGTAGAATTATAGGAAAGAATGGTCGTTCCCGGGAGCTCATTGAGGAGATCACGGAAACCCGGATAAGCGTATACGGGGGCACTATTGCCTACATCGGGAGCCCCGAGGGCCTTGAGGCGGCCCGGGAAGCCATCATGCGGCTCATCAAGGGCTCGTTCCACAAGACCGTGTGGAACTACCTTTACGCGTGGCGAAGGAAGATGAAAAAAGACAAGGGGGAACTATGGTATGAAAAACCAGGGCAAAAAGCGGACTTGAGAAAAAGATGACAGAGATAATTTACCAGTCAATTAGCCCCTCGGACTTTTTCTACAGGAATAGGGAGATCGCGGGGTTTAGCAACCCTAGTAGGGCAATATACGCGTCGGTTAGGGAACTTCTCGAGAATGCGCTAGATGCCTGTGAGAGGCAGAGAGTCCCACCTGACATCTTCCTGAGACTCACTGAGGTCTCCACATCAGAGGGAGGCACAAACATCTACATTATGAGGATCGAGGATAACGGCACAGGCCTCCCGCCGAAGCAAATCCCATCAGCGTTCTGCCGGGTATTCTATGGCTCAAAGTATACCCTTCAACAGGCTAGAGGAACCTTCGGCCTCGGGGGCACTATAACGATCCTCTACGGGCAGATCACCACCCATCAACCCGTCGTAATCACCTCGAGCACCGGCGGTGACATCCATGAATTCACGATGATGATCGACATCGAGCGCAATGAGCCCATGATCCTCAAGCATAAGGTAATGGAAAATAAGAAGGGCTGGAGGGGCACTGTGGTCCACCTCCAAATGGAGGGCGACTATAGCAGGATCAAGCGTCGCCTATTGGACTATCTGAAGCAGACTGCAATGGTAAGCCCCTATGCGGATATTACCTTCGTGGATCCAATGGGGAGACTATTCCGATTCGAAAGGGGGACCGAGACAATGCCACCGCTTCCCCAGCCAGTGAAGCCTCATCCCCACGGGATCGATGTGGAGAACTTTCGCAGGCTAGTCACAATTACTAAGGCTAGATCCATGAAGGAGTTCATGACGGGGCATTTCCAGGGAGTTGGCTCGAAAACCGCAGATAGATTCTTGAAATCCGCGGGGATCAGGAACAAAACGAGGCCCAACTCAATGGAACCGGAGGACATAGTTACCCTTGTTCGGGCTGCAAAGGATTTCAAGGATTTTAAGCGCCCTGACGCGACTTGTCTCTCACCTATAGGAGAGGAACTCCTCGAGAATGGAATAAGGAAGGAATTAGAACTCACTGAGAACGACTTCCTAAAAGTGGTCTCAAGGAAACCTTCTACATATCTTGGATTCCCGTTCATAGTCGAAACCGCTATCGCAACTGGGCCTACCATCCGGAAGCAGTTCAAGACGGGAACTACAATAATCAGATTCGCAAACAGGATACCTCTCCTCTTCGACGAGTCAAGCGGAGTCATTTGGAAGGTCGTCAACAAAAACATCCACTGGAATACCTACAACGTCTCCAGTGATACCCCCATGGTTGTCGTCGTCCACGTTTGCTCCACTAAGATCCCCTATAAAACAGTCGGGAAGGAGTACATGGCCGACCAGCCACAAGTGGAGAAGGAAATCACCAACGTGATCAGGACATCTGCTCGGAGCCTGAGGCTATTCATCTCTCGTAGCATTAGGATAGCCAAGGAGCGGCGGAGGCTGGATATATTCGCCAAATATCTTCCCAAGATAGCAGAGTTCTCCACAAAGCTCTCCGACAAGGAGACCCCCCCTGACATCAAGCCTCTACTTATAGCGGTTGGTGGAAAGATCCCTGATGTGAAGAAAAAAATCAATGAGGTCTCTACCATTGACGGATGAAGTTATCAATGATGCAGAGCGAAAGAGAGAAACCATGGAAACAAGCCTCAATCAGCTGGGAGCCCTTATCTATGAGCAGATCCAGAATCGTGAGTTTCCCTGGATTATGATGCAGAGCAGGAGCTCCGATAACATTAGGTATGACAACGAGGTCCGCCAGTTTATACTTGGCGATAGAACGGTCCGTCGGCACAGCCGGAACGTTAAGAACATCCGGCCCTTTACCCAGTTTTTATGGACGGCGTGGTTTGCTAGGGAGCTCGTCCGCCTCAAAAAGACCAGTACCCTCAGGGAGGTCTACTACTCTGCCAGGGGTCAAAGGGACATTGAGTTTTCAGGCCAAACGGAGTCGGACTATATAATCACCGACCTCGAGGTAGCCTTGAATATCCCCCGGGAGTCCTTGAATATCTACCCCAAGGATAGGGGCGCCATCTTTGGAGACCTAAACATCCAATATACATTCCCACCTGCCTACGAAGGGCGAGTGAAGAATCTCACAGATAATCCCGATGGGGCGCCCATTGGACGCAGTCTCACAAGCTCCCAGCTACTTGACACAACTGCAGACAAGGTTATAGTTATTGAAAAGGACGCTATGTTCTCCCGGTTTGTTGAGGAAAAGGTCCACGAAAAGCACAACGCAATACTAATACAGACGGAGGGGACTCCGAGCCGCTCCGCCCGCATGGTGATTCAACGGCTGAATCAGAACATGGGGCTCCCTGTATACATCTTCACTGACGGGGACCCATGGGGGCTCCACATAGCGATGGTCATCATATCGGGCTCAGCCGTTGCAGCCCACCTCAGGGGATTAACCACCCCGGACGCCAAGTGGATCGGGGTCTGGGGAACGGATGTCCTTAAGTACAAACTGCCTACGGAGAATCTAACGGAGAAGGACCTAAAGAGACTCATTGAGCTCAAAAAGGATCCCAGGTACGTAGATAATCTCTGGCAGAGGGAGATTGATATATTCCTTAAAATGGGAAAGAAGGCAGAGCTCGAGGCCTTCAGCGCACTGGGGCTTACCTACATAGTAGACGAGTACCTCCCGGAGAAGCTTGCGAGCATCTGATCCGCCTCAATTTTATATTAGCCCACGTGAAGTAACAGGGGAAGGATCAATGTCAGATGGTGAAGGGCTTACCCTATCGAAGCTTGCAGTGAACTTTTTCGGAGTAATAGTACTAGCCCTCGGCCTTATCATCACATATTACTCGATTCAAGCAGATGTGGGGTTCATCGACCCGGACATTTTCGCACCAGTAGGCGTCCTCATCGCCCTCGCCGGCGGAGTCATGGTAGCTGCTTGGGAGGAATAAAGATAGGGAAACCTGAGGTCAGAGGCGTGATCTTGGCCGGAGGCCAGGGGACGCGCTTCCGCCCCCTCACATACTACCTACAGAAATGCATGATTCCCGTCGGTGAGGAAGAAAAACCAGTCCTTGAACACATCATTCGTCTATTCGTCCACCATGAAATACGCGATTTAGTTCTCCTAGTGGATTACAAATATCGGCAGATAAAAAACTACTTCAACGACGGCAGCAGATTCGGCGTAAAGCTCCATTATATGCTTGACAAGCCAGGTTTCAAGGGGAGCGCAGGAGCCATCGTGAACGTGTATAGGCAGGGGATCATTAACACCGACGATCATCTCGTAGTCTATTATGGAGATATTCTCTCAAACTTCGACCTGAAGAAGATGGTTTCACAACACATCAAGTCAGAGGCCGCGGCGACAGTAGCCTTGGCCAACGGGTTCCGAATCAGGGTCGGGACTGCTAATGTTAAGAACGGGCTCATTAAGGGGTTCCATGAAAAGCCAGAGATAGAGGCACCCGTGAGTGTTGGTATGCTGGTGATCAGTGGATCTGTAGTCAAAGAGATGGATAAGATGCATAAAGGTGAAGCCATGGGATCCTTTGATATGATGGGTGATGTGATCCCACACCTTATCAAGCAGGGAAAACCAGTTGGCGCCTACGTGAGCGAAGAGTTCTGGTACGACCTTGGTTCCTTGGAACGCTACGAGCAATTTGAGAAAGACAAGCTCGATAGAATGCTAAAATACCCTTGTTAAATGCTCTGGCCCACAAAACGTTCATAAACCGTTCTGTGTCTTGATAGAATTGATCATTGTTGAAAGCCCTTGTTTTAGCGGGGGGGTTTGGAACACGGCTTAGGCCTTTGAGCTGTACCCGTCCAAAGATGCTTTTTCCGTTGGCCAACCAGTCCATGCTAGACTGGACCATAAAAAATCTCTCAGAGGGAGGAGTTGACACTATCGTCCTCGCGGTTAACTATATGGCAGAGGCATTGGTGAGATACTTTGGCCCGACGAAATTCAACGTGGGAATAATTTATTCTAGGGAAGCAAGGCCCCTGGGAACAGGGGGCCCCATTAAGAAAGCTAAAGAGAACCTTGTAAACGGCGAGCCTTTCCTAGTCCTTAATGGCGATGTAATATCAGACATCGATTACAGGCGCCTCGTTGAGTTCCATAAGTCTAATGATGGGATAGCAACCATCGCCCTTGTCAGAGTATCGGACCCGAGTAGATATGGTGCGGTAGAGCTTGATGACAACAACAAGGTCTCAAGGTTTGTTGAGAAACCAGAGTTTGGAAAGGCACCTAGCAACCTCATTAATGCCGGAATTTATGTATTCGACAAGGAGATCATGGACTATATTGAGGACGGAGGGAAGGTCTCCACTGAAAAGGAGGTATTCCCGATCCTAGCAAAAGAGGGGAAGCTATACGGGTACGAGGTCCACGGTCTCTGGCTTGACGTCGGGGTCCCAGAATCATACCTAGAAGCGAACCGGCTCATCCTCGAGCAACTCAACTGCGAGGATATGCGTGAGGATCGCGTGGTCCATGAGACCGCAAAGATTCTAGAGCCCACGTATCTGGGAACAGGAGTCAAAGTGGGGGCCCATTCTGTTATCGGGCCTAACGTTTCAATATCAAACCATGTCCATATTGGTGAGGGGAGCAGGATCGAGAACTCTATTATATTTCCCGGGGCAACCATCGGGGACTATTCCTCGGTGAGGAATGCCATCATCGGAGAGAACGCGAGCATAGAAAAGTGGGTAAAGGTAGAGTCCGGAAGCCTCATCGGGGACTACGCCACTATCACTGATGGAGTTACAATAACCAAGGGGGTCACAATCTGCCCCTCCAAGACGGTAAGCGAAAGCATTCTTCAGACCCGCCAGGTGAGGTGATGGCGCGCCTCTTCGGAACTAACGGAGTCCGGGGAGTTGCTAACAGTGAGCTGACGGTAGAGCTGGTCACGAGCCTCGCTGCCTCCATCGGCACATATTTCGGGGGGAGTATCGCAGTTGGGAGGGACGGGAGAACTACAAGCTCTATGTTCAGGGACGCAGTCGTATGCGGTCTTATCTCCGTTGGGTGCAACGTCTACGACACCGGGATGCTCCCCACCCCAGCACTACAGCACTCTGTGAAGGAAAATGGGTTGAACGCGGGAATCATGATTACCGCCTCCCATAATCCGTCGGAGTTTAACGGTCTGAAGGTGATCGCTGCGGATGGTGTGGAGGCTTCAAGGAGTCAGGAGGCTGAGATCGAGGAGATCTTTTTTGCGGGAGTTCCCGAGCTCTCGCCGTGGGATGGTATCGGAACGGTTCAGCAGCTAGAAGTCCTCAAGGCATATCAGGAGGCGATCCTGTCCCATGTGGACATCAAGAGAATCAGGGATGCGGGTCTGAAAGTCGCTATTGACCCTGGTAACGGAGTTGCCGCATTCTCTGCACCTGGGATCGCCCGGGCCCTTGCGAGTAGGGTCACTACCTTGAACGTCAATATAGATGGTCGCTTTCCAAACAGAGATTCCGAGCCCAGACCGGATAATCTAGGGGGGCTGCAGTCTCTCGTGATGGCATCGGGGGCTGATCTTGGTGTGGCCTATGACGGTGACGGGGATCGATCCATTTTTGTGGACGAGCGCGGAGAGGCCCATTGGGGGGACCGCTCCTTCGCGCTTATAGCAAGGGAGTATATATTGAAGAATCCCGGTAGACGTGTGGCATCCCCCGTGAACTCGTCCAGAGCACTTGAGGAGGTGGTATCTGGGGCTGGAGGGAGCATTGTGTGGACTCAGGTTGGGAGCGTCGTCGTCTCCCGGAAAATGATAGAGGAGGGAATACCATTCGGGGGGGAGGAGAACGGAGGCATTATGTATGGTCCCCATCTCCAGGTCCGGGACGGCTCCATGGCGCTAGCTTTGGTCATGGAGATCATGGCCGAGACGGGTAAGCCCCTCTCGGAACTCTTAGGAGAGCTACCCCAGTACTACCAGCTTAAGGTAAAGGTACCATGCCCCGAGAGAATAAAAAGGGCAGTCTTGAGGGACCTCCGGAATAAGGTAGATGCACCTCGAGTGGAAACCATCGACGGGGTGAAGTTGATATATAATAACAGGAGCTGGGTGCTTTTCAGGCCCAGCGGGACGGAGCCAATCTTCCGGATCTATGCAGAGGCCGAGAGCTCTGAGACGGTTGAGGCCATCGTCAAGGAGAATAAATCTCTAATGGAGTCGGTAATTGATTCCCTGTCCTAGAGGAGGCTATTCCCGCATCGCCTCGACCAACTCTAGGAGCTTCGCCTTGGGGTCAACAGCCTTTACGACTCCGCTAGCGACCAGAACCCCAGTAGCACCGAGTCGCAAGGCGGCTGCGACATCATCTCCGCTCGTGATCCCCGCTCCACATAGGATATTGACGTTAGGGTTGACCGTTCTACATTCTTCAACAGATCTTAAGACGATCTCGGGCCTTGCAGTTGAGACGGATATCCCGGATCCAATGAGCTCCGGAGGCTCTATCGCGATGACGTCGGGGGAGAATGGAGCGACAGAACGCCCCGTTTCAACCGAGCCCACGCAAACTACTTGGAATAGGCCGGCATGCCTTGCTCGTTTCACCGTAGCTTCGATTGTCTTCAGGGGGAGCTGTCTCTCCGAGTGGTTGATAATTGTCCCCACGCATCCGACCATCGCGAGAGCCTCGGGTAGGATGTGACCGGTAAAGCGGCCGTATCCCGCGAGGTCCATGTGTTGGGCGAAAATGGGGATTTTGACAGCATTAATAACAGCGGTAAGGTCAACTATCTGAGGTGCGACGGCTATGCATACTCCAGTCTCTTGAGATACTAGCTTAGCAATGGTTGCAAGGGCTACTGCCTTGGGTCCGAGGCTCTCCTCATAAGTCTTGAGATTGACCAAAATGAATGGGTATTTTATCATGGAGGTCATGATTAAGAAGTATTGTGTTCTGGGATATATTAGATGCTGGGCTATATATGATCAATAATGAATATTACCACGCATGACTCGTTGGAGACCGAAAATGCTTAGGCGTATCACAGCTCTCTTGCCACTATATGGATGTACACGTCCTCCGACTCGGGCATAGACCCTCTAGGGATAAGCGGTTAAGCACCCACGTAATCCTAGCGGCTCGGGCTTTTGGTGCCTCAGGGGCAACCTATTCTGGGTTAAGTGACCCAGGCCTTGAAGAGTCAATCAGCAAGGTAACCTCAGAGTGGGGAGGGCCGTTCAATCTTGAGTTCTCCAAAAGCTGGCGAAGCGTGATCTCCAGATGGCGGGGGCAGGTCGTTCATCTCACAATGTATGGGCTTTCAATTCAAAAGGTAATTCCCAAGATTAGAGGGGAGGGATCAGATCTTCTTATAGTTGTTGGTGGTGCAAA
The DNA here is from genome assembly GCA_002726865.1 of Candidatus Bathyarchaeota archaeon. The sequence continues at coordinate 63,455 of PBSW01000031.1, forward strand.
AGTGCCTAGGGAGGTATATAATATAGTAGATTGGAATGTTGGGGTGACCTCTCAGCCTCACTCGGAGGTGAGCGCTCTAGCTGTGTTTCTCCACGAATTCTGGGAGGGGGGGGAAGTGGACCTTCAGTTCCCAGGGGCTAGGTTAAGGGTGGTCCCCCAAGCCCGAGGGAAGCTGGTTGAGGCAGGGGTTTAAGCTTTAAGTCCGGTGATGTGGCTAGGTACTAGAGGAATCCGGGAAGAAATATGAGCTTATTTAGTAACGTCAGCGATGGTACTGTAGACCAGATCGCATTTATCCTAGGGGGGGAGGAGGGAGTCTTGATTATTGATGTGATCAGGAATGTGGACGAGATCACGGTGGAGGAGATCGCTGGGCAGACGGAAATTCAGATAAACGAGGTCAGGAAAATCCTTTACCAATTCTACAATCATAGTATGGTGGCATCTAGACGGTTCAGGGATAAAGAAACTGGCTGGTTTATCTTTCTGTGGAGGCTACAGCAAGAGTTAATTGAGGCTTTCATCACAGGATTAAAGACCAAAATCCTGAAGAAGCTAAAGTCGAGGCTAAGCCACGAGTTGAATCACGAGTTCTATCAGTGTGGATCCGAGGGTTGTGTTCGGATCACCTTTGAGGATGCCATGGATACCGTATTTAATTGTTCTGTTTGCGGGGACTCACTCAAGCCGGTGGGAAACGATAGTTATATTGATTTTCTTAAGGCGAAGATCGCGGAGATCGAGGGAGAGCTGTAGGCTTGAGTCCCCCTGGGAGAGGCGAAGCAATAGGGATTCTAATAAGTGCTGGTTGTAATCGCAGCGTCATCAGCCACTGTTTGAATGTGGCGGGGTTGGCGGCCCGAATCGGGGGAAGCCTAGTCAGGGCAGGGTTTGAAATGGATCTCACTTTGGTTGAGGCTGGGGCTTTACTCCATGATCTGGGCAGAAGCGTGACCCATGGGACAAAGCATGCAGTAATTGGGGGGAAGCTGGCAAGAGAGAGGGGGCTGCCATTATCGGTTGTTAAGATCGTGGAAAGGCACATGGGAGCGGGGGTCCCGGCGGATGAGGCGAAAGAGCTGGGGTTTCCTGATGGCATTTATGTGCCAAAGTCGCTGGAGGAGAAGGTAGTTTGTTACGCGGATAAGCTTGCGGAGGGACCGGGGGAGGTAGAGTTTGGGGTGACAGTTGGGAGGATGGCGAAGAAGCTTGGGGCGGACCACCCGGCGTTGGGTCGTATGTGGGCCCTCCATGGGGAGATTACGGGGATGCTGAGCTCGGGCTATCGATAACTCGCGCGCTAGCAGTTGGGACGTTAAAATGCGACCACGGAGACTTTTATTGGAACCCTTCCTGTTCGATCAGGTTTTTTGTGGTTATCGTGGAGGACACCTTGAAAATAATAAAAGTGAATATCGGACTTATGATAAAGAAAGAGACGAGATTATAGGAGCTTGAGAGGGCGTCGCGCAGGACGCTGAATTGTAGAAATGAGAAGGATATTAAAGTGAACCCTATCAAGAGTGATGATATCAGCCCGACAACATAGAAATTTGATAGTAGATCTATAATATAGTATAATTTTGGCTTGCCGTACTTGGTGATTACCAGGGAGATTACCATGCAGGACACAAATAACAACACGGAGGGATGAAGAAACAGTATTGAGAGATACAATCCTACAATGGCGAATGAGACCGCAATCTGGACGAAAGAGAGCATGAATCCCCCATCAAGGACCTTCTTCGAGTAAGAGAAAAAGAAAGAGCTTGCTACCATTTGAATAGAGCTGTGGATAAAGATCACGTTAACCACCAAAAATATCACGGTTAGCTTGTTGTCGATCGCGGCCAATAAGACCATCAAGATTAATGGTAGAGTGTAGAGCAAAGTCATGACGACGCTGTACGCATACTTTGCGACCAGAAGAGCTTCAATTGAAAGATCAGAAGTCTTGAGCAGCCACATCAGCCTCGCCTCATCCCTAAAGATTAACGCACCTGGCGAGAATAGGTGCAGAAAGAGAATGATTATGAAAGGGAGCAGGTATACTGGTGTATAGTTATATGCACCACCTATGACTGCAAGTTCTCTAAATACTTCAAATCTAGTGAAGAGAAGAATAAACATGCCATAATTCGCCATCAATTCCAGAGTGCCTATCATCCAACGCTCGCGTAGGTAAGTTATCACATCCTTCCAGAGGATCGGGATAGACCTAAAGCCTCCATCAAGACGTTTCCAGAAGGGAATCCATTTAATTGAGCTTTGCTGTAAATTTCTGGGGCTCTCCTTTGTTTCCGCCAAGATAACATCGAAACTGCCACTTGTCAAGTAAGAAAATACAATCAACGAAGCATAAATCAGCAACAAGGTTATGAGATTAATTATAATCATATGGGTGTTTGTAGAATCGCTAGCTAACAACGTTAGTGTGTCGCTGACAATTGAAGAGGGATTAAACACCCTGTTGAGTGGATGAATCGTTCCTGATAACGGGGAAAAAACAGTCGCTATCAAACCCAGAGAAGACAAGACAACTATCACCAGGGCGACATTCTTTTCAGCTCCCACTCCGTGGGATGCAGTTCTGGTGGCCAGAAAGGTCACATTGCTCACCTTATGATTCAGCTCGATGAATACTAGAGTTGTGAAAAACAGTACGATTATCTCTAACCTGTTTAGGTTGAAAAATAAAAACACTGGGCTACTCGATACGAATAATAGGATGGTTTTGGGTAGCCTTCTCACTAGATTTCTGAAATACCTGGAAAGGTAAATCTCTCTCCTTGAAACAGGCGATGAGAGAAGTATAAGAGTGTCCGCAAGGTTGAACTTATTTAAAAGATCATTTGAGATAAATCCCTTAATAACAGAATACAAGATCCAGAGGGGGAAAGCAAACATTACAAGTTCTACGTTCCGGAAAAGCTCCGCACCTAGGACTCGCTGCCATAGCTCAGGAACCCTGAAGAAAAGGTTTAGGCCCTGATTGAGAAACAACAGCGTTACGAGCATAATAACAAAACTAGCTACAAAATAGGACTCCCGCATGGATAGCCTCAGTTCGTTTCCCAGCCTCTTCAGCTCCAGCCTGAGCAGAACAAAGAGTCTCATCTTAGCGCCCCTATCAGCCCGTGTACTCAATAAAGGCCTCTTCTAGAGTACACTCCCGGTCACCAACTTTCTTTATATCTGAAAGGTTACCGCTGGCGACTGTGGTTCCACCATCTATAATAGTTATGGAGTCGCAGATCTTTTCAGCAACATCCAGCAAATGTGTGGCGAGGAGTACTGTTGCGGTCTTTTCACTCTTTCTCCTTAAGATCTCGCAAAATATCTTGGCACTCTTGGGGTCTAGAGCATAAAACGGCTCATCTAGAAGGAATATCTTCGGTTCTCTCATCATCACGGAGCAGATCAAGACCCTCTGCAGCTCTCCCCTTGAAAGTGAACCTATAAATTTCTTGCTTAGATGCTGTATCTCGAATTTTTGCATGTAATTCAGGATTCTAAGATTTAACACATCCGCGGGTATTGAGTGGATCGCTCCTATGAAATCTAGAGTCTCCCGGACCGTCAATGAAGGATACAGCTCGGGGGTTTCTGGAATATACCCCAAGATTTTACTTATGGAGTGCCTATTTTTATCTAAAATTAAGTTATTTATCCTTACTATGCCGGAAGAAGGTTTGATCAGACCACATAATATCTTCAGGGTAGTAGATTTCCCTGCGCCGTTAGATCCTATGAGACCATGAATTTCGCCTTTGACCACCTTGAGGTCTATGCCGTCGAGAATCAGATGATTTTTAAAATATTTTACTAACTTGTCGACTTCTATTACCGTTTCCAAAGTGGATCAAAATCAGGAACGGTGTTATATATCGATTATCAGCGATCTATGAATCTTGACACGCTGTTCCGGGTGATCTCTATGAAGGAAACGATGAACATCAGGAAGATCCCTAGGATGCATGCACCTAAACCCCAACCGACGTGAGTGAACACCCCGACGGATATCCCCCTGCCGAGACTGAGAAAGAATACGACAAGACCCCCCAAACAGGTAAAGAAGATCATAAAGTTGGCCCAGTTCCTGCTATACCTGAAAGAGGTTAGTATTGCGGCCACTGCTAGGATAGCCCCGCCAATAGCGGTGCCCGTGCTTAGGTACCAAATTCTGGTGACCATCTGTCTATCCCTATATAGAGTCCCGAAGAAAGGGCTTAGCTCGATCCTAGCATGATAATGCTTCTCCCCTAGCCTGGTTTTTAGGTTAAAAACGGGGTAAGAATCGTAGTCTAGGGTGATCCACGGACCTAACAGCCCTAAGAGGATCACAAGAGCTACGATCACTCCCAGTCGGTTGACTTTTCTCCTACCGATTAAGCGCCTCATGAAAAATATATCAACTCCGTACGTACAAATGGCACTATTACTCTAGTGAGAGTATATTGCTATTTAGGTGTTGAAAAATTGCCTTGTACATATTATCATTTTCTTGCCAGAAGAGGATTTGAGAAAATACACCGGAGAAGCTCTTGGGAGATTTAAAGGCATCAGGTCGACCTGATTTCCCTTTTGACGAACAATAGATACGATACGGTAAATATGAGCATCATCGCTGCGGTCAACGTCGTTAGGTGAGGCCAGATCAACAATATGCTCTGAGTGAAGGAGAGGGGAGTTGGAAGCATCCCCACAACACGTTCATAAGATATCGGCCCAAGCAACCTCATGTTCGGGATCATAATGACCGAGGAAGCTTGGGTGTAGATGTGTGTAGGAGTAAAAAGGAGCAAGCTCTGAGACGACCCCCCCGTACTCTTGACTATGTCAGCTATCATATATACAAATACGTTGAAGAATATCCAGGTGGCTATCGAGGCGAGGGCTGAGGTGCCCTCCCGTTCGAAAACTATCGAGTACAATAGCCCCAGTCCGATCCAGAAAGAAAGGTAGATCACGCTCACGAAGTAGAACACCGTAATTCTAAGTGCTTCTTCCATGGTCGGTAGCGTGCCCAGTGTCATGACAGTAAACCCTGTGATGATACCGAAGACCCCCATCAAGAGGATAGCAACGGTCGCAGAGGTGGCGGAGAACTTCCCGTTTATTATGGAATCTCGATGTATTGGTTGGGAGACAAGCAACCCCATTGTTCCCTGAGAGGTCTCCCTGTTTATAGCGTCGAAGACAAGTATCAGGCTAATGAGTGGGCCAAAATAGGCAATGAACCCTAAGAATGACGGGATGAGACCAGTTTGTAACGAATAGACTTTGAGGAAAACGGACTCTCCCAGAGTCCTCTTGAGCTGTAACCTGATTGAAGAGATAGAGGAAAAAGACATGGAGAAGCCGATGATGTAGACGAGGAAAGTGATAATATACAGCCTGTAACTGCTGAGATGATCGGCCATCTCCTTCCGGAAGACCTCTAGGGTACCTACCATTAATTACGGTACCTCCGAGTACATCTTATAGATATCACCCAGAGTTCGCTCCACCAACCTGAGCCCCATCAACGACCCGCCTTTGGAGATTATAGCCAACGATAGCTCTGATCTAATATCTCGTTGGCACTCCACAAAGATCATGTTACCATCACTTTTCACCCATCTGACATCTGGCAATTCGGAGATGGACCTAAGAATACTCTCGTTAATATCACGAACTTCAATCTCAATTATCCAATTCTTCTCAAACGTATCTTCTATGTTCTTGATCTTCCCCCTCTTTCTCATCCTGCCCTTTCCCATGATACCTATGTTGTCGCAGACCTGCTGAACGTGGTGTATGAGATGAGACGAGAGTAGTATTGTTGCGCCCACCTCGTTGTTGATTTCGGTGAGAAGATCCAATATTTCCTCAATACCCTTAGGGTCTATCCCCTGAGTGGGCTCGTCGAGGATGATGAGCCTAGGTTCTTTAAACAACACGTTAGCTAGACCCAGACGCTGCTTCATCCCCTTAGAGAATTTACTCACTTTTGTATCCTTATGAACTCCAAGCCCCACATCGTGCAAAGTCTTGTCGATTTGCGTAATCATATCGTTTTGGGGCATACCGTTCAAACGGGCGAAGTATCGCAGGTTCTGACCAGCGGTGAGATTCTCGTAGAATCCAATCTTTTCTGGCAGATATCCGCAAAGTCGTTTGACCCTGAAAGGTTCTTTGACGGGATCAAAGCCGAATACACTAACCGTACCCGATGTGGGCTCTGTCAGGCCGAGGAGCATCAGTATGATAGTGGTCTTACCGGAACCATTCGGTCCAAGGAGCCCGAATATCTCTCCCTCTGAGATGAATAAGTTAAGGTTATCAACTGCTGTGAACTCGCCGTACTTTTTACAAAGACCATTTGTGTTGATGATGGTCTTTGCGGATATTGTCATCTTCTGCCCAGCCGCCAGACGATGCCAACGAGTGCAACAGCCAATACGACAATAATACCGATACCAACGAATCCCCACGAGACATCACCCTTGACGGTAACTCTATAATTTATACTCTCGGAGATCCCTTCCTTCTGTATAGACGAGTAAAGTTTCATTATATAGTCTCCAGGGATGGCATCCGTAGGAGGGGTAATTCTCGCCCTTACCTGCCTAGATCCTGAGCGATCAAGGAGGGGTATCTCTGTTGTGTCAAATTCAACGTCCCATCCTACGGGCTGATCGGATAAGAATATCACCGACTTTAATGGGGCAGTTCCAGTGTTATTCACATTCAAGGAGATGACGCTTGCCTTGCCCTGTTGGGCATCTAGGCTCAGTCTACCATTTGAGGGGATAAACTCAAGGGAGTAGGTTCCAATTAGATAGATACTGAAGACAAGGCTACTGGAGTATTCATCCGACTCTGCTTTCATCTCGATGTCATAATATCCGGGGGCAACTCCGGGAGGGGGAGAGATTAACATATTCAATACTTCACTTGCGCCACCCTTGAACTCTAGAGAGCGTATGAGATTATCTGAGAACCTAGGTTTGAAGGTTACCTGCCAATTGGGAGGATGTAGGGCCGTGAAGTCGATAGTCATATCCTTGGTATCCTTGTTTACAACTTCTACACTGAACTCAAAGTCCTGCCCAGCAGCTCCCTCAATAGAAGGATAAGGAGTACTGACCCTAATGCCGGACTCGGCTATCGTTGCCATTAGCTCCACCTGAACAGTTAGGGATTTACTCAACTTACCATCGCGACTCTCTGCATAAACCATGAAGGTATACAACCCCGAGTCTTCACCGGAGGGGGGTACTGCCTCGAAAATTACAGACTTAGACTCATTAACATCTAGGTATACGCTCTTGACGAGATATCTCCCACTTTTAATGCTATATTCCCAATCTAAAGGTCCTGATAGGGACAGATCGAGGACCTCCTCTTCCTGCCCATTGTTGATCAGGTTTATCTTGAACTCGGCATACTGCCCAATATCTAAGACGATATTAGGGAACGGTGTGTTGATCTTTACATCTCTCTCCGCTGCGAACGCAAGAGGGGTCATCATCTGGACGCAGAGAAAAGCTATAAAAAAAGCAGATAATCTTTTTTTCCTAGTAATCATAAAAAGTTTCCTCATTATCGACATACCAAATGACCCTAGCGATTTAAGGTTTCCATAATAATATAGTCCAAATTTTTTAGAACGTTTTTAAGTCAAAAATAACACGTGGGCAGTCTCAGCCAAACTGCTTGGCATAAATGAGAATAAAATGAGGAAAGAAGTGATTAGTTCACAAGGTGACATGAAACGGAGTGGTCTTTCCCAATCTCGACCAGATTGGGCTCTATCTCTATACACTTGTCCAAAACGTGAGGGCATCTCGATGAGAACCTGCATCCGGGCGGTAGGTCTAGGGCATTGCTCGGAATCCTTCCCTTTATAGGTATCTCGGAGGGGTTTATTTCCGGATCCGGTACCGGCACCGCGGCTATTAGTGCCTGTGTGTAGGGGTGAGTCGGATTCTCGATAATCGTCTCTGTTGGGCCCAACTCAACGATCTTGCCCAGGTACATGACGCCGATCCTGTCGCACATGTACCTAGATACCGCGATGTCGTGAGTGATGAAGAGACTGGTGAGTTCCAATTTCTCCTTGAGGTCCAGCAATAAGTTCAGGATGCCCAACCTAATCGATACGTCCAGCATAGAAACAGGCTCGTCAGCTACGAGAAAGCTAGGTTTTAGCAAAAGTGCGCGAGTAATAACTACCCTCTGCCTCTGGCCTCCGCTCAGCTGGTACGAGTATTTTGGCAGTATCATCTCAACGGGTGTGAGACCAACCACCTCCATAACCTCTTTTACCATTTCCAGCTCCTCCTCCGGTGTTTCAACAAGATTATGGATCCTTAGGGGTTCCGCTAAGGTGTCCTTGATGGTGAGCCAGGGACTTAGGTACTCGTAAGGGTCTTGGAAGATCATCTGGAGCTCTAGTGCGAGCTTCTTCAACTCTACCTTGTCTTTAATTAAAGCTAGGTCTTTATCTTTGTAAAACACCTGTCCACTAGTCGGTTTAATGGTGTGCATTATCAGCCGACCGGTGGTCGTTTTGCCACATCCGCTCTCTCCAACTAAGCCAAATATCTCGCCCTCGTAGATATCGAAACTAATATCATCTACGGCTTTCAGGTGTCGTTTCTTTTTCGAGAATATCGACTCTAAGAAACTCTCTCTGATTTCAAACCATTTAGACAGATTTTTTACGCGGATAACTGGTGTTTTCTCCATAGTTTTCACCGCTTCGACTGAATATCCTCCCAAAAGTGGCAGGCTACGAAATGGTTCTTTTCAATCTGATCAAGTATCGGTTCATCCTCTAAACATAAAGGCTGTGCGAAGGGGCAGCGAGGAGCGAACCTACATCCCAGTGGGGGAGCTATGAGGTCAATCGGACTTCCAGGAATACTTGAAAGCTTTTTCTTCTTTCCCTTGATATTAGGGAAGGCTTTGATCAGTGCATTTGAGTAAGGGTGGAGAGGGGTCTTGAATATCGTGGGCACATCGGTCTTTTCTACAAGCTTACCAGCGTACATTATCGCAAGCTCATCGCATGTCTGGGCAATAACGGAGATGTCGTGAGTGATTAACAGCATGGACAGATCCAGCTTCTTCCTTAGGTTCTTTATTAAGTCCATGACCTGAGCGCTAACAATGACGTCTAGGGCTGTAGTTGGCTCATCGGCTATCAGAAGTGATGGATTACAGGCTAAGGCCATAGCGATCATGGCTCTTTGCCTCATGCCTCCGCTCAGTTCCCAAGGGTAATTATCGACCCTAGCGGCCTCTATTCCAACAAGCTCTAACAGCTCTTCAGCTCGCTTCCAGCCCTCTTTCTTGTCGGCATCCTCATGGTAAATGATTGGCTCAGAAATCTGATCCCCAATCGTGTATAGGGGGTTTAGGGATGCCATGGCTCCCTGAAACACCATTGAGATCTCTTTCCATCTGATGTCTCGAAGCTGATTTTCATTGTATTCAACGATGTTTTTTCCCTTGAAATTAATCTGTCCTCCAACAATACGCCCAGGAAGCGGAACCAAATTCATTAAAGAGTATGCCGCAGTTGTCTTTCCGCACCCGGATTCACCCGCGAGGCCAAGAGCTACACTGCTTTCCATCTCAAAACTTATGTCATCCACGGCTCTTACCGTGCCAAATGGGGTGAAGAAGTGGGTTTTCAGGTTGTTAACTTTCAGTAGACTCATACAACTCACCCTGCTCTATTTTAGTCTCCTAACGGTCGGGTTCATCACGGTATCGAGCCCCTCGCTTAGCAAGTTGAATCCGAGCATGGCAATCAGAACAAAGAGTCCGGGAAAAACTACGAGCCACCATCTACCACTTAGCAAAAAAGCTCGACCGCTAGCTAGGTCTGTGCCCCACTCGGGTGTTGGAGGTGGCACTCCCAACCCAAGGAACCCAAGCCCGGCTATAGCCAGTGTCCCCCTTGCCATTCCAAGGGAGATTGTTACGAACAAGATGGAAATGTAGTAGGGAGCGATGTGATGTCTAATGATATGCCAGTTATCTGCGCCAATAACTCGCTCAGCCTCGATGAAGCCACGCTCTTTTACAGATATAGTCAGGCTTCGTATAAGTCGGAAGTTATAGGGTATCCTCCCTATTGAGATCGCCAGAGCAGTCTGCCAAAGACCGGGACCAAGTACTACAACCATAATCAACACATAGATGAAACTTGGAAAAATATACAGAGCATCCATAAATAGCATCAATATTCGGTCTAGTGTGCCCCCAAAAAAACCGGATGCCGATCCTAGGACCAGGCCTATGACTAAGGATACACCAACTGCTATGAGGGAGATCCCTAGAGAGTACCTGGAGGCTACAACAAGCCGACTGAATAGATCTCTTCCCAAGTTATCGGTACCCATGAAATTTGTCTTTGAGGGTGGAAGTAGGGTTTCATGATCCATCGCCAGTGGATCGTAGGGCACGATGTTGGGTCCAAATATTATAAAGATTACAAGAATTAAGTCGAGTATTCCGCCGAATATTACCATAAGCTGTGCAGATCTTGGAGCTGCTTTAAACAGTTCAAGGAAATTTATGCCTGATCTAAAAAGACTTTTACTTCCACCACTCATCACTCATCACCCTAGTATTTTACCCTTGGATCTGCCAGAGCATAAACGATATCTAACAAAGTATTCATCACAACTACTATGAGGGCGTAAATAGTCACCACCCCTTGGATCATTGTGAAATCTCGAGAGGTTAAAGCTTCCATAAGAAGACTCCCAAGCCCGGGTAAGGCGAATATTCTTTCCGTGATGACGGTACCGCCGAGGAGCCCTGTGAATGAACCACCTACTGAAGTGATTACGGGCAACATGGCATTTCTAAAAGCATGCTTGTAAGTTATCACCCTACTCGGCAGACCTTTAGCTCTAGCAGTGGTGATATAATCGTCCCCAAGAATATTCAACATAGCGGCTCGTGTAAGACGGCTCAGATAGGGCACGCTTGTTATTCCTATAACGAAACAGGGTAAGAAGAGATAGCTCAGGCTCTGGCCAAGGGCTTTAAAGTTAAATGTTAAAATGCTATCGAGCACATACATACCTGTTATTTCTGTTAGACGGAAACCTGGTGGAGAGCGGCCGCTGATTGGAACCAGGCCTAACCATAATCCCAGCACCAACTGAAAAAGCAAAGCGAGCCAGAAACCAGGATTTGAGTGAAGATAGAGTGTTAGAAGTCTAGTTGCGTGGTCAAAAAAGCTGTCCCGCTTCAAGGCGGAGATGACACCGATAGGCACCCCCATGATAACCGCCAAGGATAAACCTCCTAGTGCTACTTCTAATGTCGTTGGAAAGACATCTTGTACTTTCCGAATTACCGGCACCTTATATATCATCGATATCCCAAGGTTGAACCTTGAAAGGTCCTTAAGGAAATCAAGGTACTGTTCCCAAACGGGTCTGTCAAGACCAAGCTTGCCTCTGATCTCATCGACATAGGCAGTCGGGTACTGGTCGCCATACATGATCACGATGGGGTCACCCGGAAGTATGTGCATGATGCCAAATACGGATGTCAGTAGAATAAAGAGCGTCGGAATTGCTAAGAGCAATCTAAAAATTACGTAATACCTTAATTTCATTATCTGCCCCCCGCTAAATCATTATTCTAGCAAACAAGAGCATATTAGATCTATAATAACTAGATAGGGTATTGTTAAAATAAAATATAAAAATAAGCTTGGTAGTTTTTCCATCAGATTTTTCCTAATTACTCGCGCGAATGAAAGCAGTCCTTACAGGCTCACACCCACCTATATCTAATTTCTCACATTCATCCGGAATCTCCACAGAGTTATACCCCAACCACATCCAGACTACTCGGACGCCAATAAACGCAGCATTAGCTTGCCTCAACCCTATAGCGTTAAGAGAAAGCAATTAGCCCATAACCACCGCGGTGGACTCCACCTTCATTGGGGTCCGCCAGACGGGGGAATGGGTGAAGCCGAAGCATGAAAAAAGGAAGCGGTATGGTGACCACTACTTCGCTGTTTATTTCGAGACGAGTAAGGTTGCGGCGTGGGCTGTTTTGGGAGCACGAATTATCCAGGGACATTGATTTAATCGTCCAGAAGCGGGTGGTTAAGGTTTCCTGTGATAATCGGCTAGTGAATATATGAGATTAAAAGAAAAGAAGTAAGAGTGATAACATGCCTTATTATCTCTAATAAAATAAAAAATAATAAAATAAAAAAATAAAAAAGGATTTTTTGGTGGTTTATACTGGTGGTTCGGTTGTCTCCCAATCAGCGGGGATCTCTTTGGAGATCTGCCAGACGCCCTGCCAAGGTTTGTCACAGGTCATCCATGGATTGTAGTCCTTGACCCAGCTATTGTGTGCGTCCCAAAAGCCGTCGTAGTACAGCGGCACTGAGAAGCCTTCGTCGATGATGTAGTCCTGTAGGTAGGTGTAAATTTGGTCCCTTCTTGCTTCCAAAGTCATGTCGCCTGAAGGATACGCGCCTGCTCCCTTAGCAGCCATATAGGTGTTTCTGGCTTCCTCTAACATAGCGTCTATCTCTGGAACATTGAAGCTGATTCGCTGTGCCAGGTCAACGCTTGAAGAGTGCATCTGATAGAATATTTCCGTATCTGGATCGTAGTAGTCGTAAGTCCATCCCCTAAGGAACATTGGTAGCTCACCGGCTCTCGCCATGTCAAAGAAGGTCCCCCTCTCGATGAATTTTAGCTCGAGAGTGATACCGGCCTTTGCAAACTGAGCCTGTAGAATTGTTCCTACGTCCCTGCTGAACTCCTCTCCACGACCAGCGGGATACCAGAACTGAGTTTCGAATCCGTCTGGATATCCAGCTGCGGTCAGGAGCTCCTTAGCCTTCTCGATTCTCTGCGCCATCGGGGTGTCCCTGATGGGTTGGAGGACCGGCTTGAAGTAGAACTGGAATGGTCGCACCATTGAATGTGCAACTGTGGCTGTGTTGAACATCAGCTTGTCAACAATCTCGGTTGGATCGACTATCCACTGAATCGCCTGTCTGACCTCTCTTATGTTGAGAGGTGCAAACTCAGGTGCGAAGTTCATATGTAAGTTCTGCTGCGCGCCTACACCTGGGACAAACACCGTATTGATGTCTGGATCTTTTCTCATATCGGGGACATCGGCTCTTGCCAAGCCCTTACCCAAGGTGGTGTCAATTGTTCCTGCTTTTAGTGCCATCCTCTGAGATGCCGCATCTCCGTAATGACTAACGACAATCTTGTCTAAGTGCTCCATATTGCTAGGTCCGGCTTCGGGACCTAATGGGTTCACGGGGTAATCCTCGTTCTTGAGCATTACTATCCGCTCTCCCTCTACCCAGTCTTCTAGGTAGGCAGGGCCCCATCCAACCTGGTTTATGAAGTCATCGACTGGGTTGGCCTCTAGAGCCCACTCATTTGTAGAAGTTGGGCTATAGATGAAGGAATGGTCCAAAGACATGAGGAAGCATAGCCACACAGGTGGGTAGTTAGGCCATCCGGGGTTGGTATACATGTGAAGTGTCAGGTCATCTATTACGAATAGTCCCTTACTCTTCTTGCCCCAAGATACCTCGTGGCCGTAGATGTGGTATGTCTCCCTGTTCTGCTCACGGTTAGGCATCTCTAAGAGCTCCTGCTCCCAGCAATACTTTACCGCCGCAGCGTTAATGGGTGTGCCATCTCGGAATGTTAATCCCTCCTTTAGCTTGAACTCTACATAGTAGAGCCCATCAGCATCCTGTTTTAGATCCCAAGTCTCACCTACAACAGGGTTGTAAGCGTCTCCATTCGTCCTGTCGACCCAGAAAAGCTTAGTACCTGAAAGGTGCTTGGCGAGGGAGTTCATATATCCTTTGCCCATGTTGATGCCAGGGTGGAAGTCAGTGGAAGTCGTGCCCATGTAAAGGGTCTTCGACCACTCATCCCATCTAGCTGCTAAAGCTTCTTTTGCCTGTCCTTTCTGTTGATTTTGCATGTAGAAATAACCACCGCCGGCAATGACGACTATTGCTATAACCGCTATCGCCGCGTACATGGTCTGTTTGTTTTCCATATTGAATTCCTCTGAAATTGTGGACGTTAATACGGACAGCTGCTTATTAAGAATTTGGCGCGAGCCAAGTAGACCCCAGTTCCCTGAGAGTGGTGTATTACTCCCGGAAGGGTCTTTTATCTATTCCAGCGGCAGAGTTGACGGCGTAGTCCACCATGGAATAGCCGACAAGGTCCTGATTGAACCATTTTGCCCTGTCCTCTTTAGGCGGAGCCAAAAGACAGGGTCCCTCTAGTCGAACCTCCTACAAAAGTCTTTGACGGGATATTTTTCATAAAAGCTTCATTTTTTCGCGATGACAGAAGACCTTTTTCTTTCGTATCGTCAGCAATTGATAAATACTGTTCTCCATGGCTGCGGGCGAAAGAAGAATATA
>PBSW01000032.1 GCA_002726865.1 Candidatus Bathyarchaeota archaeon
AAACAAGCCAATAATTGATTCTGCAGGAAATGAAACGCACTTACTTGGCTTTGGTTTCCCCAGAGGATTAGGGGAAGTTGATCGAGGTCAATATGAGAATGTTCGAGTACTGGGTCACGTCTCGGGCTCGTGCTTGTTGATTCGTCGTACTGCGCTATCGACTATTGGTCTCCTGGATCCCTTTTACTTCATTTACAATGAAGATACTGATCTTTGCTGGAGAGGATCGATATTAGGTTGGAGAAGCTATTATGTACCCACTTCTGTAGTATATCATGATCACGTAACGAGTCTGTCTGAGTCCAAGTATTATTTCCTAGAACGTAATAGACTAGCTACTGTCTTGAAGAATTATCGTAAAAACACCCTAGTTCTCTTGCTTCCTCTATTGCTTGGTGTGGAATTGTTGATGCTTCTATTGGCTCTTTCTAGATTCTGGCTTGGATGGAAGATTCGAGGTTATGCGGATTTGATCAGGGCACGTGCGTATCTCTCGTCTGCACGATTACGAATTCAATCTAGTCGGCGCTTGGATGACCGAGTGGTAATGAATAACTTTTCCATTACCTTTCGCCATTTAGCCTTTCGAGGACTATCTGATGCTGCTAACCGAGTTTTTACAGCATATTACTCCTTTATACGAAAGTATGTTAGATAGCTTCAATCAAATACCTCTCATATAATAGAAGCCAGAAGAAAAGTAAGCAAATAGATTAGTGCCGAAGACTTTATCACTTCACACTAGGATCATATGAAAGTCAAACAATAGGTGGAACCACGACTACTTTTAACAAAAGGTCAGTGCTTGTCTGTATACCTGCTTTCAATGAGGAAAAGTCAATAGCAGGTGTCATATTAGCCGCAAGAAAGAATTCAAACGCGGTCATAGTCTGTGATGACGGATCAACCGATATGACAGTCGAGATTGCAGAGGCACTGGGCGTAGAGGTTGCAAGACATTCAGAGAACCTGGGTAAAGGGGCAGCTCTTCGCACGCTGTTCGAGAGATCTCGTCAGATGGATGCAGAAATTATTGTAACTCTAGACGGCGACGGACAACATGATCCTAACGAGATCCCGAAGGTCATCCAACCACTTCTTAATGGTGACGCAGACATGGTTAACGGTTCGCGCCTTAATGATGAGGTAGAAATGCCTAGACATCGTACTTTTGGTAACAAGGTTCTTTCTTTCTTTACAAATCGGTTTGCTGGTCGAAATATTTCTGATACTCAAAGTGGTTTTCGAGCCTATACAAGGCAAACAATAGCCATGCTAAATGTGACTGAAGATGGTTTAGGAGTTGATTCGCAGATTTTACTTGATGCTGGAACAAGAAAATTACGAATAGTTGAAGTTCCTATAACTTGTAGTTATGATGGATCCTCCCGAGATCGCAGCGTAGTAGGCCAAGGTTTCCATGTAATAGCTGCCATTCTTCGGGTTGTGGTGGAAAGAAGGCCGTTAATTTACCTCGGACTGCCTGGCCTGATAAGTATGGCTTTAGGCGTTGCCCTCCTTACGTATACTTTGATATTGTACAATGAATCTACTTATTTCAGCATACCCATATCTTTGATTGCAGTTACAACAGGAATTATTGGTATCTTGCTCACCATAACTTCACTCATACTATATTCAATAGGTAACCTTGTACGAAAACTGCGACTAGAAAGATAGTCACGTCAACGTTAAGGCCTCCTAATCATCGGGTGCCTACTGGCTGTACATCTGATTTCTTCATTGGCCCAAAAAAGCAAAATAGCGAAGAAAGCTTCAGTTACCACATCGTCTTGCGCCTCATCTTGATAGGCTATGGAGTAATTGGACAAGGCCTATCTGAGCTTCTAATTGCTCGCGAAAGAGAGCTGTCCAGCAGCTATGGCCTTAATCCTCGTGTTGTAGGCATAGCAGATCAAAGAGGAGCCCTCATGGATCCTAGAGGCATCAACCTACCCAAAGCCCTTGAAGCAAAGAGAAAGAAAGGGTCGTTAAGTCTGTCAGGATCTGATTACCATAAAGGAATGTCCGCCACGGAGTTGTTGCGTTCAGTTGAAGGAGAAGTTGTAGTAGAGATGACTCCCACTAATCTTAGGGATGGACAACCAGGCCTCCTACATATCGAAAGCGCACTACGTTCCAAGATGAATGTGATAACTGCAAACAAAGGCCCTCTAGCTCTGGCTATGCCGGTTCTCCTCGAATCAGCAAAATACCACGGCGTTCATCTTCGCTTTAGTGGAACAGTTGGTGGCGGGACCCCAATCCTGGAATTCGGCAAGACATGTCTGAACCCGGATAAGATAACCGCTATACAGGGCATTCTAAATGGGACCACAAATTTCATCTTGACTCGAATGGAGCAAGATGGAAAAAGCTTCAATGAATCCCTTCAACTTGCCCAAGAACTGGGCTACGCAGAAACCGATCCGAGTCTAGATATAGATGGTTATGATACCGCCGCTAAACTTGTCATAACCGCAAATTGGCTCATGGCTAAACGTTCCACTATCAAGGATGTTTCAATCACTGGCATCAGAGAAATTACTCAGAAAGATATTCAACGTGCCAGAAAGAAGGGAAATGCGATCCGTTTGGTTGGAACAACAGAGGGCGATCATCTAACGGTAAAGCCTATTGAGATTGCCTATACAGATCCACTCTGCGTGAAGGAAGCTCTAAACGGCATTAGGTTAATCTCTGAATTCGTAGGTGAAGAAATAGTTATTGGGAAAGGTGCGGGAGGCCTAGAAACAGCTTCAGCTATTTTGCGCGATATGCTAGCTATTCGGGAGAGACTTGTGAGCGGGTGATTCGAATGAAGATCGTCATGAAATTCGGCGGAAGTTCTGTTGCTAATGGAACTATGATCAGACGCGCTGCTGAGATCGTTGCCAAGGAGAGTACTCAGAACCAGATCACTGTAGTAAGTTCTGCCATGGAAGGAGTTACAGACAGCTTGTTAACGATGGCTTCGGAGGTGAGCAATAGAGGTGCTGATCCCATACAAAAATTCGTCAGAGATCTGTATGAAAGGCATCTTTTAGCAATACAACTTGGAACAGAAAACTCCGATTTGCAACGTCAAGCAGAGAAGAAGCTCAAGAAACAACTACATGATCTCGAGGAGGTTTTTACAGGTATAGCAATTCTAAGGGAGCTCACACCGCGTTCAAAAGACCATATCCTCTCGTTTGGAGAACAACTTTTGGTACCAATATTTGAGATGGTATTGCAAGACCTCGGGTTGAAGGCGAAGTCAATCACCGGAAAAGAAGCAGGGATCGTTACTGACGACATTTTTGGGGATGCTAGCCCTCTGAAAGAGCAGACACGCGAAAGTGTAAGACGAGAAGTTGGAAAAATATTGCGCAGGGAGACTATCCCGGTAATTACAGGATTTGTAGCGGCAAATCAAAATGGAAATTACACTACTCTGGGAAGAGGAGGTTCCGATTATACGGCTACCATAATAGGTGATTCTCTAGATTTCGATGAGGTCTGGATCTTGACAGATGTGGATGGCTTTATGACTTCGGATCCGCGACTTGTCCCTGAGGCTCGCCTACTTTCCACTATTTCTTACTTAGAAGCGATCGAAATGGTAGCTTTCGGGGCTAAAGCAATGCATCCCAAGGCCCTTATTCCAGCTGCAGAGAAAAAAATACCAATACGGATCAAAAATACCTTCAATCCAAAGAGCTCTGGAACTCTTATTGCCGAAACTGAGATGGTTCCCTCCAAGCGAATAGTAAAAGCTCTTGGACTCATTAGAGATGTGGCAATGATAAATGTCTCAGGTACAGAAATGGTCGGTAGGCCGGGGATGGCCGGTCGTATATTCGATATACTGGGAAAGAATGGAATCAACATCCTCATGATCTCACAGAGCGTATCTGAGGCAAACATCACGTTTCTAGTCAGTCGGAACCTTTCTGCGCGAACTGTAAGCGTACTTGAGATAGCTTTCCTGGGAAAAGGGTTAATCAGAGAAGTTAGGGCTGAAGACAATGTCAGTGTCATTTCTGTACTTGGCGCCGGAATGAGAGGCACACCGGGAATAGCAGCTAAGGTTTTTGGTGCAGTTGCATCACATGGTATAAACGTGAGAATGGTTGCTCAAGGATCTTCTGAGCTTAACATCTCCTTTGCAGTGCAAGAGCAAGACTGTGAAGAAGCTCTCCGCGTAATTCACAAAAAGTTCAAGCTAGAGATGAATAATTACTAAACAAGGCGTCGAGTAACTACTCCTGTCAAAAACTGCAGAAGTTCAAGACCCTGTGTAGCTTGAAGTCCTACCGTGTAAAAGTAATTAAGACCAATCGTGATAATATTTCTGTGCTGAATGCAGCTGTAGTAGGAGCTACTGGAATTGTAGGCCAGCAATTTCTCGGATCCCTTCTCGGCCATCCATGGTTTCGCGTCAGCGGTCTTGCTGCCTCAGGACGTTCTGCGGGTAAATCTTATGCTGAAGCTCTCCAGGATGACGCTGGAGCTTTACGTTGGTATTGCGAAGAACAACTGCCAGAAGAATGGGCAAACTTACAAGTTCAAGACGCCGAAAAGCTGAAAGCTTCGGACTACGACGTTATTTTTACAGGAGTAGAGTCTGATAGCGCCTTGCTCTTGGAGACACATTTTGCAAAAACGACCCCGGTCATAAGCACTGCCTCCGCCTTTAGATATGAAGAAGACGTTCCTCTTCTAATTCCAGGGATCAACTCTGATCATGCAAAGCTCATCACCCACCAGAGATTACGGAGAGGGTGGAAAGGCTTCGTTGCTCCAATTCCCAACTGTACAGTCACTGGTCTCGCAGTTACGCTCAAGCCACTGCTAGACGAATTTGGATTGAAGGCCGTATTGATGACGTCTCTCCAAGCTCTTTCAGGAGCAGGAAGAAGCCCTGGCGTCAGAGCACTTGACATAATTGACAACGTGATTCCTTTCATACCGAAAGAGGAAGAGAAAGTAATGCATGAGGGTAGAAAAATCCTAGGAACGGTGGAAGCTGAAGGTATTCAAGCCGCGTCGGTAAAGATTAGCTGCACCTGTATGCGTGTAAATGTAAAAGATGGTCACACCGAGTCAGTCTTTGTTTCAACTGAGAAGCCATGTCCCCCTGGAGAAGTGAAGAAAGCCATGAACTCTTTTGCTTCTGTTCTTGACAAGAGCGGCCTTCCCAGTGCACCAGAACGGATGATAGTCTTACAAGAGGATCCGTACAGACCTCAACCGCGCAGAGACAGAGACACCCATGGTGGAATGGCTACTGTCGTGGGACGCATAAGAGAAGACGATGCGATGAAGAATGGTATCAAATATGTACTGGTAAGCCATAATACAAGAATGGGTGCAGCTAAAGGAGCTGTACTCACGGCTGAAATGCTAGTTAAAGAGAATTACATTTAGCTAGTAAACTATTCTAGAAAAAGAACAGCGTGGTCATTTCCTTTCAAAATAATGATAAAGATTTAAGTTTATTAACTTCTTTTCTAAAAAGTTTGAGGTACAGGGAGAAGTACTTGGGGAAAATTGATGACATAGACATCAAAATCTTGACAGAGCTAATCAAAGACGCTAGCTTATCAGTCCCAAGACTCAGCAAGAAAATTAATGTAAATTCCTCAGTCGTATACAGCAGAATCAAGCGGCTGATCAAACGGAATATAATAAAGAGATTTACGGCGGAAATAAATGAGGAGAAGCTAGGCTACTTTGTGACGGTAGTCACAGGTCTGAATATTGATTCAAGATTTAGTGAGACGATTATGAAAGACCTGACAGAGCTACCTGAAGTAAGACAAATAATTGAGGTGACAGGCAGGTTCGACCTAATTGTCGAGGCGAAATCTCGTTCCCTAGAAGAATTGCACGAGGTAGTCTCTTCAAAGATCGGCCGCATAAAAGGCGTCCTCCACACTGAAACCTTTATCGAAATGAAGAAGATATGGCGCGAACAAAAGTACGTCCTTCCCAATGTGCGCGCATGAGCCTTAACCATGTTTATACGCTGCATCTCAAGTGAAACCTCCTTTTGCTAGCTCAATAAGAAATGAGCGGGTCGGGCGGGATTCGGACCCGCGACCCCCGGGTTAAAAGCCCGATGCTTTAGGAGCATTCCCATGCTCTACCTGGCTGAGCTACCGACCCACTAAGCGACAACCTTTGGAAGTTAAGGGATTTTGCCGCTCTAACAGCCCCAATTCACCATCCATTATCAGCTTTGCTCTCCCTTCTTTGAAGAGAAATCATGACAATATGAGGCGCCGGCACCACCGCTTCGCGAGACCTTCCGGACCTCACTAACACGATGGCGGTGACGGGTTTAACTTCCGGGTTCGGAACGAGACCGGGTGGGACCCCGCCCCTATGGCCGGCTGAGTTATTATCGTTCGTCTAGCTTACTTAACCTTTATCGATATATGAAATCTGTGTTTAGTTAATCACAAAGGAGGAACTCGATAGCCGTAAAGACTCTCTGCCATCTTGCTCAGGCTATTGAACAGATAATTAGGTGTTTCAGCAAACAATCGTTCTCTCGTGGCAAAACCTTCTGAAATAGCAGCTGAGCTAACTCCTGCCGCTTTAGCTGCCAAGATATCTTCAGGTGTGTCCCCTACATAGAGAACCTCGTGTGGTTCAACCTTAACCTTCTTTATTACCCCAAGAATCAGAAATGGCGATGGCTTCATCATATCTTTTTGAGTACTAAAGGCAGTAATATCGAAATAGTTTTGTACACCAAACTTCACCAATTCGCGCATAACTCGAGCTTCTTGGCCATTTGAAACTAATGCAATCTTGTTTTTTGATTCTTGTTTTAGGTAAGATAATACAGGTCGAGCATCAGAATATAGCTGTGGATTGTACCCTTTGTAGAACTCTATCCAGAGTCGATCTGCCTCTGGCCAGTCTTTTTCATGTATTCCCATCCTTTCGTAGAAGGTGTACCATCTAGAGCTCCCTTTACTCCTCAGGAAGTCCATGGTCACTGGAGGAAGGTCGAAATTATCCAAGATTCGATTATAGACTTTGAGAACTTGCACTCGTGAATCTAGAAGTACACCGTCCCAATCGAAAGCGATCACTTTTGTCATCTAAATCAGCAGGTAACATTGAGGATTTTTCTGCATTGTGTATAGTGTTTTCACATTAGTATTTTCACATTGTCAAGATCCGTAACATCCTAGGGATTCGAGGCTGCTTTATTGACCAAGTCTATAATGTATGTTTCCAATCACGTTGACTTTTTCGTGCCATGACTAAGATTGCGAAGGAGATCGTGACTAGATTCCATGACCTTGAGGAATATTTCATCTCCTAGAGACGAATTGGTTTCCTCGTACATTGAATCTCCAGGCTCTATCCATTCCTACTCTAATTCCAATGCGAGGAGAGGAATCAATGTTGATCTCTTTGTAGCTTTTATCCTCAGTTATGAATAGCTTCTTTGATCTCGTAAGATCGACCCCACTCATTTTGATTCCTATATTAAGAGCTTTTGTTAGTCTTCCTGGACCAGCCATTAATTGCCGTGTATCCTGAATTCCACGGTTCTTTTTCATTAATGCAATCCCATCCAAAGGCTCTAGTGCTCTTATTAGCGCAGCCCCCGGAACGCCAACATCGTGAGCGACTACGTTAAGGCAGTAGTGGGTTCCATAGATGAAGTAAATGTAAGCACGTCCTGGTCTTCCAAACATTACAGAATTTCGCGACGTCTTATTTCGGTGGGCGTGGCTAGCTGGATCCTCCTTTCCTCCATAGGCTTCGACCTCGACTATACGGCCTGAGAGAAGCTGGGAGTCCGACTCGTGTATGACCACCTTTCCAAGCAAAGCTTTGGCTACATCAGCTGTTTCTCTTTGGTAAAATTCCAAAGGAAGGGGAACAAGTGGTCGGTGCATTGGTTATCAACTTCGATTTCTTTTTTCGTAATCTTAACAGAAGAAAACAACGAGTATTATTTGATCCCATAATTTACAATTACTCTATGTTAGAAAATTTTCATAAACTAGACACATTGCCATACCATGCCTCCAAAAGACGTCTATATGGCCGTCGGCGTTCTTTCCCAAAACGCTTTATTGGCTTGGTTAAATGTCTCTGGGATCGAGGAGGTGGAAGGTAAAAGCCAGGGGCTATGTTCCTTGGTTGGGTGACTCTAAGTTTAGGTATAGGCGGAACGCGGGCACGGCATTTGCGACATCGAAGCCCTTGGCGATAACCCATAGAAGTCATGCTGCCTCCACAGGCAAGGCAAAGAGGGTTGAATGTCCTATAGACCGGTATACATTCTTCTACTAGTAGAAACTCCAGATTTAGGACCAAAGCATCAGTACTGCTCGCGGGTCGAATGCCGCCTCCGACTTGAACTCTATCGCCTTTTTCGAGCAATAATACTTTTTGACGTAAGGAATCTGATGGTTCATATGCTGCACATTTCAGCGATCCCAGTTTTGTAGAAAGCTCAAAAAAGACGTGGCCCCCACGCTCAATCCGTGGATGATCCATTACCGTACCGCGAACACTACCAGCCTCGTGTGGCTGTAACCCTTTGAGCGTTTGTAAATGTTCAGATGTCCCCTGATTGCTCCTATAGATTACATATCCTTGCACTTGCTCATCCAAATCTAACATCCGGATGGCATTCATAAGGCTAGATGGAGTTTCGCCTCTAATGCCTAGAAGTACTGGATCTGGTCCCCGCGGAGCAATTAATATTCGTGACGACTTCGGATCCGAATTATTGAATGTACTAGAGCGGAAGACCGAGTCCATCTCGAAGACCGAAGCTTTACCTATTTTACGAAGAAAGCCCCAATTTTTGGGGTGTCTATAACAGATTAACTCAAAAGTGTGATCTTCATTGAGAGGATTTCCTATAGCAGCAACTGCACCTATCAACCCTCTTCCACCGTTAGTTGAAAAGGATCTCAGATGCAATTGTTTAATCAAATCTCGAGCTCTTGATATAGAGAGGACAGTCTGCAAGGCTTCTTGAGAAAAAATTCTTAGCATGGAAGGGATCCTGTCCCCTATGAAGAGGACAAGACCGGGTTCAGGTTTTTGGTTTAATGGATCAGTGGGTAATAACGAATTTCGTAGAATCCATTTTGCTGCTGCAAAAGCTTTCTCAGGCGCTGGAACTTTGAACCGTAATGCTATCGCTGCGTTTCCACGTGTTTTATAGGGGATGTTAGGATTTAGCCTAATCAGATTCGGATAGTCAGTAAACTGTGCGCCTAATTTACCTAGCTTTTCTATAATTAACGAAGCGATGTATGTGGTACATCCCCCAGCTTGGCTATCAGTATCATCGATTCCAAGATGGCATTGCAAAAGGTAGTGTTAGCTCTCTACTACTATCATGGTTAAGGTAGATCTTACCTTCTCTAATCGACGAATCTTCCAGGTAATAGTCTCTTTCACTTTTTCCATTGATGGACCCTCTATCTTTGCGACAATGTCATAGACGCCGTAGACTACGAAGACTTCTTTCACGTTCTCGATACTTCTCAGCTCTTTGACCAGATCTTCCTCTGCTCCAAGGTCTGCATTGATAAGGACAAAGGCCATTGACAAGATGAACGACAAGTAGCGAGTTTACGTTACTCTATTAAATATTCTGTTGAATTGCTTATATTTACTAAGTAATTATGTAAAGAAATCTGTAATATTTGGGGAAGGATTGGCTATCTAGTCTAGTCTTAATATGATTTCCTGGACCAACAACTCAGAAGCGGTACTAACGATGATAAGAAAGATGGTGGTTTTTTATTAATTGGGAAACATTACCCAAGTGCTTGAATACCTGTTCACTCTTTAGAGAGACTGGTTCTTTCCTCAGAATTGATCTAGATATTCCATTGTTTCACGAATTGTAATGACGTCTGCTCCCCGTATGTGAAGATCACACAAATTAGATTTATGAGGAATGAGGCCTTTTCCGTCACCAACGCATTCCTCAGGGAGAATAGTTCGATAACCCAAGCTATATGAATCAGTAGCACTGGCTCTGACGCAACCTCCAGTATGACAGCCAGTTATGATAAGAGTATCGACTCTCATTCGGTTTAGGTAAAGCGCCAAGTCCGTACCAATAAACATTGAATTCGTCTTCTTCGTAATGATTACGTCGTCGTCTTTGGGTTCCAATTTATCGATCACTTCTACACTATCTGTTCCCACAATATGTCCGGTCAACGTAGCCATTTTGTTTGGCACAAAATCCTTCATATCTGCTCTGAAACCTATAACACTGTAAAACAGTGGAATATGTTTCTCTCTTGCCTTCTCTAGAAGGATTGCAGTATTCTGAATTGCTCTTCCTATAAGACCAGTTTCTCGAATGTTCTTCTGGAAGTCTATAATTAGAATAGCAGGGGTCTTTCCAAAACCCAGTCGTTTAGATGGAATAGCATAGTCAATAAAATATTCCACAAGCCATTCGTCAATGAAGTTGGGTTTTCGTGGTTCCTCAACGTTAACGAGAGTCAATGGATCCAATTTCGGACAACTACTATAACCTATAAGCAATTCCTTGCGCCACTCTGTTTGGTTTATTGCTTTCCTTGGTGGAGGGCTTTTTATCTAGCATTATGATATCAAGGGGTTAGTGTGACCACTAACTGGTTAAGATAGAAAAAACAAGGCATCATTACCTGCCCAATTCTCCTGATCACATAACGCGTCAAATGCTTAATGAGATTGGCGTTAGCTCAATTGAGGAACTCTTTTCAGATATTCCAGAACACCTTCGTCTGTCTAAACCTCTGAAACTACCCCCCTCTTCAACTGAGTGGGAGTTATCTAGTAATGTTGAGAAAATCCTCAACAAAAATAGAACATATCCAGAATATCCTTGTTTTCTTGGGGGAGGCATAGCACCACATTATGTCCCCGCTGCAGTGGATGCGATCACGTCGAGATCTGAGTTCTACACTGCGTACACTCCGTATCAACCTGAAATAAGTCAAGGAATGCTTCAGACCCTTTTTGAGTATCAGAGCCTTATTTGTGATATTACAGGCATGGATGCCGCCAACTGTTCCATGTATGATTGGGCGTCCGCATTAGGGGAAGCGGCCAGGATGGCGGTAAGAGTAAAACGCAAACGAAATATCGTTGTCTCAGCCTCATGTGGTCCCAAACGTCTTGATGTTCTTCAGACCTATTGCAAACCTCTAAGCATAGAGATCAAGGTAGCAGATTTTGACTGGCAGACTGGAGAGTCGAGTACAGAGAAAATACTAGACCTTTTTGATGACAATACAGCAGCAGTTTACATTGAAAATCCAAATTTCTTTGGAGTAATCGAGACGCAAGGGGCGTCGTTAGCAGAGGAGATCCATTCACGGGATGCTCTAATGATCGTAGGGATCGATCCGATTTCTCTTGGAGTCCTAAAGTCTCCTGGCGATTATGGAGCAGATATTGTAGTTGGAGATGGACAGTCAATTGGACTTCACATGAACTTTGGGGGACCTACTATTGGGGTCTTCGCGGCACGCGGAGACTTATCATTCCTGCGCGAAATGCCTGGCAGAATAATCGGTCTAACTTCCACTCAAGAAAATGGTCAAAGGGGTTTCAGTATGATCCTTCAAACGCGCGAACAGCACATCAGGCGAGAGGGAGCTACATCTAATATCTGTACGAACCAATCACTATTAGCAGTAAGTGTAGCTGCATATCTTTCACTTATTGGAGGTGAAGGCCTTAGGAAGATCGGTGCAAAAATTCTTTCAAATTCCCATCTAGCAGCTGAACAAATCGCGTCCCTGGATGAAGTAAGATCCCCGCTGTTCACGGGGGCATTCTTCAAAGAGTTTGTAGTCGAGGTTTTAGGGAAGAAGGAAAAACAAAGGGCTACGACAGACCTACATCTACGGCTAGGCCTTAGAGGTATCCACGCAGCATATCCTCTGGGACAATATTTCAAAGGCCTTAAAGATTCTGCCCTCTTTTGTGTAACTGAGATTCATAAGAGAGAAGAAATCGAGCAATTAGTTCTTGCATTGTCTTCAGAACTAAGAGATTAGGATGTTTGATGATTATGACCACCCGTAATCACTACCAACAAGCAATCTGGAATGAACCTCTCTTGATTGAGCAGAGCCAGAAAGGGAGACTGGGACATTCCCTTCCTAGAATAGAAGGAACAGAAGAAAAAAAGGCCCTGAATTGTATACCTGAACTCATGAAAAGAGAAAATGACCTAGACCTGCCTTCCCTATCAGAACCTCAAGTTGTCAGGCATTTTACTCGTCTCTCTCAGATGAATTTTGCTGTCGATCTAGGAATGTATCCTCTTGGCAGCTGTACGATGAAATACAATCCAAAGATCGCAGAATGTCTTGCAATAAACCCAAAGATCACGAGAAGTCATCCCAACCAATCTCCTGAAACTGTCCAGGGAATTCTGAAAATCCTGTACGAGCTTTCTAAGATGCTAGAAGAGATTAGTGGTGCTAAGCGGGTATCTCTTGCACCAGCTGCTGGTGCCCAGGGAGAATTTGTGGGCGCCCTAATAATGCAGAAGCGAAACCAAGAGAGAGAAGAAAATGACCGTAATGAAATGTTAGTTCCCGACTCCGCGCATGGAACAAATCCAGCAAGTGCAGCAAACGCGGGATTCAACGTTGTTAAAATCCCCTCTGATACAGAAGGACTGGTTGACGTTAAAGCAGTCGAGAACGTAGTTTCCAAACATACTGCTGGAATGATGCTCACAGTTCCCAACACTTATGGTCTATTCGAGAAGAACGTTGAGCAAATCGCGGGAATAATCCATGATGCTGGAGGACTCATGTACTATGATGGAGCAAATATGAATGCACTCCTTGGTCGAGTCAGACCTTGTGACCTGGGATTTGATATAGTGCATTTGAACCTTCACAAGACTTTTTCTACTCCTCATGGCGGTGGAGGTCCCGGAGCTGGTCCAGTAGCAGTAGTGAAAGAGCTTGAGGAATTTCTTCCTATTCCTCTTATTGAACATGATGGTGAACGTTATTTTTTTGACGAGTCTAACATGCCAAAAAGCATCGGAAAGATCAAAGATTTCTATGGAAACATAGGAGTGCTTTTTAGAGCATATGTATACATCATGATGTTAGGGGAAGAAGGGCTCAGACAAGTTTCGGGACAGGCTGTCTTAGCTGCCAACTACCTACTGCAAAAACTATCGAAAAAGTCATATGATCTCCCTTACAACCAAGGACTACCCAGAAAGCACGAGTTTGTGGTTAGTGCTAAACCATTACGAGATAAAGTCGGAACACGAGCAACTGATCTAGCAAAGTCTCTACTTGACGATGGATTGCATGCCCCAACGATCTATTTCCCATTGACCATCCAAGAAGCTATGATGATAGAGCCAACAGAGACTGAGGCTGTGGAAAATCTAAATACGTATGCTGGAGCCCTGAATCGTATTGGAGAAATAGCACTCAGTAATCCAAATGAATTAAGAGCTCGACCCAAATTCACAACAGTCGGCAGACTAAATGAAGTCCAAGCCTCACATCCTCGCAGTATTAGCTTGAATTGGCGGAAAATACGCATTGCAAGTACGTCAAACACGTAATGTAGTGGTGTAAGATGTGATCCCTAGGCTTTGTGTTTTGTACTATCTTTTCATATCCAGATAATTATAAGAAATTGATCATGACAGCTAGAAAAGATGACAATTCACCTTCGCAAGAGGGACAGAGCTCAGTAACTGTGAAATATTTTGCGATTATGCGGGAAATTACGGGAATGAAGGAGGAAATTATAGTTCTTGGCCCGAGGATAACTATAGAGCAAGCAATCAAAAAGATAGCTCAGACACATGGATCTAAGCTTGAGGAGTTTGTCTTTAGAGATGATCGCTTGAGGGAAGGTCTGACAATACTAGTGAATGGTCAGACGGTCGAGGAAGATAAATTTGGCCTGGTTGTTCTCAAGGGAGGAGACGAGATTGTAATTCTTCCTCCAATTGGCGGTGGCTCGCAGTGATGATTCTCAAGTGACTGACAAGACTCCTAGTATTCATCTTGAGAGCTATGGATGCAGTGCAAGTCTATCTGATTCTGAGATCGTCAAAGGAATACTAAGTGACGCTAAGTTCCATGTAGAAAGACATGGTGACATTCATAGTCGGTATACAAGTCCTGATCTCAATATCATCATTACTTGCACGGTGAAAACTGCCACTGAGCAAAGAATGTTACATCGAATTCGAGAGCTCTCAAAGACTGGCAAGCCGTTAATTGTAGCCGGTTGTTTACCGAAAAATGAAAAGGAGATCATTGAGAAACTAGATCCATCAGCTTCGATGATTGGGCCTCGTTCTCTAGAAAAAACTCTGGACGTCGTTCATGGTAGTCTGAATGGCAAAAGAATTCTTCATCTTGAAGATGATCTTAGGCCTAAGCTTCTCCTTCCAAAGGTTAGAACCTCAAAAGTCATAGATGTAATACAAGTAGCTACAGGTTGCCTGAGTCACTGCTCATTCTGTGCAACAAAGTTGGCAAAGGGACATCTCTCCAGCTTCTCCCCCAAAATGGTCGTCAAACAAGTTCAGACAGCTGTGAATACGGGGTACAAAGAGATTTGGCTAACTTCTACAGATAATGGACCGTATGGTCATGACATAGGTACCAATATGGCTTATCTCGTAACTGCTGTTACTCACAGTAAAGGAGACTTCCTCATAAGGGTAGGAATGATGAATCCGCTCTTTATCATGAAGATTCACCATAACCTAATAGAAGCTTATCGCAGTCCCAAAGTTTTCAAATTTCTTCACCTCCCAGTTCAGAGTGGTAGCGATGAAATTCTTCGTTCGATGTCGCGAGGCCACAATGCTGAAGATTTTCTCGATATAGTGTCTGCTTTTCGAAACAAATTTCCGAAGATAGCTCTAAGCACAGATATTATTGTGGGTTTTCCAGGAGAGACGGAAGAGGACTTTGAATCTTCGGTTAATCTACTAAAAACAGTTCATCCAGATACAGTCAATCTCTCTCGATTTAGCCCTCGGATGGGAACTAGAGCTGCCAAAATGGTCCAAGTGCGTCCTGAGATTATAAAGGAACGAACGCAGTCGCTTCATAAGATCGTGCGAGCTATTTCGCAGAAACAAAATGATCAATGGTTAGGTTATGAAGGATCTGTGCTCATTGATGAGAAGGTACGGGGAGGATTTATTGGGCGAAACTTTGCGTATAAGCCTGTTTTCTTGCAATTGTCGTCAAGAGACATGCTTGGCGTGAAAGTCAAGGTCAAAGTCATGTCAACATCAAGCAATTGTCTTATTGGAACTGTGAAGAATGAAGATTGTGTGAAAACAGATTCAGCATCGGTTAAACCTTTTCAGTCGCATGGCAATTAAGTGATTCTTTACAGAAGAACATCTAATGAATGCCTCCACATGGGAGAGTCCCTCAAGTGAACCTACAAAGATGGTATCATCAGAAAAGACGATCTGCATCGGTATAGGTACTGCTGGTTGCCGGATTGGAACGGAAATTGTAAGCGCTAAAGTTCCTATTCATCAGTTCCTTATGGTGAGTACTGATAAGGAAGATTTCTCTGATTCTCAACAGGCTGATAAGATTCTGGTTGATCTCCCTTTTCGAGGGAGAATGTCTGTCAGTTCCATTCGCGGATTAGCTCACAGCCACCTCAATCAAATTCGAAATATGCTTAGCGACGCAGGTGTAGTTATCATAGTTTCAGGTCTTGGCGGAGCGGTTGGATCTGCTCTTACTCCAGCAATAAGCCAAATAGTTCATGATTGTGGAAAAATGTTAGTTGCAGTCGTAGTTATGCCCTTCAAGTTCGAGAAAAGTCGCCACTTCTACTCTGCACTTTCTTTGAATAAACTGAAGAAATTGGCAGATGCGGTCATTGCAATTGATAATGATATGTTCTTAGAATACTCACCGCGGACGCCTCTTTTGTCAGCATATGCAGCCATAAACACCAAGATAGTGGCAGCACTCAGTGCACTCCTTACATCTACGACTAATGGACCTCAGAATGTTGGGTTAGCCAAGGTTGCAGAAACGAACTCTTCTACAGGCTATTCTGTCCTAGGCCTTGGTTCCTCCACAGCACTCAATCGAGTAGAAGCAGCAGTTATGGAAGCTATCCAATCTGTTGGCCAAATTGGAAATATCGATGATGCGGAGAGTGCGATTCTTCATCTTTCAAGCGATGCGTCGATATCTACTGCCGACGTGGCCAGTTCTGTGGCCCACGTACATTCACTACTGGGACGCGGAAAGGTTGGAGTACAATACGGCTTGAGTACAAATAGTAAATCAAGTACGACTGCTGTTCTTCTAGCTTCTGGATTAAGTAGAACCAAGTTCGACAGTTACGATCCTTTATCCGAGGTTTTGAAGGGCAAAGAGATTGATGATAGCATGGATTCATTCGTCGATGAAAGTCTACCCCGACTTACCTTGCTCGAGTGAAGAAGAGTCTTTAGAGACGCCCTCGGTCTCGGAATCTGTCACTGTATCCTTTACTTCAGCTTGTGAAGCTGGCTTTGATTCCTTTACTTCAGCTTGTGAAGCTGGCTTTGATTCCTTTACTTCAGCTTG
>PBSW01000033.1 GCA_002726865.1 Candidatus Bathyarchaeota archaeon
TCGTTCACGCCGTCACCAACCATCGCCACCTGCCCATATTTGGACCTCAAATTCTCGATGGCTTCAAGCTTTTCATCGGGGAGAAGATGAGACATATAACCTCCCATATCCAGTTTCTCGGCTATTGCTTTAGCAGTAAGGGCGTTATCCCCTGTGAGCATTTGGACCTCCAGGCCACGCGTTCTCAATTCCGCGATTGTCTGCGGTGCCTCATCTCTAATCTTATCCATTAGGGCGATAACACCTATAGTATAGTCATCCTCAGAGACAAGTACCACAGTTTTCCCTTTCGCCTCGAGTTTCTCAACGATGCCTTCAAGGGGAACGATACCCAGTTCCTTAAGGAGGCGGAGATTACCGATGCAAAATGTCTTCCCGTCGATGCACACTTTTACTCCACGTCCAACGTAAGCTTTGAAGTCAGTGGTCTTTACTGGTTTGATTCCCGCAGCCTCGGCTTTAGCTAGGATCGCTTTTGCTATTGGATGTTCGGCCTTTACTTCGAGAGAGACAGCCAGCCTCAATATCTCTTCCTCGGTGAGGTCAAATGAAATGATATCTGTAACCTCCAACTCACCTTGAGTCAATGTTCCCGTCTTGTCGAAAGCAATGGCTTTTACATCGTTCATTCTCTCTAGAAATGTGCTTCCCTTGACAAGTATACCATTCCTGCTAGCGCTTGTAATGGCAGAGACCATGGCCACAGGAGTTGAGATGGAGAGAGCACAGGGACAAGCCACTACGAGCACCACAAGGGCACGATAGATCCAATCACTAAATGGTTCCTGTAGGATTATTGGAGGGATAGTTGCCACAAGGATTGCGAGTATAATCACCGCCGGCGTATAGAATCTAGCGAAACGATCCACAAACGCTTCTGTCGGGGAACGGCTCTCTTCTGCCTCCCTCACTAGTTTTAGTATCCTGGCGAGAAAAGTCTCATCAGCCATCTTGCTGACTCGCACCACAAGGAACCCATCAATATTGATGGTGCCTGCAAAAACGTCCGCCCCTTCAACTTTAGAAATTGGTGCAGACTCGCCAGTTATAGTTGCCTGGTTGATGCTAGAAGCTCCTTCAATGACCACACCATCAAGGGGGACTCTGTCTCCAGGCCTTAGGACAAATACTTCCCCGGGAGAGACCTCTTGGATGGAGACAGAAACCTCCTCTCCATCCCGCCTAATGGTCGCGTTCTCAGGTTTCAGATCCATCAGGGATTCGATGGAGTGACGCGCACGATCTGCAGCATAATCCTCCAGCCTCTCTGCAATATTGAACAAAAAAACCACTGCTGCGGCCTCCTCGAGATGCCCTATGACGAACGCGCCTATCGACGCGATTGTAATCAATAAGTTGATGTTGATTCGCCCCTCAATTAAGCGCCTTACACCCAATTCTGCGATGGTATATCCAGAGAGTATCATCGTGGAGACCAATAACAGATCGGAGACGAGAGATTGACCCCGGGAATAGTTTAAGCCGAGTCCCAGAACCATGGTGATAACGGAAATTGCGAGAGCCTCCCAACCCTCATTTGAGTGTTTGTGAACGTGAACTTGGTTGGAAGAGGGCTTGGGGATATGGTTGTGACCGTTTTCTGATATGCCTCTTATCCCCCTATTCTGCTGACTGAGAACATTGACCCTTATGAATTTAACGCTATAAAGGGGGTTGTTTTTAATAATATTTAATAAAATCCAGGACTTATTTTAATATGAGTGAATTGACTGTTATAAGCGTATCACTAAGCCACGATCTATTAGTTCGATTTGACCTATTTGTGAAAAACACGGGTTATTCGAGCCGTTCAGAAGCTATCAGGATGGCGGTTAGAGATACCCTTTCGAAGTTTGCCCTCGTGAAAATGAAGCAAGGGCAGATAGTATCCACAATCACAGTGATATTTGATAGGAAGCAGCACGCATTGAACTCCACCTTAATGGATCTCAGACATGAGTATGAGGATAGCATCTTCGGCAACATGCATCTCCATGTCGGTACGGGTTACTGTGTCGAGATCTTTATGGTCAGAAACGAATACGAGAAAGTCCTGGACTTTATCTCCCGGGTCAAGGTTCTAAGGGGCATACGTGAAGTCGAATACACTGTGACACCTATTGATAAGAGCGAATTTGAGAGATAGACCTTACCTTCTTTCAAGGGCTCACTTCCATCATAGGTAAATCTCTAGAAACTAGCGTCGTACCTCATCTGAAATGGATCAGTTACAAGACCCGTTTGCGCGTGCGATTAACAGATATAAAATCCAAGTCATTCTTTAAACAGGGGGCTTGTCTGAAGAACTAGTTCATGAGTTATTTCAACTATCTCTGGGATTTCAAAGATGAGTCGAAGGGGAATTCATAGTTAGATACTTGCTCCTATTGACCTCCACGGTAAATGATACTCCAATTTGTCCTATTAATCTCGGGAGGATATAGATCATCAGTACGGTTCGGAGAGGTTCTGGTTTAGCTTCTCTTGATCCCTTCACCGTAGGCGATCAGGGTGATGGTGGTCTTGACGTTCTCTAACCTCCTGATGTTGTTGAAGACGATTTCCTTGACCTTGTCCATGGAATCAGCTTCAACTTCCGCTATGACATCATAGATCCCGTAGAGAGCCTGAACATCAGTGATACCTTGGATGTGGCTCAAAGATTTCACTACAATAGCTTCCTGCCCAAGTTCAGTGTTGATAAGGACGAACGCTTTCATACCTCTCACCTAACAGACGTTCAACCATAGTAATTCTCAGTTGCTATATCTATCTTTTCATTCAATAAAAATATAATCCATTCAAGAAATTGAAAAAGCCCCGGGGTGTATACAATCTTGCAACAAGTAACTATGGGGACCTTAACTCAAGTTACTTTTGCACCGTTGGTAATGTCCCGGTCGACTGTTAGCAACGCTAAATGGTCATCATTCTCTGCTGCGAGGAGCATGCCATAGGACCAATGCCCAAAGATTTTTGCAGGCTTTAGGTTAGTTACCACCGTGATCACCTTTCCTTGGAGTTCATCCAGTTCGTAGTGATCCACTAGACCAGTGATAATTTGTCGCGTCTCGTCTCCCAAATCCACCTGTATCTTGTAGAGTTTATCAGAACCTGAGACTCTCTCAGTATCGGAGACCGTTCCTATCCGTATATTTAACTTCTTAAAATCTTTAAACGAGACTTCCTCGCTCATATCGGACGCCTTGCATCATCGATCTATTCCATGCTTTTTAAGATTTCAATAATCAGTGAACTTTACAGTAATGCGCGTAAATATCTCTGAAACAATCAGAAGCAAAGTTGGACAAATTAGTCATTCTGAGGGACCCTTCCTCCCTGTGATAAAGGTGCGCGCAAAGGATAGTTCCCTCTAGGGGGTATATCAAAAGTTGAAAACAACTCTCAACAGGTTGAGGATAGATGTTATCTTCCCTTCATAGGATATGATTTTTGACCCTACAAGTTAACCTCCTCTACCATGAAACGTAGAGCCCTATATCCCAGCTCTCCTCAATGGGCACAGTAAGGCGTGCTCGTTGAGGTTCAGGTTCATCCTGTTCTTTCACTCATCATTCTCTCCTTTAGATGGTGGGTCTATCAGGCTCTACATTGTGTGTTTCACAGCATTAGCCTAATAGGTTCAAGCTCCTCTTTTAGAAAGTAAGCAAGATCGCCTTCATTTCTTACGACCGAGTTTATCTTGTTCCTCTCTTCAATGACTTATTTGGTGTAGTCTATTTTGTCCAATATTTCGTCAATCATCGGTTATTTTTCCTAAGGAGTCCTCAATTGAGCCCTGTACATGTCCACGATCTCATCAACTGTCGTGGCGTCCTGGGGAGCCTTATCATCCCTCAGGCGCAGAAATCTGGGGAACCTTATGGCGAGCCCAGATTCTTTCCTTAGTTGCTCGAAAGCGGAAGTGTGAATGGGGCTCAAGGTGATCTCATCACCCAGGAGCTCCATTACAACAGTTGGCCTAAACCAGACTTCTGCATCAATCATAGAGTCCACATTTCCAGGTTTTTCTTCGACTCGGTCTCCATCCAGCAGCTCTGGGAAGTTTGAAAGATCTTCATCCGTGAAGCCTGAGCCTACCTTGCAAACCGTCCGAAACATGTCCTCCTCCGGATCATAGGACGCCATTAGCAAAGCACCATATCTCCCCGCACGCCTGCCTCGACCGCGGAACGACCCTACTACGACGAGGTCGACTGGCTCCACCATCTTGCTCTGATAACTCGCCTTGAGCTTCACCCAAAGCCAGGAGCGGGCCCCCGCTCGGTAGATCGAGTCCTCAGACGTTGATTTCACTACTAGCCCCTCTGTGCCAAAAGAGATAGCCTCTTCGAAGAAGTCCACGAACTGTGAGATCTCAGAGGTCTGGAGCGCCCTTACCAACTTGAAACGCTCGGTCTCATCGACGATATCTTGAAGCATCTCCCGCCTACGCATGTAAGGCTCAAGGGTCAGGTCCTCCCCGTCTACATAGAGACACTCAAAGAGAAACACTGCGATTGGGAACTTCTCTGCCATCTCTTCAATGCGGTGTTTCCTCCTCCGCCGCATTAGGGTCTGAAACGATTTGATCTCCCCCGAATCAGCGTCTATTGCGACCGCCTCCCCCTCAAGTACTGCGTGTTCAACCTTTACATGAGATGAGACCATCTCTACTGCATCCGGATACATCAACGTGATGTTCTCCAGTCTGCGGGAGAAGATCTGGACGGAGTCACCGTCCTTGTGGATCTGAAACCTCTCTCCATCCAGCTTGTACTCTGCGGAGAAGTTCTCCAACTTCTCGAGGATCTCCTCTGGAGTTGAGAGCCTTTGAGCAAGCATCATTCGGATGGGCTTTCCAAGGACAATTTTGGCATCGGATACACTCTCCAGCCCTTCCTCCGCAAGAGTCCTAGCGACAGCACCGAGGTCGCTGGTTAGATTATACGCTCGCTCTAACTGCCCTCTGTTCTCCGAGGAACCCGTGAAGGCCAAGGACAAGGCATCGAGTATCGTCATGTCTCCGACGCCAAGCCTAAGGGTGCCCACCACGGTTCTGGCAAGATAGCGAGCTCCGAGAGGCGAGGTACTCATCATCACTTTCACAAGACGACCTATTTTCCTGCTGCTACTTCCTTTTCCAGATTCCTTGGCAATCTGGTCAAATACGTTGTATACATCGAAGACTGAAGGCGATTTTTGGCCAAACATCACCTGTCGCTTATCTTTGAGTATCATCTCAGCCGCCAAGCCAACGTCTCCGATCTTGGAAAGTATAGATTCTACTTTGGCTTTGCTCAGTCCAGATGCCCTTGCGATGGTTGCCACAACCATCTTCTCTGCCATCCCGATCTCTGGCTCTCCCGTCCAATCCGGGTGGATCTTCCCTTGAGTCAAATAGATCAGACGCTCAAGATCATCTGGTTCGGCTGCTACGAAGAGTTCAGCTAGGATGTCCGTCATCTCCAGCCTCTTGGTAGTGGCTTCAAGTCTCATGTAGAACTTGACGAGAGTGGAGTACAGCATGTGGACTCGTTTACAGGGTTGACTGTTAGAATATTAAATGTGTTCTAAGGTTTGTTAGACCCAGTATTTTCAAACTACAATATCCCTGATGGTGGCGAACTCTATGAAGGAGTCCATGAGAAAGATTCCCCTATATAGTTGAATAACTCGAAAATGTGCCATGTCCCCTTTTCTATCTTGTTCTCAGTGAGCGTTCTCTGGAGGAACAACATCTCCTGCATTTTACTCCAGACCAGATCCAGGCGTTGAAAGAGTTGTGCCTGTCGAGCGGGATTCACATGCTTAAATGAAACCAAGTTATCAGACAATATCGAAGACCTTCCCTGGGTTCAGGATATTATGGGGATCAAAACCCCTCTTAATGGCCCTCATCAACTCAACCTGGGTCTCTCCCACTTGCCTAGCAAGATAACGTTTCTTTGCCAAACCTAGACCGTGCTCTCCTGAGATGGTACCTCCGAGATTCAAGGCAATGTCAATCAGATCTCCGATGATAGCATCCAAGGTTGTATGCCAGTCTTCGCTGGAGTGCTTTTCCATAGCTATGAGACTGTGTACGTTACCGTCTCCAGCGTGCCCAATATTGGTGATTATAACGCCTTTTTCCTGCGCAACTCTTTCGGCACCCTCAATATAGTCGGGGATTCGGTTCCGGGGGACGCAGGCGTCGACCTCATCTATCTCCCAGTATGCCTTGTAGGCATCGAATAGGCACTTCCTTGCCTCCCAAAGCTGATCCTGCTTCTGAGCGGTGTCCGCGACGAAGGCATCAACTCCCCCCATCTCTAAACAGACCTCTCCGGCCGTCTCAAGGTTTTCTTCGACCTCAGCCTTGCTGTTGCCCTCTATCCCGATAAGTAGGTATGCAGGATGGCTGTTATCCGGGAGAGGCCTATCCAGGTACTTTTCGGCTATTAAGATCGCGTGGCGAGGGATGTATTCAAGGGCGAAGGGGACTACCTTTCTTCGTACGATCTCAGAGACAGTCCTAGCAGCGTCTTTAGTTGACTCGAAAGGCACATACAGTAGTGCGGTGTACTGGGGTTTGGGGACTAGGCGGAGGATCGCCTTTGTGACGATGGCGAGAGTCCCCTCAGAGCCTATTATGATATCCAGAAGGCTATACGCCGTTGAGTTCTTGACCAGCTTGCCGCCGACGTTTATTACTTCCCCATTGGGAAGCACCGCTTCGAGGCCTTGGACGAAATCACGGGTCACCCCGTACTTCATGCCCCGGACCCCACCCGCGTTAGTTGAGATGTTTCCTCCAAGAGTACCAGATCCCTGGCCAGGATCTGGAGGATATAATAAGCCGAGTTTCTCCGTTTCCTCGTGGAGGTCCATAATAAGGACCCCGGGCTCAACGACGGCCATGAGGTTGTCCTCGTCGATTTCCAAAATATTCGTCATTCTCTCTAGGCTCATGGCGATCCCAGCATGGAGTGGGTGAGACCCTCCGCTGAGCCCCGTCCTTGATCCCTGGGGGGTAACCGGAATCAGCCCCCTAGAGGCTATCTTCATTATGTTGGATACTTCTCTGGTACTACCGGGCTTAACAATTACGTGAGGAAGATGGGGGGTCTCAAGGCTTTCGTCTATCGCATGTTTCTCTAGGTCCTTTGAGCTGCTAAAGACATTCTCGACTCCTACGATCTCCTCAAGTTCCCTCTTTATCTGTTGGGTTAATAGTCCATACTCATCCATTCTTCTTTCTCTCTTTTATCATATTAACGAGGCGGGGAATGACCTCGTATAGATCTCCAACTGCTCCCAGCGAAGCGACATTAAATATTGGGGCCTCGGGGTCCTTATTTATTGCGATGATCACATCCGAAGTCTTCATGCCAGCTAGATGTTGAACGGCACCAGAGATTCCGCATGCCACGTATATCCTTGGACGGACAGTCCGTCCGCTTAGACCTACTTGGTGGGGATAATCTATCCATCCCTCGTCCACAGTAGGCCTGCTGGCGCCAACCGCTCCTCCTAGGGCTTCAGCCAACTCTTGGATGAGCTCGAAACCCCTTTGGTCTCCCAGGCCTTTTCCTCCGGAGACTATTATCTCGGCATCTATAATGCTCACCTGGTCCTTGACCGGATTGGATTTGAGTATCTTAACACGATCGGGAAGATCGCTGATTGTAACGTTCCTTCTAATTATCTCGCATTCATTCGCAGGGACTATTTCCGCCTCTTCCATTACCTTGTACCTGACTGTGGCAATCTGGGGTCTTGTGTTAGTGCAGATTATAGTGGCCATGATATTGCCCCCGTATGTTGGACGGGTCTGGAGAAGGAGACGGCTCTCAGGGTCGATGTCAAGGCTAGTGCAGTCCGCAGTGAGTCCTGTTTCGAGGCACGCCGCTACTTTAGGGCCCAAGGAACGGCCTATGGAGGTCGCTCCGATGAGGAAGATGCTGGGTTTCTCCTCTTTCACTAGATTTTCGAGGATTGCAGAGTAGGGATCGTCCCTAAAGTCCTCAAGTCCTGGATGATCGAAAACAAAGATCTTGTCAGCTCCTCTCAATTTCAGCTCAGATAATGCCTCATCAAGTTCGTTTCCGATGATGACCGCGGAGAGTTTTTCCTCGAGCTGGTTAGCTAATTCTCTTCCTTTTCCGAATAGCTCGTATACTACCGGGTGAACCTTTCCCTTCCACTGCTCTGCGAAGACTAAGATGCCGCTATGATCCGAAAAGTTTACGGATACCCCTTCCTTTTCGATAGTGATCGCTTTGGTAGGACATGCCGTTACGCACTCGCCGCAGAGTCTGCAATCGTCCAAAATACGAGGGTAACCTTCTTCCATTACGAGGGACCCGAAGGCGCAAGTGTTCTCACAAAGCGTGCAGTTGATGCATTTTCCTTTGTCGACAGATATGGGTTGCTCGCTCATCTAGATCACCTTATATTCCACGAGTTTCTGGAAGACGCTCTTCGCCAGCTCCTCTGGAGATCCATCGACTATCTTCCCAGCAGTTAGCCGGGCAGGAGTGGATATCTTAGTAACCCGAGTCGGGGACCCTTTGAGACCTAATTTCAAGGGGTCCGCTTCGAGATCATTTGAGGTAAGTATCTGGATCTCAGCTTTCTTCGCTTTTAGTCTACCCCGGAGGGTCGCCAATCTCGGTTGATTGATGGATTTACTGACCGAGACGACTATTGGGAGGGAGGCTCCAAGTATCTCAATCCTATCGTCGAGGACCCTCTTTAGCCTGATATTCCCCCCGTCTATTTTGAGGATCTCATTTACATAGCAGACATGCGGGATTCCGAGGCAGTGAGCCAACTCAGGTCCCACTTGGCCCGTATCCCCGTCAATGGTCTTCAATCCGCAAATAACAAGGTCGTAAGGAGCCATACACTCAATGCTGAGCCCCAACGTGTAGCTCGTAGCCCACGTATCTGCCCCGGCAAAAGCCATATCGGTGGCCAAGTAGGCCTCGTCTGCACCCATGGCTATGGCAGATCTCAATGCAGATTCCGCCTGGGGTGGACCCATGGAAAGTACCCTGACTGTGCCCCCGAATTTCTCCTTAAGTCTTATTCCTTCCTCAATAGCGTACTCGTCAAATGGATTTACGACAGAAGCAACTCCTTCCCTCTTAAGTCTCCCCAGTTCCTTATCGAAATCTACTTCCATCGTCTCAGGAACCTGCTTAATACAGACTATAATATTCATTCCTTCGCTCATGGTATCTAGCCTCCTCAAAAAGACGTTTTACTCTAGGGCTCCCCGTGGTATAAAAATCCGGAAGAGAAATAAATAGCAATCCCGATTCTCAGAGCGAAAAATTGAGCCGAGTGTTATAATGTCTCCGAGGAAATCCAAAACAAAGATACTAGAGGAGCGGATATCTAAGTTAGAGAACAGTCTAGAGGACGAGAGGAAGACATCGGAAAGATACCTGAGCCAGTTACAGTACTCCAGAGCAGACCTTGAAAACCTCCAGAAGAGAACCCAGAAAAGAATCGACGAGGCTAAGGAGAAGGCTAAAGGGCATATGGTTATTGAACTCCTTACGATCCTGGACGAACTAGACCTCGCAATCTCCGTCGCTGAAACCTCAAAGGTAGACATAGTTAATGGGGTCGGAATGGTCAGGGGGAAGTTATGGAAACTCCTCGACACTGAGGGTCTCGCGCCCATTGATGCTTATGGGCGGCCTTTCGACCCAAATCTCCACGAAGCGGTGCTTGAGGTGAAGACCGACGAGGTCGAGAACGGCTATGTAGTTGAGGAGTTCCGGAAGGGCTACAAGTTCAAGGGTAGAGTGCTCAGGGCAAGCATGGTGAAAGTGGCGAAAAACTCAGGCTCTAATGACGTTGAAGAGGAGAAGGAAGATGAATGAAACAAAACGTGAAAAGATAATCGGAATAGACCTAGGAACTACCAACTCAGCCGCTGCTGTGGTGATGGGTGGCAAGCCCACCATCATACCCAGTGCAGAGGGCCCTACCGTGGCGGGAAAGATGTTCCCTTCAGTAGTGGCGTTGACAAAGGAGGGGCAACTCCTAGTTGGGGAGCCTGCTAGGAGGCAGGCGGTCACCAATGCCGAGGGCACAGTAAGGGAGGCGAAGCGCCTCATGGGTACCAAAAAGAAAATAACCCTCCACGGGAAGGAGTACACCCCTCAGCAGATTAGCGGGTTTATACTCCAAAAGATTCTGAGGGACGCAGAGACCTATCTGGGGGAGAAGATCGCAAAGGCTGTGATCACAGTACCAGCCCACTTTAATGATAACCAGCGCCAAGCCACAATCGACGCTGGTGAGATTGCCGGCCTTAAAGTCACTAGAGTTGTGAACGAGCCCACCGCCGCAGCCCTCGCCTATGGCATCGATAAGATCGATCAAGAGCAAAAGATTCTAGTCTTCAGCTTCGGAGGGGGCACTAACGACACGACGGTTATGGATTTCGGGGGTGGGGTCTTTGAGGTGCTCTCCACTAGCGGCGACACCCAGACTGGGGGCGCTGACCTAGATAAGGCGGTTATGGACTATGTTATTGGCGAGTTCAAGGCTGAGACCGGTATTGATCTTACCGGCGACCTGAGTGCCATGGCTAGGGTTAAGGAGGCCTCGGAAAAAGCTAAGATAGAGCTCTCTAATATCCTGACCACGGACATCGAGCTCCCCTACATCGCAATGAAAAACGGTCAGCCCCTCAATCTTCAAGTAACCCTCAACAGGGCCAAGCTGGAGCAGCTCACGAGGCCCATCGTCGAGAAGATACGAGGGCCCATTCTCCAGACCATCAGGGATGCTAAGCTTTCATCGCAGCAGATAGACAAGATCATCGTCTTCGGGGGCCAGACCAAGATGCCACTGGTCCAACAATTCATTGAGGATGTGGTGGGTAAGAAGCCGGAGAGAGGGCTAGACCCTATGGAGTGTGTAGCAATGGGGGCTGCAATCCAAGGTGCTGTCCTTTCTGGCGAGATTAGCGACATCGTCCTCCTGGACGTCACTCCTCTTAGCCTAGGTGTCGAGACTCTGGGGAGCGTCATGACCCGGGTCATAGAGAGAAATACGACCATCCCAGTGAAGCAGACACAGACTTTCAGTACGGCCGCCGACTTCCAGACTGCTGTTACTATCCACGTTCTACAGGGAGAGAGGTCCATGGCTAAGGACAATATCAGCTTGGGCCGGTTCGACCTCACAGGGATCCCACCCGCACCCCGAGGGGTCCCCCAAGTTGAGGTAACCTTCGACATTAACGCTGACGGAGTCCTCGACGTGACTGCAAAGGATCTGGGCACAGGGAAGGAAATGAGCATCGCCATCACAGCATCCACAAAGCTGAGCCAGACCGAAAAAGATAGGATGATCGATGAGGCAGATCAGTTCGCTGAGCAAGACAAAGCGACCAAAGAAGAGGTTGAGGCAAAGAACACCGCGGACTCTCTCATCTACACCACGGAGAAAACCCTTTCTGAGCTCGGAGACAAGCTCAATGATGAAGTCAAGTCGGGGATCCAAACAGCGAAAGAAGCTCTACAGCAGGCAATGGAGAGCGGGACTACCGTCGAGATCAACACTAGGACCGAAGAGCTCCGAAAGATGATTCAAGAAGCAGGGGCTTCCGTTTACCAGCAAGCAGCCGAGCAGCAAGCCCAGCAGCAGGATCAGGCCGACTCGGCTCAGCAGGCACCTCATCAGGGAGACAACCAGGGACCCAAGACAGTTGATGCCGAATACAAGGTAGTTGATGAGGAAAACAAGAAAGAGGTACCTTAGGGCCGCGTATCCTACTCTTCTTTCAGTCTATCATAATCGTTAAACCTTCATCCTATCGATTATGATCCCGTTCCTCATGTTGGACGAAAAACTAGTTGAAATAGAACGCGAAGTCATTGGGGATATATGGCAAAGCAGCAAGATGCGAGAAACTTATTACTACATGGCTGACGAGCTTGGGAGTAGGTTCGCAGGAACCGAGAGCGAGAAAAAGGCCATTGAATTCATAGTAGCTAAGCTCAGGGATTACGGATATGGGAACGCCCATGCGGATACCTTCGCGTACTATGGATGGAAGAGGGGTCCAGCCAGTCTCGTGATAACCGAACCATATGACAGAGAGTTCCCAGTGATCTCCCTCGCGATGTCCCCCGGAGGGAAAGTAGATGCAGAGATCATAGACCTAGGCACAGGAAGTCCGGAGGAGTTCAAG
Source organism: Candidatus Bathyarchaeota archaeon (assembly GCA_002726865.1). Next base: position 12,206 of record PBSW01000033.1, read on the forward strand.
GCCGTTGATCCCTCAGAAGTTGAGGGAAAAATAGTGCTCTGCTCCAGCGCCACGAGCCCCACGGGGATACGGGTTCACCGAAGAACAAAGTACGGATACGCCGTTGATAGCGGGGCCGTGGGATTCATATTCATGAACCACAACCAAGGCCAGCTCCCCCCTACCGGCAGTGTGAGACCCGCTTACAGGCTGGCAGGGGAGATACCAGGCATCGGGATCAGCCTTGAGCACGGCTCTCACATGAAGAGACTGGCTAAAGACAGGCCTCTGAGGGCTAGACTCACCAATCAAAGCAGTATTATACCAGACACGGAGTCGGCAAATGTGGTCTGTGAACTTGAGGGATCATCTAAAAAAGACGAATGGATAGTTATAGGGGGCCACTTTGACGGCCACGACATAGCCCAAGGGGCTATGGACAACCTCTCTGGAACCGTGGTGATCATGGATCTTGCCAGGGTCTTGAAACGGTATGCGGGGGTATTCAAAAGGAGCATCCGCTTTATCTGCTTCTCCTGTGAGGAGATAGGGGTTACTGGTGCTACTAATTACGTCCATAAGCATATTGATGAGATTAAAGACATCTCCATAATGCTCAACCTTGAGCTCGGCGGTCTAGCAGATAAGGACGGGACCCAGCATGCCGCACTCACCCTGTTCCAACCCGTAAGCCTGAAAGAGAAACTAGAGGAGTTCGCGGATGAGATTGGCTACCCTATGACCGTTTCCACTGGGACCTCAGCGGCATCGGACCACTGGCCCTTCTACATGCAGGGTGTCCCCACGATCACAATGGGATCTGAGCCATCACCGGCTCGGCTCATCGTGGGACGAGGTTGGGGCCATACCACCGCGGATATGATGGACAAGGTGGATCCCCGCAATCTGCAGGAGGGCGTGATGGTCATGGCGAGATTCCTGCTTAGACTAGCTAATCAGGAGGATAAAATCGCGGATAGTACTCCTCTAAAGGAAATCATTGCGCTCCTCGAGAGGAATGGGATGAAGAAGATCCTTGAGATCCAGAAAAAGTGGCATCCCTACAGCACTATATAGTATTCTTTCTTTTCATTTTTCGCAAGGATACAGGATTTTTCACTTTGACCTGCTTGGGCAGATCCTAGATGTTTGATGATTGTTTGCCCTCGTTTTCTCGTCTAAACCTTTTTTAGGCTTTGACTATTCAAAGGCTTTGACAACCGTCTCGGTGCATACTTTTGGCAAGTAAGAAGGATTATTACGAGGTTCTTGGGATAAAACGAGGAGCCTCAGCCAATGAAATAAAGAAGGCATTCAGAAAGCTCGCTTTCAAATATCACCCCGATAGAAATAAGGATCCCGAAGCAGAAGAGAAGTTCAAGGAGTTCTCTGAAGCCTATGCCGTCCTCAGTGACGCTGAGAAGAGACAGCAATACGACACCTTTGGTCACGCAGGCATCAGCGGACGGTACTCGACTGAGGACATCTTCAGGGGAGCAAACTTCAGGGACATCTTTTCTGGTTTTGGCTCCGATGTCCTGGGTCGTATCTTCAGCGGCGTCGGATTCAACTTCCAGCAGGCCCAAGCAGGTCCCAGTAAGGGCAGCGACCTTCAGACTAGGATTGAGGTCACCCTAGAGCAGGCATCGTTCGGAACAGAGGTAGAGATAGTTCTCGACAGGTTACAGACATGTGGTTTATGTGGAGGAAATGGAGCGGAGCCAGGGACTGATATTTCCACGTGCAAGGGATGTAACGGACGAGGCAGAATAGAGCGAAGAACCCAGTCTCTCTTTGGACAGATGATCCGGGTGGTTCCATGTGAAAAATGTAAAGGGAGAGGGCAGGTCCCGGAGACCCCCTGTACAACCTGCGGTGGGAATGGCTTAGAGCCTAAGAAGAATCGCCTCAACGTTAAGGTCCCACCGGGGATCGATAGCGGCACCCAGCTTATTTTGCGGGGTCAAGGAGAGGATGGGCCCTTTGGGGGACCTACTGGAGACCTATATGTAATGATCCAGCTAAAGCCCCACCCCCATCTCATCCGGCGAGGAAAGGACATCATTTTCGAGGCAGAGATCAACTTTCCCGACGCTGCCCTCGGGACATCCATCAAAGTTCCCTCCCTGACTGGTGATAAATCGCTCAAAGTACCCCCGGGAACCCAGAGCGGGACCATTCTTAGAATGAGGAAGGAAGGTATGCCTAGCCGTTTTGGGAAAGGGGATCAGTTGGTCCACGTGACAGTCACTATACCTGTGAAGCTTACTCAAAAGCAGGAAGAACTCATCAAGGAGCTCGCCAATGAGTTTGCGGCACAATCAAACAAGAAAGGATGGTTCAGGCGCTAATTATTTGCGCCTGTCTATAATCTCCCAGACACCTGGACCGGTACCAATGAACGTGACCGGGAGGCAAAGCTCTTTTTCAACATACTCGACGAAATGCATCGCTTCCCCATTCAGCGTATCATAGTCCGATGATCCCTTACACTCAGGGAAAAGGATGTCGAGCTTTGTCAAGGCGATCTGTGTAGCCCCGTTGAGTATTATTGCCCTCCTAGCAAGTTCGAAGTTGAAGGGTGCAGCCCTTCTCTGTCTCCCCGTCACAGTTCCGTACTCGTCCCATCCTCTATTCTTGGCTTCCTCGTGGCTTATTTCTCCAGGTAGGAAACCCTCCCCCACCCTCGTGACATATGCCTTTAAAACCAGGATCACCTCGTCGACCTTAGTGGGTCCAACTCCGACATCCGAACAAATTGCTGAGGCACAGACGTCGTTGCTAGTCACGAACGGATATGTGCCGTGGTAGAGGCTGATGTAGGTTCCTTGGGTTCCCTCGAGTAGGACATTGGCACCACAGTCAAGGGCCTCGTTGATCTCCAAGGATACATCACTAAGATATTCTTGTAATTCTGGTATCTCCTTTGCTATCTTTGCCACTCTCAGAGCTCGATCGGCGTTACATGGGCCCGTCCCTGTGCCCGTGGTCCCGATGGTATCCTTTAAATGTCCTTTCCCATCAGCCACAATGTGCTTTGCCTCGATAATGGCGCACTGGGGATCAATACCAAACCGATCCTCAATTCCTAGCTCTTTCACCTCTTTGATCACGATTTCAGGATTCACCACTACTCCCGCCCCTATAAGGAGTCTCGTTTCGTTATTCACAAATCCACAAGGGACCATTCTAAGCTTGAAAGTGACTCCATCAGATACGACAGTATGACCCGCGTTAGGACCAACGCCTCCTCGTGCGCAAACTGCGACCTCATCTGCGACAGTCAAATATGAAACCAACTTCCCTTTGCCTCCATCCCCGAAGAAACCATCTACTACAACAGTACAAACCAAAGAGAACGCCTCATGAAACGGTTTCTTCACTCCTTTTAATGATTTAAGAGTTCCCAATGATAGGGGAGTCAAGCCAGTTGAAGCTCCTCTGTGCCTGAAATATGTGACAGAATTATTCAAGACCTAAAGTTTATGCGTCGGCTCCTCGTTCAGTATACGATCGCCCTTGAACACCCAGATAGGTATACTCGTGATAGGTAATGAGATTCTCGATGGCATCGTCCTAGACACTAACAGCCAGTGGCTCATTAACCAACTCAAGGCCCTTAACTTCCAAGTTTCCGAGAAGATGACAATAAGAGACGATACTAAAGTAATCTCTAAAGCCGTTAGGCGGATGCTCTCAGCCGGCGCAAACCTCATATTTACAACGGGAGGCCTTGGCCCCACCCATGACGATAAGACTCTCGCTGGAGTAGCTATGGCTTTTGAGCTACCTGTAGAGGTGAATGATAAGGCCCTCAAGATCGTCACGCGACAGTACACAGACATGCATCAGAGAGGGATGATCGAGACGGGGGAGATCACAGAGCCACGAAGGAAGATGGCGGTATTGCCCAAGGGCGCCCAACCCCTAGATAATAGAGTTGGCGGTGCCCCCGGTGTCATCCTAGATATTGAGGGCGCTCAGATAATTAGCCTCCCAGGCGTCCCAGGGGAGCTCATGTGGATTTTCGACAACCAGCTACTGACGTTGCTGAAGGGGAGGGTCGAGGGGGTATTCACTGAGGATGTCATCTATCTCCCCCTTAGGGACGAGTCAACCTTGGCTCCCATCATAGATGAGGTGATGCAGGACGTTCCTGGGGTCTACATAAAATCTATGGTGAAGCCTTATGGCGAGTCCGGGATCAGACTCTGGGTCTCATCCAGCGGGAAGAGTAAGACCGAAGTTGAGGAGCGGGTCCAACGGGTCACGAACCTCTTGGTAAAGAGAAGCGAAGAAAAGCTCCCAAAAATTGACCCTAGCATAGACAATTGAATTAAATGTAACTGAAAATAGTCTAGGTTGGACAAGATGGTTGAGATTTGGCTCCCTTATGGCAAAACTGAGGTCCATGTTAGTGTGCCCCTGAGATATCTCATGGGGACCATCGAGCCAGCCGAATTGAAGCTGCCGGAGAATCCATTCGAAACTATAACGTCAGCGTTGGATAATCTGATCGGAACAGAAAATATACAGGATCTCGTAAATGGCAAAAAGAGTGCTGCTATTGCCCTCGATGGTACAATGGCCCCCCACGCAGCGTCCGTTGCGGCTTCAGCTATCGTTTGGACATTAGAACAGAACGGTATGTCAAGGGAAAACGTGTCTCTGATCATAGGGAATGGCCTTAGAGAACATGGCAATCTTGATCTGCTTGGGGCCCTTCAGAGAGCTGAGCCCCTTGGAAATGTCGCTATCCATGAGCATTCAATAAACTCAGTTGACATCAACAAAGTTGGGGTCACCTCATCAAGGACACAGGTATCATTGGCCCAACCTTTCTTGGAAGCAGATCTCAGAATAGCAGTGGGAGATTTGAGGCCCGATCACTTTTCAGGGATGAAGGGAGCTCAGAGCACAGTAATGCCGGCACTTGCCTCCCGTGAGGGACTCACCCGCCATCGGGAGATCTCATTTCATGGTAGTGTCACCTTAGGGATTTTCGAGGGAAATCTTGCTCATTTGGATCAGATGGAGGCCTGCAAGATGGCAGATTTAGACGTTGCATTGAACTTGGTCACCGATGGCTGGGGGAGGATCGTCTCAGCTGTGGCTGGCGGAATTGAGCAGTCCTGGAAGACGGCTGTGGAGAGGTCGGGGGACCTCATTCAACTTTCCAGTGAAGCTGATGCCGATATCATCATTGTGAGTGCTGGTGGAGATCTATATGATTTCAATCTATTCAATGCCGTCTGGGCTCTCCAGGGGATCGCTTCACTGGTGAAGAAGGGCGCCACTATCATCTTCTTGGCTGAGTGCACCCAGGGGCTTGGAGCTGCTGGGCTGGAGTCATTGGCTCAGGTTGATACCTTGTCTGAGCTGAGGCGAAGATATGAGCTTGGGGCAAGAGCGGTGTACGCTATTAAATCCACTCTTCGGGGAAATAACGAAATAATTCTTGTCTCAGCTCTCCCTACTTATTTGGCGGATCCTCTTGGTTTCAAGATGGAGAGAACGGCGAACGCCGCTTTCCAAAGGGTCATGGATCGCAGGAGGAATCGACGTACCCTAGTGGTGACCCATGGAGCCTCGTCTGTATTCATGCCATCAAAGGGGGGCAAGAACGACAAGAGTAGTGATCATCATTCCAAGGTAGAAAAAAACCAGTAGCTTCCTCGAGTTGCTCAGCGGGGATATATCGTCCAGGGGAGAGTTCCCCCGGTTCCCCGTGTACTTCATGAAAAATGTTACCATAACAGCCATGACGAGGAAGCCCGATAGAATCAGGATGAAAACACCAGCTATAGACATTTTTTTATGATTGGACTTCCCGAGGAGGGCTCTGCTAATGTGACCACCATCCAGCTGCCAAGATGGGATAAGATTAATGAACGTTACTAGGGATCCGACCCACGCCGCGAAGCCTACCGGGTGGAGAATGATAGTCATATCCTCGGATACGGGTTTTAGAAACGTGGAAAGCCATTCAAGGAACATTGGAAAAGGGAGAGATTGAAAGCGGATCCCAGGGAACATTACACTCCATCTATTTACCTCTTCAAGGGTGACGACGAAAGAGAGATTGATCCCCACGATGGCGACGATGATCGTGACTATAAATCCCATGAGGGGACCGCTGAAGCCCAGGTCGAAAAGGGCGTCCCTGTTGGTGAGGGGTCCCTTCTGGGTGATGACTGCACCGAGTGTGCCCCCCATGCCCGGTGGGGCTGGAATAAAGTATGGCATGGATGCATCGACGCCTATTAGGATCATGGCTATCTTGTGGCCTAGTTCGTGGAGCCCGAAGATTGCGATAATGGCAACTGTAAACATAAGGGCGTTCATGTAAACTGGAGTGTCAGGCATCAAGATCTGGTTTAGCACGGGGTTGTTGCTCCTCAAGTATCCGTCGAGGAAAACTGTGGCGGTGGTAGCAAGGAATAGAAAAATGCTATTCCTATAGCTTTGAGGGCCCCTTTCACTGATTCTCTTGAGCTCTAACTTGAATCGATCCATATCTTTGGAGAGCCAAGGTAGGTATCCGTGGGGACGGATTCCCTCGACAAGAGCCTTAAACTGGGGCTTCATGGAGTTCTGGGGGCCTATTGGGGTGATAATATAGGTGGGGGTGCCCAGATAGAAGTAGCTGTCGTGAACGTTGAAGCGTCCCTCGATGGCTTTCTCAATCTCAGGTTCGGAGATCCGATATGCGGTCAAACCCCTTGTAGCATCTCCCATTCGTTAGTAATGGCTTACTAATATTCTAGATGGGAAGCTAAAAAACCTACTTAATCCCGTCTCTTTAGGCACAGTCTTTAAATCTCCTTGGTCGCGACCATAAGAAAGTCTGAATTGGAGAGTGACAACTTCATGCTCCGGGGATTTAGGCCCAACGACCTGAACAGGGTAATGGACATCAACGTAGAGTGTCTCCCAGAGAATTACAGCAAGTTCTTTTACAGGGATCTCTACAGACGTTTCCCTGAAACTTTTATCGTGGCAGAGGCCGATGGTCAGATCCAGGGATATATCATGTGTCGTATTGAGAGGGGACTATCCAAGTTTAAGAGTCTGAGGCCCGCCCGTCTCTGCCACGTGGTCTCTATTGCCGTGAGGGAGCCCTACAGGCGTCAGGGGATCGCTAAGGGAATTATGCTGGTGGCCATGGAAAAAGGCCAAGAGACATATGAGGCTTCAGAATGCTATCTTGAGGTCAGGATCTCGAACGGGCCAGCACTGGTGCTATATGAAAAGCTCGGATTTACGAAAATAAAGCGGAATTACAGTTACTACATGAACGGTGAGGATGCGTGGATGATGGCTATCCGTATCCAAATACCTGCCTAGTCCAACAAACGATAAATGTTATAGTAGACGGTTAAGGCTAAGCCACTGAAGCAGGCGTTTATAGATAGAGTCGAGGTTATCATGTGGGTTCTCTTTCTAGAGCCGATGATCATGTTTTATCATTTCACTAGTTCACGGTAAAGTTGTTCCTGGAGCGTCAGGACGTCTACATCCTGATGTATGAACCTGAAGAGTAAAATAAAAATGGGAAATAATTCAAACAGCACAGCAGGGGACTCTGGTGACTTTTGGGTCTGTGGCATTTGGCGATAGGTATTTAGCCATCCGTTGGTGAAGGGATTGCATATTATGGGGGATACTGGTCTCATCCCGTGGACCGAGGTACGCTCTTGGTCCTGTGTGGCCTGCGGCAACTGCTGTAATGGATATAAGGTGCCCTTGAAAACCGAGGAGTACGCGAAGGTAGCGCAGACCTATGGAACAGGGGTGCTGGAGTTCGGGGTGGGGAGGGTGTTCCTTCGGAACGGGCGGGGAAATCGGTGTGTCTTCCAGAGCCCTACGGTAGGGCGTTGGATATGTAGTCTCCAGGGGATGAAACCTATGGCGTGCAAACTGTTCCCGTTCAGGATCCATTCCAAACCCGTGTACAAGCGGGGAGACACTAGTGCGTATCGATATCGGGGGAAGACCTTCCACGTTTACATGGATTCTGCATGCAATGGGATCCAGATCGGGAGCCCAACGCCCCGGTTCAGAAGGGAAGTTCTGCCTGAGATAGTACGGATCGGGATGGGGGAACGAATGAAACAAAAGTTTACGACGTCAAAATATATCTCGTGGACGCCTCCCTGATGTAAAATTCCGGTCAATTTTTACGTGTTTTTTTCTCCCAGTTCTTTCTCTGCTTTGGATGATCGGTGAAAAATTGTTCTATGATCTTTTCGACTCGACGTTGGGCTTTAGTTAATGCTTCTCTCTGGTCAATGGTGGTGAGTTTCTTTTCATGTTTCAGTATTTTACCGTCGACGATGACCGTGGAGATGTCGTCGCTGGTGGCATAGAGGGCAACGCTGGTTAGGGGATCCATGGTGGGTGTAAGAAAAGGGTTAAGCATATCGAAAAGGATGATATCTGCCTTCTTTCCGGGTTCTATTGATCCTACTTTGTCGGCAATGCCCAGGGTTTCAGCTCCGCCCCGGGTTGCAAGTTCTAGGAGACGGTGGGGGCTGGGGCGGGATGTAAAAGTGTTAGTTGCAAGCATCCCCCTCGGAGCCCCCAGCGAGGCGAGCTCTGGTTCTTTGGCCTCTAAGGTTTTGTCTGAGGAGCTGTAGCATGTCATGAAAATAGTCATCGGTGCCTAGGCCTACGGGTATACCGAGGTCTAGCCATTGAAGGAGGGGATTGGTGACGGCTCTACAGTGGAGGATGCCCATGCCCGACTGGGTTATGAGTTTGATGTCGTTTCCTGTGGAGTAAGTGCAGTGTGCACCTGTGAGCCTATCGTTTAGAACACCGAGGGTCTGTAGGTGTTGGATGGGGGTCTTGCCGTAGAGTCTCCTCACTTGGGTGACTTCCCTCCAGCTCTGGTTGAGGTGTGTGGTCATCATGAGGTCGTGAGTCTCCGCCAAGTCCTTGCACTTGAGGTAGGTCTCGGGGAGGGCGAGGTCCGCAGCCTTTGGTGCGACGATGGTGGTGATCCGACCTCTAGCTTCTCCTTCCCATCTCCTGTGGAGGTCGACGGCTCGTTTGAAGGCGGCCTCTCCCTTACCGGGGAGGTACTGGTAGGTTCCGTCCATGAGTTTAACGAGATCGACCTCCTCGATATCAGCGCCGAGGATGGTCCTGAATCCGGCTTCTTTGACGTTTTTGGCGAATCCGTTTGGATAGGTATAGACAACCATAGCGGTAGTGCATCCGGCGTGTATGAACTCGGCACAGGAGGAGGGTCCTAGCCATTCCATGTCCTCGGGTCGACGGTAGCCCTCTAGAGGGAGGTTTACCTCGTAAAAGTTGCCTATGAGCTCGTAGATTCCACGGAAATACTGTTGGAGGTGGCTGTGAGCGTTGACGAATCCGGGGAGAGCGACCATATGGCGGGCATCGATGATATGCTCGGGGGCACGGGGGGAATTAACAGTGGGTCCTAAATCAGTGATCACGTCTGCCTCGAGGAGAATGCTTCCCTCCCTGTAGATTGTCCCGTCTCCGTCCATAGTGGCGATGAAAGCGTTCTTGATTAGGGTCTCTTCCATGAAGGATACCTATTACGGAGCATACTGGGTGGATGTTGGTTTTAATAGGTGGTGCATAAACTGGAATGGTTTTATCCGTGATTTTTTTTGGCTGAAATGATCTGGTTTTGGTTTCCAAAGAAAACCTAGGTAGAACCAGTGACTGATCTTGAGTCATAGGAAATTTTTTTCAATGGAATAAATCTTGAAGGTCCCTCTTTTTCGCGTTTTCAATAGCACGCGAGTCTATAGAGAAAAGGAGTTTCCGCGAAGGTGAGATTCACTGAGCCGGGGAGTTTGGAGTATAACGTATTGTAGAGCTCTTCTTCAGCAAACGCTAGCCCTGCGCTTGGAAATTAAAAGTGTGTTTTCTGGGATCTAGCGTTAGTCCTTGAATGAGTTGACATGCCCGGCAAAGGTGGTCTGAGCTAGGTTCACCACAGGTGGAGCAATTGGTAAGGGGTTTTCTGGTCTGGAAGTTAGGGGAGATCTTGAGTGCTGTGCGATAAATGGTATGTTTGGTTCCGGGACGTTTGTATTCTAAACGGTTGAGGATGTCCCGAGCATCGTTACGCATAGACTCGTCTGCGTAAGGGCAAGGGATGGCCTGGAACGGGATTCCCGTGAGGTAGGCGTATAGGGTGGACTCTTTCTCTGGGATTTCGGCAAAAGGTTTGATGCGGCGAACAAATCCGGGGAGGTTATGGCCCCCGGGGTCGATCTGGGAGAGGCGGTTAGTATCCCCGCGGAGGATATTAAGGAGGGCGGTCTGGGCCATGTCATCTAGATTATGCGCGGTGGCGAGGCGATCTGAGTCAATATCCTGGGCAGCGGTATTGAGGGCGCGTCTGCGGAGGACCCCGCAGTAGGTGCATGCGTTAAACTCTTTTTGGATCGCAGAGATCTCGTCCATGGAGTAGCCAAACAGTTTTTTGAAGCTGGTAAGGTGGTGTTCAACTCCAAGTCGTTTGGTGGCCTGGGTGGCGAGCCGGAGGGCCTCGTCCCTGTAGCCCCCAACGCCTTCATCAATGCTGATTGCTATTAGTGTGGAACGGGGGTGAGCCTGCTGGAGAGTGTGGAGTATCTCGAGGAGAGCGATGCTGTCCTTGCCACCGGAGAGGCCGAGGGTGATTCTGGAGTCGTATTCCAGCATGTCGTGACGGGCAATTGTATGCCGGACCTTCTCCTTGATAGTGACGGTGAAGCATAGTCGGCAGAGACGCTCTCCGCTGTAGGGACGGTGGTAGATACTGGGGTTTGCACGGCATCTAGTGCAGGGCTGGGTCATCCGGTGGTCTTTCTAATGTGCAGGATATAAATCCTGTGCGGGTTAACCCCCGTGGGTGACAGAGAGGAGGACTAGGGTGTCGTTGTGGTAGAGAGGGGTTTCAAGGCCCTGGAGATTACCTATCTCGATGCCATTGAGAAGGATGAGGGTTGCTAGTGGAGTCTCAGTAACAGGATCGAGAAGGACATCTTTCAGGGGCTGACCGTGGATGTCGATGAGAGTACGGATTGCCTCGTATACATCAGCGCATTCGGGGATAGTGATAGTCTCCCGGACCCTACCCGCGGCGTCCTTGGCGACCCCCAGCATCTTGATAGCTATCTCGACCATTCATATGCCCCCACGGGTTCGCAACGTATAAATCTGCGCGGTCTGGGGATTAGTTGAGTGGCGCCTGTGGAGGTTGAGGTACGGTATTACGCGATGCTACGGGAGGCAGCTGGAACCCGGAGAGAGAAAATAATGCTCCCGGAGGGCTCCAATTTTGGGGATCTCATAGGGTTTGTAGTAGTAAAATATGGGCCACTTTTCCTTAGGTATGTCTTCGATAACGAGGGGCGGGAGAGAGATTATCTCAGTTTCATGGTGAACGGGGTGAGCGTCCATAGTCGGGAGGGCTTCAGCACGCCTCTAGCTGAGGGAGATGTAGTCGCGATTCTGCCTCCGATGGGCGGGGGCTAGGGCACCTAAATTTATTTAGTTGATGTCTGGTTGATATGTGGGGCTCGTGGTCTAGTCAGGATAAGACGTCAGCTTGCGGAGCTGTTGGTCGTGGGTTCGAATCCCACCGAGCCCGCTTTTCACTCAACCGACCCCGCTGAGCTACTTTCGTTTCCTGTACAGATGATTACCGTTGATCTCGTTAATGTATTCGAATCCAAGTTCAACCAACTCAACGCCTTCTTCGACAGTCTTTGCGACCTTGCATACGAATGAATCATTTTGACCTCTGAAGAGCGCAGATTCAAGTATCACATATTTTCTTATATGCTGAAGATTCTTGTGACCAAGAAACTCCATTACGTACCATGGGTCTTTCGTTTCATGGTATAGCATAGTAGCTTTCCATGTTCGAAAGGTCTTCATCATTATCTTCTTTAGCCTTGGATTCTGCAGTTTGAATGCCTGTCTCTTTCTGACTCTTTCATAGTATCTTCTTATGTGTGCGAGTCTTTGAGTGAATATCCGATTGGCGTCTTTCAATTGGTTTCTTTTTTGTACATTGAGAAGCATCTTGAGCAGATTATCTGAAAGGTGAAATATCCTTGGATTACTTCCCTTTTCAGGCGTTACTCGAATCGTTTTTGAAACAAAGTCAATGTCATCCCATGTGGCTGATTTGACTTCTCCGGGTCTCATTGCGGTCTCTTTCATTATCTGAAGGAATGTAGATGTTTTCCACCCGCTTCCTGCAATGAGTACATCAATTTCTCCTTCAGTTGGTACGAACGGCAGTTTTGAAATTTCTTGGTAATGCGGTTTTTCCCATGATTTTCCAAGCATCCTCAGGAAAATCGTGTATGTGTCAGCGGCGTTATTCTTGCTTCTGCCAACCCATGTCTTCTCAGCAAGGGTGGCTCGTACACTTTCAGGGTCGCGTAGGTCTGCACCACTTTTCGCCAGTTCTTTGAGATAGCGGATTCGTCGTTCTATTGTTGTTTCTTTATTTCCTCGTTTTTTCAATTCGAAGATAAATTGTATTAGCAGGCTTTTTGTTTCTGAGATATCCCCCGTAGTCTTTTCTTTAGCTTGGACTACGACCAAGTTTTTCGCACTCTTGTCCGAGGCGCATACTCGGCGGTTACTATTATAGATACGGTACTTATTTGACTTTTGAGGGTTATCTGTATTCTCATGAGGAGTTATATTTTCACTCCTAAGGAGAGAGAGGTCATCAACGGATTCCTTGCGGGGGATGTGAAAAGAGGAAACAACATTATGAAAGTGGTCACTCTCAGGACGAAGACTTTCAGGAATCTGTCGAACGATGTTGAACTCTACATTCGACTCAGAAAGGTTCTTGCTGAAACGTAGACCGCATTCTCTGCATAAATATCTCTGCATCAATTTTGTCTGGGTTTTCCTTTTTCCATCTCTCCAAATCTTGTTTGATTGACATGCTGGACATTTTATTGTCCGGAGTTTGTAAGCACTAGCGACATCCTTTTTGAAAGATTGAAGGTGGATGCCAAGGGCTTCTAGTTCACATCTTAAGACATCATAGTTTGAGATGTCTCCAGTCATGAGGTCAACTCCTCGATAAGTCACGCACGAGAAACACCAGCCCAAAACGACACCTGGTCCTATCTCCAATCTATTTTTCTTATGCACGCATCCCTGATCAAGTGAAACGGAGTAAGATAGAAGCCCGCTTTGACTGCCTTAGATATTCCTTCAACAGTCTCCAACGGAACCCTTGCTCCAAACATCAGCAGTTCA
>PBSW01000034.1 GCA_002726865.1 Candidatus Bathyarchaeota archaeon
CCAGAAAGAATTTCCTATGGATACCCCCATGAATTAAGCGGCGGAATGCGTCAACGGGTTCTAATAGCAATTTCACTGGCTGCTAAGCCGGAGCTTATCATAGCCGATGAGCCCACTACCGCAGTAGATGTTACCACACAGGCTAAAATACTCAAACTTCTTCTCGAATTGAGAGAGAACAAAGGCACTTCATTACTTGTCATCACTCATAATCTTGGAGTCATAGCCGAGATTTGTGACCGCGTTTGCGTTATGTACGCTGGGCAAATAGCAGAGGTTGGAAAAGTATCCGATATTTTCAAGCACCCTTTTCACCCCTATACCCAAGGACTGATGAATTCAATCCACGACATTGGAGACAAATCAGAACTTGAGGCAATAGCGGGGTATGTCCCTATATTATTACACCCTCCCTCCGGATGCCGCTTTCATCCTCGTTGTCCCCAAGTGATGGATACCTGCATACAAAAACCAAATCTAACAGAACATGAGGCAGGCCACCACGTCCATTGTTGGCTTTACCAGAGGGTAGAGGAGTAGAGACGTATGTCTGGAATCGCATTTGAAATCCAGAACCTGAAGAAATACTTCGGTCCGGTAAAAGCGGTAGATGATGTAAGTTTAACTATAAGAAAAAAGGAGACCCACGGTTTAGTCGGAGAAAGTGGATGTGGTAAAACGACTCTTGGTAGAACTATCTTGAGGCTTCTTGAACCGACTGCTGGGAATTTGTTCATTACCACATCCCTTAGCGAGAAGGATCCAATAAAGAGGTTCGAGCTCTCCACCACAGACGAACTGAGATCTTTAAGACGGAGGATGCAAATAGTCTACCAGGATCCTGCCTCATCTTTGAATCCGAGGATGATTATTAGAGACATTGTAGGAGAGCCCATTGCTTTTCATCAGGGGTTGAAAGGAGATGAACTTCAGAACCGGATTGTGGAGCTTTTAAAATTTGTTGGACTCCAGGAAGAGCACCTCTGGAGATACTCCTACGAAATGAGCGGAGGTCAACGCCAGAGGGTAGCCATTGCTCGGGCAATTGCCTTGAATCCTGATTTCATAGTACTCGACGAACCCACATCAGCCCTTGATGTAAGCGTACAGGCAAAAGTCCTGAAACTCTTGAAGGAACTACAGAGAGATATGGCTCTGTCTTACCTCTTCATCACACATGATATGAGCGTGATAGACTACATGTGCGACAGAGTCTCGGTGATGTATGTTGGTAAAATCGTGGAAACCTCAGATAAAAACAAATTATTCGAGGAGCCCCTTCATCCTTACACACAAGCTCTAGTTTCCGCGGTCCCCTCAATAGATCCAACAAACAGGAAATTGGAAACCGCAGAAGCCCTGATAGGCGAAGTGCCTTCACCAGCTAACCCACCGACAGGATGTAAATTTCATCCAAGATGCAAACAAGCGTTCAAGGAGTGTGGTTGGGGCGCGAAAGACCTCAAAGCTTGGCTTAAGGAGAATTGTGACGAAATATTCTCGATCATGGTGGTCCGAAATGGATTTCATTTGGAACTAGAATCGGTAAACAAAGATGAAGGAGATTCTCTAACCGAGTTGACAGATATAATTGAGAAGGGACAAAAAAGAAGAGATCCCCTTTTCGAATCCATAGAAACGGTGGAGAAAATAAACAATAGAATAAACGTCCATTTTGTAGAAAAAACAGAACCAGAATTGATCGAACGGGTTGAGCCTGATCGATATGTGGCTTGTTTACTCTACCCAGCGCTAGACCGAAAGGAGTAACTTAATGGTGGCAAAAGTTAATTTAGATCATTTCAACTGAGGATGTGATGGTATGGCTTCATTAAAGCGATACATAGCTAAGCGGATTCTCTATTCATTTGTAACGATTTTCATCATAGTTTTTGCTGTCTTTACAATATCTCGAATGGCCGGTGACCCCATCGAAGCATACGTGACCCCTGAGACACCTCCTGAAATTCTTGATATCATCCGGGTCAAATATCGGTTAGACAAGCCGATATATGTTCAATTTTTCTTTTGGCTGAAGGGAATTAGCCAGGGAGACTGGGGGAGAGCATTTAGTCATGGTGAAGAACCGGTGACAGAACTAATTGCTCGGTTATTTCCCCTCACACTTGAATTGAATATTTATGGGCTCCTCGCTTTACCGGTAGGATACTGGATCGGTATGAAGGCTGCAGCAAATAAAGATACTTGGATTGATCATTTTGCTAGGTTACTAAATATTATGGGAGGGGCCCTCCCTAGTTTCCTTGTCGGGATACTCCTTCTATCATACTTGTACCCAAAAGGCTGGATCACGCTTGACCCCAGATGGACATTTAATAGGATCACGGGTATGCCAACAGTAGATGCATTCATTCAAGGTGACCTGCCTGGGCTTATCGAAGCGTTCAGATACCTTATCGGACCTCTCCTGACATCACTGTTTAGTTCTCTTGCTGCCAACTCCAGAATACTTAGATCAAGTATTTTGGAGGAGCTGAGCAAAGATTACATCACAACAGGAATGTCTAAGGGACTTAGTAAGGACTATGTGGATAAAAAATATGCCAGGAGAAATGCACTCATCCCATATGTAACTTTACTAGGCTATTGGTTCGCTAGCATGGTAACGGGAACCGCGATCCTAGAATCCGTTTTCAACAGACAAGGCCTAGGAAGTGTCGCAGCTGCTGCAGCAAGAGCAACTGATCACAACACGCTCCAGGCATTTACAGTGATCTATGCAGCTGCTTTGGTGTTCGCTAACCTTCTCATAGATATCACGTATGGTTTCATCGATCCTCGGATAAAATATGGTGAATCAAAATGACTGAAAATAAAACTCAGAATGAACTTGCCGATGAACTAAAACAGGGGGCTCAAGCACACCGAAGAAGAGAACTGGAATTCATGTGGTACCGGATCAGGCGTAGCCCCCTCAGCCTTGCGGGGCTGACACTCATACTGTTCTTCATCATACTAGGTATCTCGGCGCCTTTGATAATACCCGTTAATCCAGTTCATCCATATAAAATGCCGAAAACCTTCTCCAGACTTCCACTTCCACCTAGCCGGGAACACCCCTTTGGGACTACCGGACCAGTTACCTACGGAGATATTTTTTATGGTGTGATATGGGGTACCCGCTACTCCCTTATGCTGGCGTTCGCTATCACGGGTATATGTCTCCCCGTAGGTCTCACAATTGGCACTATAGCAGGTTATTATGGGGGCAAGCTGGACGAGGTCCTCATGCGTATAGTGGACCTAGTTTACTCTCTGCCATGGCTCTTGATGATGCTGGTAATACTCATAGCAATTGGCCAGCGAGGATTCTGGACCATGGTAATATCCTATTCCATCTTGGCGTGGCCTGGATACGCGAGAATGATAAGGGGAGAGATCCTAAGGGTCAAGAACGAGCTATTTGTCGAGGCCGCCAAAGCCATTGGGTTGTCGGATCTAACGATCATGACCAAACATGTGATCCCAAACGCCATTTACACGGTGGTTATTATGGCGGCAGCGAGAATGGGAACAATAGTTCTTTCCACCGCAAGTCTCGGTTTTCTGGGTCTAGGGTTTAACCCGGGGACTGCCGAGTGGGGGATCATAATTAGCGAGGGTCGAAATTGGCTACTCCAAGGTAGCTGGTGGATCACTGCCTTCCCTGGGATCTTTATCTTTTTTTTCGTACTGGGATGGCAACTCATGGGCGATGCCTTTAGAGACATTCTTGACCCCAAGGTGCGCAGGAGCATCTAGCCTTTTTTTCACTGTTATTTACTCACCATAAATATTATCATTCAATGTATTTTGGAGGTCATGGTCCCAATAAAAGTCATTGAAGCAATTAGAGAAAGGCGGAGCATCCGGAAATTTAAAAAAGAACCCGTTTCAGATGAGCTTATAACCCGGGTCATGGAGGCAGCGCGTCTGGCACCTTCGGGGAGCAATATGCAGCCTTGGCACTTTATCGTCGTCCGGGACCCGGGAATTAAGTCGAAGATGGGTCTTCACAAATGGGCCGAAGAGGCCCCTGTGATAATTGTGTGCTGCATTGATCCCAAGGAGGGTAGATGGTACATTGTTGACGGTTCCATCGCCTTTACGCACATGGTCCTCGAGGCTACAA
Source organism: Candidatus Bathyarchaeota archaeon (assembly GCA_002726865.1). The sequence continues at coordinate 4,133 of PBSW01000034.1, forward strand.
GCCTGGGTCTAGGTACATGCTGGATGGGTAGGCTCTACGAGAACCTCGGGGAGACTGATGAGAGAATAAAAGATGTCCTAGGAATACCCGACCACATGCGGGTCCTCGCAATAACACCCCTCGGCCACCATGACAAGCCTCTACGACAAACCAGGAGAAAGTCTATGGATGAAATCGTCCATCATGAGAGATTCGGAGGCGTATGAAATGAACGTTATAGAAGCAATACAAGATAGGCGAAGTATCAGGAAATTCAAAACAGATCCCGTTCCAGAGGACAACTTGGACATGATACTTGAGGCTGCAAGACTAGCCCCATCAGCGGGAAACAGGCAGCCTTGGCGCTTTATCGTCGTGAAGAATGAAGACACGAGAGCCAGGTTGGCTGAGCTTGCCGACCATCAAACCTTCGTAGGGATAGCACCGGTAGTAATAGCCGTCTTCGGCGATCCTGATGATTCTCCATCAGGCTATCGCCAGGATCCTATGGTTGCGTACAAGCAGGACCCTATGATTGCAGTGGAGCATATGTGTCTTGTAGCTGTCGAGATGGGACTGGGTACCTGCTGGATAGGCCCAGCCAGTCCCAGATACGATGTGGAGGCTATTAAGAGGCTCCTGGCTGTGCCTGAGAGGATGTACTTGACGTGCCTGTTGCCTTTGGGATATCCCAACCAATCACCCAAGGCGAAGAGCAGAAAGTCTCGCGAGAAAATATTCTATTTCGAAAAATATACAGAAGACAAGTGATCAAAGTTCTTTTTTTGTTTAGGACGATTTGTGAAAAAAATAAATAAAAAAAGAGATTAGGTGTGTCTCTTCATGAATTTTTCTAGCTTATCGAAGCCTATCCTGAGGTTCTCATCGCTAGAGAGGAATCCAACTCGGAAGTGGCCTAGGCTATAGTAGTTCGATCCAGGTACGAAACCTATAAGCTCCTCCTTCATTAGCTGCACAAGGAAGTCAACGTCGTCCTTCCAAACATCTCCATGGGCGGGTACGCAGTCGGGCAACCCGAACATGGAGCCCTCCGGAGTGGTTAAGTTGATGCCATCGATCTCTGCGATACGCTTCACGACCCAGTCGCGACGCCTTCGAATATCCTCAACTTCGGGCTGGACCTCCTCCATCGCTCTCTTCCAGTTTTGGTATCCATAGGCCGCAGCAACAGCAACTGGAGACGCTACTCGTCCACAATATCCCCTCAGCATCCTGATAGCACTCCTTAGTTCAGGCATTTTATCTTCAGGATCGTGGTATGCCAGATAACCTAAACCCCAGCCGGTGATATTGAAGAGCTTGGACATGCCGTTGCTCAACATCACAGGAACGTCCTTAGCCAACTTGGCGACCGAAGTGGCCTGCGGAATATCAAAGGTCAGGAACGTATAGATCTCATCTGAGAAGATCATGATCTCGTTCTCTCCGGCGATATCAATAAGCCCCTTTAGGGTCTTATCGTCGTAGACGGCTCCTGATGGATTGTTGGGATTGTTGATAATAATGAACTTGGTCTTATCGGTCACAGCTTTCCTAATGGCATCCAGATCGGGCTGCCACCGATCGTCCTCGAAGCTGTTGGTTTTCACCATCTTAGTTTTGTAGTAGTTGGCGAAGAACGAGTACTGCTGATAGATTGGCTCTGGACTTATAATTTCGTCCCCCTCATCCAAGAGGGCGAGGTAGCATAGGACCATAGCCGAAGTTGAGCTTGGTACTGGGAAGATATCGCCGGGATCGTAGTGAACACCGCTAAACTCTTTCTCGAATTTTGCAATGCCGATGGGTAACTCGGCAGTTCTTGTGTCCCTGTAGCCGTGCCTGCCGTCTTTCATAGCCTGATTGACAGCGTCCATCAACCATTGAGGGGGTGGATAACCAGCCGCAGGGGGGTCCCCGGGCGCAAGCGCCAGAACACTCTTTCCTTCCTGGGATAGAGCTCTCTGGGTCTGTCTTAGAGTCGGAGGTGGGGCGGGGTTCTCTTTAAAGTCATAACCCCACCTATTAGCACGTAGATCTTTCATTTTTATATCTCTAAACAAAGAACAGTCTAAAATATAAAATACTTTGGGAAATTATAGAAAAAGCAATATCCCTCCCTTATTCGATGTACATAAAAAGTAGTTTTTACTACCTGACTTCCACAACCTTAGCTAAGGCGAAGACTCTCCATTGACCGGAGCCAATATGGGGGGCTTCGCAGTAGTAACTTTTGCAGAACCCATCTATTGGGGCTTTGATCTCCTCGATAACTTCCCCGAAGAAGTTCTTGACAAGGCCAATAGTCTGTCCCTCCTTCACTGGGTCCATGATTTTTACCAATGGTGTAAAGAATCCCCCTCTCGTCGTTTGGATGCCTGCGGAGTGCATTTTTCCACCAGGACCCACGCCTCCGATGTAGTTGACGTAGGTAATATTCTCGGATATGATTTCCTTGCCAGGGATCATCTTAAGATGTCTCATCACATTGAGAAGGCTGTCTCGCATAGAGTCTCCGCTAAATCCGTTCCCTATGCCCCCTTCTCCTCCGTTTGATTCCAAGTTCATGGATAAAGGTCGATCAGGGAGTGGTGACAGTCCACGCCTAGCGCGATCCTCAGCGCTATGGCCCAGAATAATCATCTTTTCAGGATCGATAATTCCTGCTCTCCAAAAGTTGTCGTGAGCAGAGCCGGCAGGTGCAGACCAGCACCAGATCACGTCAATTCCATACATTTGTTTGCAGCCATGGAATTTAATGATAGCATCTGGGTCATAATCTGTCTCCACCTGATGTACTTTGTATCCGAGCTGGGCACCATATTTCCCATAAGGGTTACCTGGGCGGCGGGGACGGGCACCCTGGTCTATGTCCAAGGAGCTATTTCGATGTCCACCTCCATATGGATTACCTCTAAAGGAGTCGATCATTACCGCAGGTAGGAACAGCACAGAACCGTTCATCTCGTCTAGTATGTCTGGGAGAACGTTGTTGCAGGCATCCAGTCCACCGAGGGCGCCAGGGTATTCGTCCCCATCTTCAAGAGCTACAAGCAATAGTCTCGGTCCAGGATTCTTTCCGTTCAGGATTATCACTGGCATGTTGATTGGACTTCCGTCACTTAGTTCTCCGACTTTGATAAACCCTGTACCTTTCTCTCCAGGACCGGCCTTGGCTGTTCCATATTCGATAATTCTCTTGCAACTCATACTAATACAACCTTTAGTCTACCAAACATGAATCACTCATTAAAAATACTTTGTCTGACTCCATCTTGTATCTTTTCAAATAAACTGCAAAAATCATTTATCGAATGTTAACGTAATCCTTTAAACTGGATTTAATGAATGTACTGCTAATATTGGTGTATTAACTTGAAAACTGAAGTAACATTCGGAGGAGTAACCGTTCAACCAGGGGAGATCGGTTTTGGTTCTCTTATCAACGTTGAGCTTAAAGACGGCACGGTCGTAAAACTCCCGATAATCGTGATGAACGGCGCCTATGACGGACCCAAGTTCGTTGTTTCGGGCGCTGTACACGGCTCCGAGCTAATTGGAGCCGAGGTAATCAGGCGCGTATTAAGGGAGAAGGTTGACCCAAAAAAACTTAAAGGTCTCGTGGTAGGCATCCCCATTAGTAATCCCCTAGGATTTCAGGCGGGTAATCGATCCGCTCCTCAGGATGGAATTTTCCCCAATATAAGCAGCCCTGGAGACTCGGGAGGCTCGATCACACAGAGGATAGGTTCGGCCATTTGGGATCAAGTTACATCCAAGATGGATCTTAGGATAGACATCCATGGCAACATGCGACCTTGCACCGCTTTCTGCCTCTGCAGCCTCCATGACCCCAAAACTAGAGAGATGAATGAGAAGATGGGGAAGGCTACTGGCTTGACAGTAGTTTATTCACCCCCTACTGGCACATTGGAGGGCATGGGTGGAGCCAGAGCAGTAGGCTATAAGGCGGTTTATTCGGTTTCCCTCGAGCTCATAGCTGCAAGCAAAGTGACTGAGATATCAGGAGATCTGGGCTCAAGGGCCATCATAAACGTGATGAAGCTATGGGACATGATCGAGGGAGAGATCGAAAAGCAGCCTGAGGAATACGTCTGGGGACCTGGATGGGTCAAAAACGCCGGCAGGCTTAAGGTGAACCGGGGAGGAATCCTCCACTTCAAAAAGGACCCTGGAGAGTTTATTAAAAGCGGGGAGACCGTGGCAAAAATATATAACCCTTATGGAGATGTTGTGGAGGAAATAACCTTCCCTCATGATGGCTACATAAGGGCCTGGGCAGCCGCCCACCAAGCGGTAAACACCGGGAGCAGTATTGCCTATATAACCCACGATGAATAATTGCTTTCATCTTTTTTTAATTCATCTGGTAAATCTACCTTTTTACGCCATTAACATGAAGTTAATTATGGTCGTCACACGCATTAGTATTTTTTATATTTTTGTCTCTTCTATCGTAATGCCTCTTTTTCCCAACGCGGTCATAAGGCCCTGAATTAACTCGTGGTCCATGCCAAGCCTCTCAGGAGGGATGACCCCAGGGCCTTTAATCATGCCCTTCGACACCATGCCTGCAACTATGGATGCCGTGTATGCCGTAGTCCTTGCCATCGCGGTGACCTGAGTTTTTTGGTTGAAGCGGTCCAGGAGGGTGTACCTGTACCCTCTCGCATCCCCCGATGATTCCCCCTTGACCTCAATGAGCATCGCTACTAAGTCCCTTATCTCGGGGTTCCAGAGAGTCCTTTCTAGTATTCTCGCAGTGACGAGGCGGGGCTGCACCTCGATTCCTGAGACCGGTACAGGCTTGTCATCAAAAAAACCAAGATCTCTTAGGAGTTTTACCTTCTCAACGTGGCCAGGGTATCTCAGGGTCTTTTCCCACATCTCATCAACCCCGGGGATGGAGTCGACGATGGTTCTAAGGCCGTCTGTATAGAACGCCTCAAGGATCCCGACACCGGGAAACTCGATCTTCTCGAGGCCACTCAAGGCGGGGACCCTGACATGTTTGCCGCCTTCTATGATGCCTACGTCCCTCACGTATTCGTCAATGAGCCCCTCTGCGGACCACGTGAGGGTATAGCCAAGGGGTGGGATCGGGATCTCAGGGATGCCCCCGACCATTATGTGAACCTCCCGCACCTTCTCGAGCCTCAAGACTGCATATCCTGTAAGGATATTGGAGAGTCCGGGGGCGATCCCACAGTCGGGGATTATTGTCACCCCAGCATCTTTAGCGGCTCCGTCTAAGTCTACAGGATTCTCGGCGGTAAACGAGACATCAACAATATCGATTCCGGCATCGATCGCGGCTTCGAGGGCCTTATAGCCAAAGTCTCCTGGTAGGGCACCTAGAATCAGGTCGAATTTCTTCATTTTGGAAACCATAGCCTCGTGGTCAGTAGTGTCAATGGTGATCCAGTTGCAGCCCGGGATCGCAAGCGTAGCCTGTTTTGCCCTCTCCTTGTTGATGTCGCTGAAGGTGACTTCAGTGCCGGGGTTTGACTCGAAGAAGTCTTTTCCAATAATAGACCCAATCTTTCCTGAGCCCAGAACTATAACGTTCATAACGTGTAGTCTCTTGTGGAAATGGTGCTAGAACCCTTTTCATGGTTTCCATCTGAGAGGAGCATAAAACATGATCTTAGCTTACTGAGAGACCTAGATCGGATCGAGCTCGATGATACTGGATACTTTTTGAAGGTGAGTCTGAAAGTGTTTAGCAAAGGCTATTACTAACTGGCTTTGAAGCATTCTACGAAGTTGCTAGCAACTTGGACCGAAAGATCTAACAACCGGCATCCTTGGCTTGACCTTTTGATTTTTGAAAATATTAAAGCGGAGTTTCTTTAGCATTCTGACTAGATATGTCTATTCTAGCACCTGAAATCGGGGTATTATCTAGATATCTATGATAGGCGGTTATAATACCAGAAGATGAAGGAAGAGACAAGAAAATCAGAGAATCGTAGATATTCTCTTCTATGGCATACAAATGATTTGAATGAATCCAAATAAAATCCGAAAACCATCTCCGCGCGCACCCGTTTGCCTCTTCGTCTGTTGTGGCTGTAGAATCTAAAGCTCTCGAGAAAATTATGGATCTGAGAGATCTGCTGATTGGAAAACTGAGCAGACTGCTCAGATTTCCCCTGCGATCCATTTTTTCTCAAAAAAAAGAAAAGCTGCATTAATTTCCAAACACTTCTAATCCCGTAGATAAATAAGGGGAAAAAATCATCGAAGATTTTTGTGATTAGCTTTAAAGTTGCTCTTAGTGCGCGCAATTACTTAATCTTCGAGTGTATCTTCCCCGCTAACATATACATAATCACGTACACGATAAGCCTATAGATCACCGCGGATCCAGGAGGGATGCAGATAAAGGAAAGTGCAGTGAACCCTCTTAACCCTACCTCATAGCTTAGCCGGAGCAGCTCATAGTCAGTCATTCCCATGGGTTCAGCCAGGGTCCCTAGGAGATCTCCTGGAGCTGGCCCGGCCCCTCCGATAACGTCGATATCATAGTGAACGTAAATGGCCTCAGTCTCATCATATGCTTTGGAGAGCTCCTCGCAGAGCCACTCTATACCGTTCTTCCTGACTTCCCACATGGGATAAAAATTCGCTCCAGCGTCCAAGAACGTCTTGATGTTTTTTTGTCTTCCCCCACTCATGGCTCTTTCCCCGATCTCCACTAGATTCCTTGGGATAATGTTCTCATGGAACTCGTACATCTTCGCCTTCCAGCTCCCAGAGCCTGCGATCCTAGGGTCACCCGTGAGGGCGTCCAGAGGCTCGTTGTCCCAATGGACATCGGTGCTGATCACCCCCACGTTCCCTTTAGTCCTCTCCGCGATGGGTTTAGCTATGGCGTAGGATCCGCACGGTGAGTTCTGCCCCAATACTATGGGGGTTGCCCCCGCGTCTAGGGCCAAGTTCACAATGTCTTCTACGGCCTTTTGGGCTGCTAGCACATTATCCGCTGTAGGATTGTCCTTCACCTCGGGGGGAATATCCGCATCCCCCATGTCCACCACCCTAAGAAGCTCCAAGACATCCATATCGAACTCCTGCATGTACCCCGAATAGTACTTTACTGATTGCTGTCTCACCCTTTTTGGCGACGCAATCCACTCATCTTTGCTTACACCGCTGTATGGGCCCCAGCTAGCCACGTATGGCGCCCCAATAATTGCGACGTCCGCCCCCGTCAAGTCTCCGGGCCCCCGAGCATGGGGTACCCCCATGAAGGTCGGCATATCGGGCTCGATCATAGGGACGTTCCGTCCCTTAAGGAGGGAGTCCTTGATATCAATCCACGAAGGATAGCTCATTGCAATCAACCAAGAAGAAGTATGCTAGAGGATAAATAATGTTTATCGGAAAAAAACTAAAGTTAATTGTTCCAAGTGCTGAGTGCCGTAAGTGATCGTATCAATAAGTATACCTTGTTTGTCTCAAGGTAATCTGAATTGATGTTCCAACCCAGCTCTGACCGATTTGAGATACAAACATCGCGCGCGAACCAGGAAAAGGATAATAAACTATTGGGGTGTAGTAATCCGTACCTAATGTAAAAATATTCTTAAATTGAAAGGTGAAACAAATGGATAAAATATCTGAAACCTTGGAGCAGCTTAAGGGTGAACATGTTGAACG
>PBSW01000035.1 GCA_002726865.1 Candidatus Bathyarchaeota archaeon
GGATGTACCCGTGGCTCCAGGTGGCACGTCAATATACGCCATCTTGAGATAATTATTGCCAGTGGTTTTGGGAGAAAAGAATACTCGCCTGAAGATTTGACCAAAATGCTCTTCTTTAAGACCATTGATTCGTTTGATTTTTGGTTTATTTTTCTGAACCATTTAGATCAACTTTGGGTCAGCCATCTTACATTAATAAAATACGTGCATGAATGGGTTCTTTCGGTGCGTATGTTATTCTAATAAGCTGAAAAACGAGACTCAGGAGAACTGGAGCATACGCGCGGGGTTTTTCTCAAGGATAACGCGAATTTGCTTATCTGATACATCTTTCATGCGCATGAGGGGAACAACAGTTGTCAAGATATGGTCATAGCCGGGACCACCATACTGACGTAGATCGGTCTTATTGAAAACATCGTGAGAGATGAGGATTTGCTCCAGATACCCTTGGTCGATGAGATACTTGATACAATCTATCCGTTTCCAATCAGAGAGCCCATAAATTGTTTTATTGGGGAGCATAATTGGATTTTTGGTGTTACCGAAGCTATCGTACTCGATGAAGCACCCAGGTCGGCCAGCTCTGATGTGAGGTCAAAGTCGTTTCCATGACGGTTCTCCACGTGGCTCATAACGGTATTGTTGATGTCACCGCCGTTATCGTTTAGCAACTCGATAATCTCGATGGGGGCAGCCTGGCTATGCCCAGGGTGAATATTCACAGGTACTCCGGTCTTTTGTTGGGTCAGTGCAACTGCTCCCAGCACTTTGATTTCGGTTTCTTTTAGGGGATAAGAGCACCCGATCTCTCCAAGTATCCCGGCTTTTATCCCTGTGCCCCCCACACCAACGGTAATATCGCGCACAATTTCCTCGACTATCTCGTCCTCTGTTTTGCTATGAAGCTCTGATGGATGACTTTGTCCAATGTAATATCCGGCCCCCATTACGATGTTGACGTCGGTTGCTCGAGATATGCGTGCTAATCCCTTCGGGTTACGATGTAACCCTATATTCCCAACATCAACAACTGTTCCTCCGCCCCCTTTCTTGAAACGATCCAGCTCAATGATGGCCCGCTCTTCATTCAATAGTTTCAGATTATCAAGACACCTGTTTTGATTTCTCTTGATCCATTCGAGATTCTCGATAGAAACCCTTGCATGGCTGAGTAACTTCTGGCTAGCTATCTCCGGCTCAGTAAACAAGAAGCTAGCATCGCATAGTATATGCTCGTGCGTTAGGGCGATACCTGTATCCTCGGCGTCTATCGTGCCCAATACTGTCTGGATCTTTCTTGATGATTTCTGTCTTGACATATTCTTACCTTGAAATTCTTGTGATAAAAACTATTTGAAACAAGATCGGCTCTGTTTTTTTCGCGTAGCGCGTGTGCCTCGAGTCGGCCATCGATGGGGAAAGAATTTATGCACCATGTCTTCTGGCCTCCAAGGCATGTACGCAGGTGTTTCCTAGAACCGCTTTACAATTATCTCTCCGCCCTTAATGACCATGCCGATCCTATCTTCCACTTGAAGCATGGAGATGTCCCTAAGGGGATCACCATTGATAACGACAAAATCGGCCAGCTTGCCCGACTCCAGGGTGCCTGTTGAGTCTTCCATCATCATGGCCTCGGATGACACCTTAGTTGCTGAGACTATGGCCTCCATAGGGGACAGCCCCCCCTCTACGAGCCTCTGGAGGTCCAGCGCGTTCATCCCCATGGCGCGACCGCCTAGGCTGTCTCCTCCGCTGAAATCGGTGCCTGAGGCGATCTTCACGCCATATTCGTGGGCGATGCGTAGAGACTCATTCTGCCAACTGTTGAAGAGTTTCTTTTCCTCGTCGATATGCCCTGCGAAATCCGGCCCCTCGATAACCACGGCTAGGGTCGGTGAGTATATCTTGTCTTCCTTTAGCATCAGCTTGGCACACTCCTCGTCAAACTCGCGGGCGTGTTCGAAGGTGTCCACTCCGGCCCTAAGGCCGGTCATGATGGATTCTTTTCCTTGGCAGTGAGAGGCGACTGTAGAATAGGCCCTATGGGCCTCATCGCAGATGGCCTTAACCTCATCATATGAGAAGCTTGGCATACACTTGGGGAATATCCGGCTCTCGCCCCATAGTCCGCTGGCTATCTTAATGAAGTCTGCGCCCTCCCTGAACCGTGTCCTCACCAGTCTGAGGCACTCTGGCACACCGTTAGGATGCTCTCTACCCAAGGCCTCTGCTTGTTCCACGGGCATAGGATCTCTTCCGACATGTCCGTAGGTGTTACTTATGCTCCCCCCTGCCGCCATAATCCTAGGGCCTGGGGTGGTCCCCTCTTCGATGGCCCTCTTTAGGCCTATGGCGATGTTGCTGCCGCAGTCTTTGGCTCCGGTGTATCCCATGTATAGCATGGCTTTGGCATCGTTAGCTGCCCTGAATGCTCTCCACAACTCTCCCATGCGCCCCCTTCCTGGATAGCCCATTCCCGAGCTCGCTGGTCTGCCTCCGCTAAAGTGGAGGTGGGCGTCAATGAGGCCCGGTATCATGGTTCTACCATCCAAGTTTAGGGTCTTCACGTTATTCGGAACCTCAACCTCCCCTCTTCCGCCTACCGCCGTTATTTTTGACTCGTTTACGAGCAGCGTGACGTTCTCGAGTGGATTTCCCCCATTTCCGTCTATCAGAGTAAAGTTTGAAAAAGCAATTTCCCTGTTTTTCATGTCGCCCGACAATACTTTTCGGCTTTGAGTTAATATGTAATATCACGCGTGGTCTTAACAACTGGAGGATCATTAACCGTTGTAGGGCCCCGTGGATAAAAAAAGGAGCCCATAATTCTGCGGACCCGTGCGCGATCGTGCCTTATTTTTTCTTCCTGATTATTACCTCGGTTCTTCCTTCACGGGCAATTTTCCTGCCGACGGAGCGGAGTACGTCGAGGTCCTGGTTAATCTCACCGAAAATATAGCTGGGCAGAACACCGTATTCTGGTCCTGAAAAGACAGATTTACCGTATGTTATGAAGAGCCCGGGGCTTATAGGGTGAAAGCTCAGCTCCCCCCGGCAACCATAGATATGGGGGTTCTCGCCGTAGTCTGGATACATAGGATCCGGCCAGAGCCCAGCCTTCCTAGTTGCCTGCCTCAGGCGGGAGCCGTGGACCTGGAGTCCACTTCCCGACCACTGCTGGTGGGAGATTGGCTCCTCTAGGGGTAGAACGTCCAACAGCATAGCGCAGGTTCTCGGCGCCTTGTTGTCGAGAAGATCCGCTACGAGGGTGATCCCGTTTATCTCCAGCTCGAGCTGTATCCCTGAGGGGTGTTCCTTTCTCTCGGGTATAGTATCTTTCAGATAATCCATGTTTGCATCTCATCAAGATCTTCTTTAATGTAATATAGAACTATTCTGTTTGGATTAGTTTATTTTTTTTATTTGATATTTATCATGTTAGGATGGACTCCGGATCTTGGAATGCATATCTTTCTGAGCTGGCTGGTAGCCTGGTTTTTTTTAAATCTTCAGCTCCTGTTTCCAAGGATACAAATACCGTAAAAACGTTGTTTGAGTCACAATGAAAAATCTAGTCAAGGAAAAACTCCGAAGAGGAGGAAACGCCTTGGGGACCTTTGTGGAGCTCGGGCACCCAGACGTGACCGAGATCCTCAGCCACAGCGGGCTTGACTATTTGCTGATCGATGGGGAGCACAGTCCCATGGGATTTGAGACCATGGAGCGCATGATTCGGGCCATGATGGGTACTGACTGCACGCCAATCGTGCGGCCTCAATGGAACGACCCTGTCATCATCAAGCGTATCTTAGATTTGGGGGCACACGGTATCGTCGTGCCTTGGGTGAACAACGAGGATGAGGCAAGGGCGGCGGTGAGCGCGGCGAGGTATCCCCCGGAGGGTATTAGGGGCTGGGGCCCGAGAACCGCTGCGAGATGGGATCCAGATTATAGGGAGACCGCCAACGAAGAAGTGCTCGTGGCCGTCCAGATTGAGACGGAGGAGGCTCTCAATAACTTTGATGCCATTATTGGAGTTGACGGGGTCGACGCCTGCTATATCGGTCCCTGGGATTTGAGTAACAATCTCGGGTTCAGCGTCCCTCCAGACTACGAAAATAAGGTGTTCACCGATGCCGTTGAGCAGGTGCTTAAAGTGGCCACTGATCACGGAAAGCCCGCCGGTATGTGGTGTAACCTTGACAGCGTAGTATGGGCTGTAAAGAAGGGTTTCAGGTTTAACACCGTCATCAACGCTGATCTGATGCTTGCGTATGGCGCTGCCGAAGCTGTGAAAAGAGGAAGGGAAGCAGGGTAACCTCGGTCTCGGTAGTGGGGTTCCACCCCGTCGCCTGGCAGAAATTCACGTTTGGTCAATCCCTAGCTTAGTGAGGATAGTTTGTGCACTCTATAACTTCGTCCACGCGCGAGCAATGACTTGACCCCTCCCTATTTTCTTTTAAAATAAACTTTAGTACCCTATTTTTTTTGTGCCCAGGTCTCAAAATAAGACCGCGAGGATGATCGTCATGATTTGTGCAAGCGGCTGCTTGACTTTCCTTGTTGCGTGTTGATACACATGGAAAAAAGATGAGTGAATACTCCATCGTTATCTCGCTTTCAGGTTACTCCGTGCTGAGAAACAGCATTTAAGGGTCCATATGCCCCTTTATGAGCAACACGCCTCAAACGATCATGTCCTCTGGAGTTGACCTGTTGAAGATAATATTCCTCGGAACTGGAGGCACAATGCCCACTCAGCGAAGAGGGGTATCCGCAATTGCGCTAAAGAGGAACCGGGAGCTTATCCTCTTTGACTGTGGCGAAGGAACCCAGCGTCGCATGTTAGAGGCAGGTCTTGGGTTCCGAAGACCAACTAAAGTCTTCATCAGCCACCTCCATGGGGACCATGTTCTGGGCCTCCCTGGCTTACTCCAGTCCATGACCCTTCTCAACCGGGAGAAGCCACTAGAGGTCTATGGTCCAACGGGCCTAAAGAATTTTATTAGAGCCTTCAGCGAAACCCTAGGTGGTCCCGGATTTCCAGTTAAGTTATACGAGATCGTCTCTGAGGGGGTCGTCTACCAAGGATACGAGTACTCTATGGCAGCAGTGGAGGCGGACCACGAACCTCCCAGCTGGTCCTATATCCTCAAGGAACACCCTAAGCCTGGGAGGTTCCATCCAGAAAAGGCAGAGGCTCTCGATGTGCCGAAAGGGACCCTATGGAAGCGGCTTCAGCAGGGGGAGGATGTGGTACTCGAGGATGGGAGATCCATAAAATCTTTGGAGATTGTCGACCCGCCTAGATTGGGACTCAAGGTCACTTACAGCGGAGACACAAGGCCCAGTGAGAAGCTTGCGATGGCTGCCGAAGGATCTGATCTCCTCATCCACGAGGCCACTTTTGACGACACGCTAACAGAGAGGGCTGGGATATACAGGCACTCCACAGCCGCCCAGGCCGCAGAGATCGCTGTCAAAGCAAATGTGAAAAAGCTGATTCTCACCCATATCAGCTCCAGATACCCCGAACCTTTTCACCTCCTAGAGGCGGCGAAGGCGATATTCTCTGAGACAACAATCGCTGAGGATCTCTATGAGATAGAGTTGTCTTGATGCTATCACTTCAAATCTTCAAGGAGCCGGATGCTCTCTGAAATGGCATTGTGGGACTCTATGGTGACCCAGCCGTCGAAGTGTGACTCTCTGAGGGCCTCCATAACCTTGCCCCAGTCGACGGTACCTTCGCCTATCCGGAGGTGGGTATCCCTATCTCCTTGGTTGTCGCTCGCGTGGACGTGGGCTATCCTGTCCCCGAATCTCCTGATGAACTCTAGCTCTTCGCCCCTGATATGAGCGTGGGCGATGTCGAGGACCATAGGCGGCTCAAACCCAACTTGGTTGAAGAAGCGCCTGAAATCTTCCACTGACTTCATTAGGAAGGGGAAGGGCTCCGGGAGATTTTCTATCATGGCCCTTACCCCCAGGGTTTTGGCATATTCTACGAGGCGCCTAACTGATTCAATGTTGATACTCCAGGCCGTTCCCTTGGGGAGTGCCCATTCTAGAGCTGTAGTATTCCCAGGGTGAAAGATCCATCTGTCTGCTCCCAGATCCGAAGCATACTTGATGGAGGACTCTAGGCGTCCTAGGATGGTCTCCCGTACATACGGGTCATTCGCCCCTATATTGACATCCGTATAAGGAGAGTGAACCGCATATTCCAAGCCGTGGGCCTCTTTGATCTCTAGGAACGCCTCGACCCGGGAGCGGGACAGCGCGTGGGGCCCGGTGTCCATTAACTCGATGAACTTGGTTGGAGCCCTTAGGATAAGTGGCATTACCTCCTCTAGCGGCTTGTTTAGACAGAAAAGAGTGGATACAGCGATCTCCATGGATAACTTGTAGAGGTGATGGTTCCCTTTGAAGGTTAGCCTCTGTTGATCAGAATGGTTAACTCTTTTATTTCATCCTACTACCAAAATCGATTAGAGTCGTGACAACTTGATTGAGCTGAACCAAGGGGGCCTACTGAGTCGAGGCCATTGACTGGAATCCCCTCAATTTCCTCTGATATCTCACCTATCGGGGCTCCACATACAACTCGATCATCATCTTGGACGAGAAGACCACCCTCGTCGATATGGTGAAGAAAAAGTTCTTCTCAGATATGTTGGAATATTCAGTGAGATCGTGGACCCTGCAAGATTAACTACCTAGTCTCCTACCACACGGAACCAGATCACACGGGATGCATCGTAAAGCTCCTTAGGTTCACAAAAAATGCAGAGATCGTTGCCTGAGATTTGGGTGTGAAAAACCTTCGAAGATACCATAGGGATGATCTAGAGATATCACCTCTATAATGGACACATCCTTGATAAGCCGGGGCACAGGGGCCCTCAGGTTAACAGCGGTCCCCTGAGTCACTGGCCTGGCTCGATGGTCAACTGAATCCCTGAGAACAAGGTGCTTTTTTCCATCTATTCACTTTAGCAACACATCTCCTCCTTAGAGAGGTTCTCTAACGAGGCTAAACCGAATGTACTGATGAACGAGACGCGCATTCATTACGTCCATATATTCATGTATCTTTCAAATAGCGTTGGTAGGCCTCTTAAGACGTTAGGAGCCTTGGAGATCGATGTAATAGGTCCCAGCCATGGTATCCTTTGGATGAGTATTATCTGGAAAGTCATGGAGAACTACCTTGGATGCATCGCGGGGAGGCACTTCAAAAGGTGATCATCGTTTATGACACTATGTGGAATTGTACCCCCGCAATTGCTAGGGACACCTTGGTGAAGACTTGGTTGAAGGCGGCATTGAGGTCTATCTGCACACGATTGGAGTCTCCATAACGGCGACGCCCTCGGTGATATCCTTAAGGCAAAAGCGGTGCTAGTTGATTCCCCTTCATTACCATTAAGGTCTTCTTTCTTGTCGCCTCATTTTTAACTTTATAAAGGGATTTAAACCCCAATCAAAGTTCGGAGCTTTCTTCTGCTCCTGAGTTTAGGAAGGGGGAGTGAGGAAAGACTTTGAATCTGACCGAGTCTGTGGGAATTGAGTTTTTCGAAGCGGACCTCTAATGTAAGTTCAGGCCTAACGCTAGGTGCCTGCTGAAAGCTAAGGCGTTAGGCAGAACCCTCGCGGAAAAAAATACTTGTCACCTAACTTCTCGTCCCTAGATCATGGGGAGAAGGAAGTTTACATAGAAGATCATCTGAAACCAGGTCAGAAAAGAACTCAACACCACTCCTGCGGCGATCTGCATCTTGTTGTGGGCTTTGAGCTCGAGTCTCGCCCAGGCCACTGGGATCAAGAGAAGCAATAGGGGGGCTATTCTGCTTCCGAGTTGGAATATCAAGGCCGTAAGAGGCCCCATGACCCCGACCATATGGATGCTTATCTTCCACGAAAGGGTGATGAAGAGCATCACGATAGCGTTTCCAAAGTAGCATGCCATCAGGGCAGTGACCGCAAACGGGGCCTTAAACCAGAGGAGGCATATGACTCCCATGAGGTATGACGCCATGGCCCAAAGAAATGGCTCGGTCCTCGTGGACCTGTCCGAAGCGTAGATGTCCGGGATTGTTCCCTTCCTGACCAAATAATAGGTAGAGGAGAGAGGTAGCACAGCCCCGAATATGGTGGCTATCGCTATGATTAAGTTGGGGTTTTCGTGCCTCTGGGTAAGTATAAGGGGTACGAAGGTCAGCACGGCTAATAGGGGGGCGTTCATAGCTGCTGAGATAAAATTTGCAAGTTGTCTCTTATTCAATAATATTTCACTTACCGTATATATCCAGCTAGGATTAATACCGGCTTTTAACCTTTACTTGTTGAGGGCAACAGCAGGTCAATACTTTTCCTCCCTCAACACTACAGACCATTGTAAAAATGCAGTCTCCATCATCAATGATGGGTTTGCAGATTGGGCAAGGAGTGAACTATTTTCGCTCATTTCTTTTTCCCACGGTAGTCCTTGATGGCCTCGTGGAGGGCGTCTGCAGCGAGGTTGCTACAGTGCATCTTTACAGGGGGGAGCCCCCCAAGCTCGTCTGCGACAGTCTGCTTGGTGATCTCCATGGCTTTGTCTAATGTCTTTCCCTTAGCGAGTTCTGTGGTCATGCTAGTAGTGGCTATTGCTGCTCCGCATCCAAAGGTCCTGAACTTGATATCGTCAATTTTATCATCTTTGACCTTGATGTAGATGGACATCATGTCACCGCAGACTGGATTTCCCACTGAGCCGACCCCGTCGGCGTCTTCAAGCTCCCCGACGTTCCGGGGGTTTCTAAAGTGGTCTAGAACCTTCTCGCCGTACATCATCTCAGCTCCTCGGGGGTGAGAGGCGACATCGCGCGCAATCTTCCTACAACCTCTGACATCTGCTCTATTACGTAATTCACATGCGCTTTGTTATTTACCTTTCCCAGCGTATAGACGAGACTACCATGAGCCTCCTCGTGCTTCAGCCCTATAGCCCTGAGTACATGTGAGGGTTCTAGGGTCTTCGCAGTACAAGCTGATCCCGAGGAGACGTTGATACCGAGTTGGTCGAGGCTTAGGATGAGGGCCTCTCCCTCGATATAGCTGAATCTTATGTTCGCGTTGTTGGGTAGTCTCACGCTTGGGTGGCCATTTAGGTAGGACTCCGGGATGGTTTCGATCACTCCTCCGATCAGAGCATCGCGAAGACCGGAGAGGCGCTTTCCCTCGGCGCCCATCTCAGCAGAAGCAAAATCAGCTGCAGCTCCCATCCCCACGATTCCCGGGACATTCTCGGATCCAGATCTGATCCCATTCTCTTGACCCCCTCCGATTATCTGGGGCTTCACCCTCAGCCCCTTCTTAATATAAAGAGCTCCCACCCCTTTTGGTCCGTATAATTCATTGGAGGATATGGTCATGAAATCCACGCTCTTCGTATTGACGGCTATCTGCCCGGCGGCAGCAGTAGCATCAGTATGAAACAATGCGCCATTCCTGTGAGCGATCTCCATCGCTTTCTCAATGGGCTGGATGGTTCCAATCTCTCCGTTGGCTGCCATGACTGAAACTAAAATAGTCTTGTCGTTCACTAGGCCTTCTAGTTCCCCGAGTTCAACGATTCCCTGATTGTTCACGGGAGCATATTTAACCTCAAAGCCCTCCTTGTAGAGCTCCTTCCCAACGTTAATGGATGAGATATGCTCTATGGCTGAAAGGACAATGCGGTTTCCTTTTTTCTTGTATCTCCGGGTTGCACCCCCAATCCCGAGGTTGTTGGCTTCGGTCGCGGAGGATGTGAAGACGATCTCCGCTGCCTCAGCCCCGATGAGGGAGGCCACCTGTTGTCTAGCTCGGTTTACTGATTTGAGGGCATCGAAGCCCTTTCCGTGGAAGCTGGCTGGGTTCCCATAGGTTTCCATGAAGTATGGGGTCATTACCTCTAAGACTCTAGGATCAACTGGCTTCCCGGCTCCGTGATCCATGTAAACTTTCATGGACATCTCATTAGGATTGAGGTGGGCTTTTAAAAACCTTCAGCATTTGATGCTTTATGGAAGACGGGAGCGAACAAAGATGGCCAAAAATGGAAAACTAGGATGGATTGATTGGGAACTGTTCAAGCAGATTAGGGCGTCCATGCCCCTAGCCAGCGTCGATATCCTGGCGATCCACCAGGGGAGGCTGCTCCTTATGAGACGTGTAAATGATCCCGGGAGGGGTGTTTGGTTCATTCCGGGGGGAAGGATCAGATACGGGGAGACTCTGAATGATGCGGTGCTTAGGGAGCTCAGGGAAGAAACGAGCCTCATACCTGTTAGCATGGAGGTGAAGGGGAGCATGTGCCACTTCTGGAGCGATGCCCACTACGTTACAACTTTTTTCAGGATCGATGTATCCGGAGACATTGTTTGTATGAATGATGAACACGACAAGTACCTATGGGTCTCCGTGCTCCCCGATGATACTCATCCTCTGGTTAGGGAGATGGTTGAGCGAGCGGGGATATTTGAGAAGTGATGTAGAGAGCGGTCCCGCCCCCCGGAGTTGAACCGGGAACCCTCCGGTGTCTGCTCATGGCTTGATTACCATCGCCCCGCAGGGCGTTGACTACAGCCGGATGCTCTGCCATTGAGCTAGGGCGGGTTACGATTCCGATATCCGGCTCGGAACAAGAAAGATTCATTCCTCATAGATTTAAGTCATTTTGTTAGGTTAATCTACCTAACAAGAGCCTATCTGGCCCCTCCCCTTCCGGGGAAGTACTCTTTCGCCCCCGGTAAGTAGAGAGCTCTGCTGTATTCCTCCATAAACTCCACGTCGACGAGGAGGTCAACGTAGACTGTTCTTTCAGCGATTTCTTTTGCCTCTCTCTTTTTCTCCATTGACATAAGCGTCGCGTAGGCCCCGGAGAGGCTCCCGTTACCGATGGGATGTACCCCTGCGTTAGGGAGCTCCGGGAAGATACCTAGCTTCATCGCGTTTCCGAGGTCGGTGTATGTGCCAAAGGCCCCAGCGATGTAGAGGTGACGTATGTCATAGATGCTGACCTTGAGCTTTTTCATGAGCACCGTGATGGCGCCGCAGGCCGCGGCCTTGGAGTCTATCACGTAGTCAAGGTCAGCCTGGGTGAGGACAATATCCTGACCTATAGTGGTCTTGTGTTCTGGGACGACGACGTATTCGAGTCCCCACTTACCCTCACGGACCAGATCTGTCTTGCCGATGATGAGCTTTCCCGCAAAGTCTAGGAGTCCCACACCGAAGAGCTCTGCAACAAGGTCTATGATCCCTGAGCCACAGATTCCTTTCACCCTTACGTTTCCGATGGTGGTATATTCCGCCTCGTAGGTCTTTGGATCAATAGTGACATGGTCTATGCCTCCTCTGGCACCTCGCATTCCGTGGCGGACACCTGTCCCCTCGAAAGCGGGGCCTGAGGCGCAGCTGCTGCTGAAGAGCCAGCTGTTATTCCCGAAGATGATCTCCCCGTTGGTGCCAAGGTCTACCATGAGGCTGAGCTCCTCACTCTTGTGCATCCCAGAGGCGAGGACGTCCCCTATTGCGTCACCTCCGAGAAATCTGCTAACGTTGGGGACGCAGTAGGCATATGCCTCAGGGTTGACGTTGAGACCAAGGTTTTTTGCCTTCCTGATTATAGGCTCTCTGGAGACCTCGACGTTAGCGATCTCGAGGTATTCAGGATTTATCCCTGCAAAAAGGTGGTTCATCACCGTGTTGCCCCCGGCACAGACGTCTGTAATATCGCTGGGGTCGACTCCAGTCTCTCTAGTGACCTGGGCGATGACGTCGTTTATGGCACTCACTACGATCTTCTGGAGCTTGTTGAGCCCTTCCTTGGTGCGGGCGAAGGAGATCCGGGTTACAAGCTCCTCACCGTATGTAATCTGGCGGTTCATCTCCGAAGCCCGAGCCATGATATTTCCCGTGTTGAGATCTACAAGAAACCCAACTACGGTGGTAGTGCCAATGTCAACGGCGAGGCCGTAGTTGTAGGCCGTCCTTTCCCCGGGCTCTATGTCAATAATCTCCGGGAATCCATTGGTCTTGGAGACTGTGGCTGTGACGGGACCGTCCCCAATGACCTGTAGCTCTCCATAGACCTCCTCTCCCACCCGAGGCTGGACTCCCATGTAGCCCTGAAGCCTGATGGTTCTATGGGGAATCAGCAGGGAGTTATTAACGAAGGGCGATGCCGCGACAAGGTGCTTCCGGGAGCTGGGATCTGGTTCATCTAGGATTAGCTCGGCGCTGAGGAGTATCTGGGGTTTGTTTATTCTGCTCTCCGTGGGTATAGTGAATACGCAGTTGCTGAGGAGGCGAGTGGTGCATGCAAGCTGGTAACCCTCTTCTAGCTCCTTATGACTCAGAAACTTCAGGGGGGCGTCGGAGAAGACCTTGATGTCTCCGCTCTCGTGGATAACTCGGCACTTTCCGCAGAACCCCTTGCCCCCACAGAGGCTCTCGATTCTTACTCCGCCCTCCTGCATCACCGCGAGTAGGGTGTCTCCTCTCTTGGCGGTGAGCTCGATGTTAAGGGGATTGATGAGAACTTTGAAGGTCACGGATATATTTTCACGATGGGGGTCATAAAAACATTTCACGTTGGATCGTTGGTCTATCCATCGAAAGTTTTCTTTATGTTCTTTTCAAAGGGTGGGCGTATTATTCCCTTTTCAGTGATGAACCCGTTGACGTAGCGAGCCGGTGTTACATCAAAAGCGGGGTTCCTGACCTTGAAGTCTTCTCCCGCTATTACCACCCTGCAATCTTTACCGGCTTCGTCTACTCCCCACATGCTCGTAATCTCCTCGGGTCCCCGCTCCTCTATCTCAATCTCATCCCCGCTCCGGGTATTGAAGTCGAAGGTCATCCGGGGGGCTGCGACATAGAACGGTATGCCGTTTTCACTAGCAACTACTGCCTTCTCATAGGTCCCGATCTTGTTAGCGACATCTCCGTTGGCGGCGATTCTGTCGGCCCCCGTGATGAGGAGGTCAACCTCACCCCGGAGCATAAAGTGACCCGCGGCATTGTCGACGATGAGGGCATAGGGGATTCCCTCCTGCTTCATTTCCCATGCTGTTAGCCTAGCCCCCTGGCACCGGGGTCGGGTCTCATCGACCCAGACGAAGATCCTCTTTCCACTAGCGTGGGCGTGGCGGATGGGACTCAGGGCGGTACCATAGTCGATGAATGCAAGGGCCCCTGCATTGCAATGAGTAAGTACCTTGTATCCCTCCTCTATGAGGGTGTTACCATGCTCCCCTATTCTTTTTGATGCTTCAAGATCCTCCTCAGCGATTCTGTCTGCTTCGGCTACAATAGCTTCAACTCTTTTGGGGATAGTGCAGATGGAACCAGCTGTGAGGCACCTATCAATAGCAGCGAAGAGGTTCGCTGCTGTGGGCCGAGTGTTCCTTAGCATGTCTGCGGATTCATTTATGTATTCATTGAATTTTTTCGGGGCGAGGTCTTTTGCTTCTAACGCAGCCTGGGCCATACCATATCCTGCAGCTACTCCGATGGCTCCGGCTCCTCTAAGGATCATGATATTAATGGCCTCCGCTGTGTCCCTATGGTTTTTCAAGGTAAGTATCTTGAACCTGTGAGGGAGGGCCCTTTGGTCTATGAGTTTAACGTCTGAACCATCTCTCCAAATGGTATAGCTGCTCTTTTCTTCGCCGTTTACTGTGATTCTCATGATTTGCTCTCCCTGATGTAAATCTCAGGTTCCAGTGGTAAAAAAGATTAGCTTACGCGCGAAAAAACAAAATAATAAAATGTGATTAATGATTCAGCACATTTAACGGGGCCAACGGAAGGGGCTTTCGACATCGGAAGTTATTTGAGGACCTTCCCAGTTTTTCGGAACCAGAGGTAGAGGTCCATCTCCCCAAGGGGCATTTCTATCCTCCTAGAGACCTCGGCGAGGATGCCCTCGTATTCTAGATATCTCCTTTTGGTGATGCTCTTCGGTCGCTCGTCAAGGATGCCGTGGTCTACCATATTGGAAAGTATATGGCGATCTATGATCGCTATATCTAGGTAACCGACGTTTCTAAGAAAGTGGCTGGACTCCTTCCAGCCAATGCCTTTGACGTTCTTCACGAGCCATTCCCGGGCGGCCTTAATATCTTCGAATCCCTGGATTGTCCCCTTAAGTGTGGGGGCCAACTTCCTGGCGTTGAATATGTACTCTGCTCGTTTCTCGGCGAACCTGTGTCCCTGAGTCTTCAGGACCTCCTTCACTTGGTCGAGGTCGCTGTTGAGGAGGGCATTGCGATCGCAGAGGGCGTTGACACAGAGCTGGCCCAGTCTGGCACTTGAGTAAGCTGTAAGAAGGCAGTATGCGAGTTCCTCAAACCATTTCTCGGTGCCCGTCTTCTTGACCTTGAGGAACTCAGCTATCCGGTTCTCAACAATGGTACGGAGCGCAGGGTCATCTCTGAGTTTGAGGACCTCACCGGTCATGGTCTTAACTCCTATTGACGGTGCTGTCATCACTTCTCTTACTCTGTGGGTTAGACGACAGGATTTAAAGATGGTTAAAGTTGTTCTCATTCTGATGAAGAATAGTTTCTTAATATTAGATCCTATACTATAGCTGGATAGTTCTATGTTTTCGCTGAGCGATGCTTATTTTGATTTAGAGAATATGCAGGTGAGGGTCATCACCACCCATAAGGTGCCGGTTGTGGAAACCTCTGGTATCTCTATCAAAGAGACTGAGGTGGGGCGGGAGCTCACCATTTCCCTCTGGGTCGCGATGATGCTTATTGATGCTGGTCTCGCTAGGTTCACGGAAGATGGTGTAACAGATGAAGAGTGGACTCAAATACACTATCGGGAGCGGTTCCAGCCTCTTGGGAAGCCTTCTCCTCTTCCTGATGACTTCTACTCCAAGGTTTATCTCACATTCATGAGGGAGATGAGGGTGATGTCTGGGGAATCAGCTAGCGCTGAAAAAATGGATCGAATGAGAGGTCGTTTTCGGGATATTCTAGAAAGTCGAATTGCTAAGATCACCAGGATCGCATCGGCAGAGGTGACCGCCCCGACCCGAGGGCTCCAGCCCGAGGAGACCGCCCTGTATAAAGACCTGTTCGCCCGGATTTCGTCATGGAGAAGATCTATGAAAAAACTTGGAAACAAAGACTAGCGCGCGCCCTGTCTCTGCCAGAACCGATGGGATTCCTTCTTAAAAATGCGTAAAGCTTCATAGGAATATTTTTTGATTGATAATTTTATTTGTAACATAATGTAGTATAACTTATATTTTATTAGACATTTCTTTCTTGTTCTCTTTATCAACTCAAAGTTTTTTTTATCTTCTACTTCTTTCTCGTTAAATGAGGATAATTTGATGAATTTCTGATTTTATTATCTCCAGATTCTCTAAACTTTACACTAACTTGTATAATTTGATCTAATTGGAAAAATTTTTATTTTTCATGCCTAATAACAATTCCCAAAACTTGGATACCCTCCAATACATCAAATTACCTCGTGTTCACAGGTCATCTTTTCACTACTTATGAAATTACTGCTTCATATGTCAAGAAATTTCTAATGAGCGAATTAACCTGAAAAGAACGAAATTTTATTACATTCTGATCTTAATTCTACGTACTCCATGGCGAATCTGATCCAATCTGAGGAGTCCTTCACCCGTTTCATAGAGGGCTTCAGGGACGAGAGGGGCGAGGTAAAGTACGAGCAGACCCTCTCGGAGATGGCTGTAAAGGGTCTGAAATCTTTCACCGTAGACTTCAAGGACCTTTATTCCTTCGATCCAGACCTCGCCCGTACCACCTTGGATGCCCCTGGGGACCAACTCAAACAGTTCAGCATTGCCGCTTTCCAAAAGCTCCGCATCCGGGACCCCGCACACGCGGACTCGATCCGGGGGATAAATGTAAGATTCAGAGCTCTCCCCACAGAAACCGCCCTGCGCCGTATCGGAGCAGAGCATATCGGTCACCTAGTCATGGTCACAGGGATCATTGTTAGGGCCACCAGCATCCAGCCCTTCATCCTCAAGGCCGACTTCACCTGTGGCCAGTGCGGTGAGATCCTCGGTATTGACCAGACCGACCAGTTTCTCAAGACTCCACGGGAGTGCACCACCTGTGGCAGTCGCAGGGGCTTCGAGCTAAATGCTAAGACGTCTGTCTTCATCGACTCTCAGCGCTTAGCGATCCAGGAGCGTCCCGAGGAGCTCCCTGCTGGGCAGCTCCCCCGCCAGGTTAATGTGGATGTAAAGGATGATATCGTAGACGTCGCCCGACCCGGGGATAGGGTAAGTATTACTGGTGTTCTCAACCTGATCCGGAAGCAGACCCGTGGGGGCGCTCTCAGGGTTTTCGATTTTACCCTTGAGGCAAACAACGTGGACGTGAGCGGCCGAGAGATGGAGCTTCTAGAGCTCACCGAAGAGGATGAAGAGGAGATCCGAGAGATTGCCCAAGACCCATGGGTTCATCGCCGACTCCTCCAAAGCATCGCTCCTAGCATCTTCGGCCTCGACGAGATCAAGGAGTCAATCCTGTACCTTCTCTTCAACGGAGTGTCCAAGAACCTCCCGGACGTTCGCATTAGGGGAGACATCAACGTTCTCCTAGTGGGGGACCCGGGTACCGGTAAGAGCCAGCTCCTCATGTATGCCTCAAAGGTTGCTCCCCGGGGGCTCATGACTACAGGTAGAGGGTCTACAGCTGCTGGGCTCACCGCAGCTGTAGTCAAGGAGGGAGGCACGGGGAGCTTCACCCTTGAGGCAGGCGCCCTCGTTCTGGGGGACAAGGGGATCGTTTGCATCGACGAGATGGATAAGATGAGAGACGAAGACCGGGGCGCGATCCATCCTGCTATGGAGCAGCAGGTAGTGAGCATCGCCAAGGGGGGCATTGTCGCGACCCTCAACGCTAGGACCAGCATTCTCGCTGCCGCGAACCCAACTCTGGGCAGGTACAACCCTTATCAGACCATCGCCCAGAACATCAGCCTCCCCGTCACCCTCCTGAGCCGCTTCGACCTAATCTTTATCCTTAGGGATATTCCTGAAAAGGATAGAGACTCAAAGATGGCAGAGCACATCCTCAGGCTCCACCTCGCCGCAGGGTCCCCAGACACTGCTCACCTTAACACGGAACTCCTTAGGAAGTACATCAGCTATGCAAGGCGCACCGACCCCGTTATCACCGAGGATGTAGTCCAAGCCTTTCAGGACTATTATGTCAAGATGAGGACCGCTAGTCTCCAAGGGGGCGAGGCCTCTGCAGTGAGCATCACTGCTCGCCAGCTTGAGTCCCTAGTTCGCCTCGCGGAGGCTAGGGCTAGGGTCCATCTAAGGGAGGAGGTCACCGTTGAGGATGCCGAGGCCGCTATATCTCTGATGCAGAGGAGCTTAGAGCAGGTTGGTATTGACGTAGAGACCGGAGAGCAGGACATTGACTTACTCTATACTGGAAAGCCCCGAAGCCTCCAGAATAAGCTCCAGTCAGTCCTTGGGGTTATAGGGGAAATGGACCGGATCGAGGGAATGGTCAGGGACGACGATCTCTATGAGGCCCTCAGCTCGGACCATGGAATTGGGAGGACAGAAGCGGCCAAGCTCATTGGGACCCTCATGAGGGACGGGACTATCTACTCTCCAAGGCCAGGGTATTATAAGAGAACAGTCTGATTCCCCCCCTTCCTTTTCATCCTGGGTTCAGGGTAACTTAAGGTCCGATGCTTCGCAGAGTGAATAAAGAACTCCATTATATTGCTCTAAGTTCTGCCTGCGAAGCGAGATATGAACGGAGTTATTCCATAACCAGAAACCTCTAAAATCAACCGTGGGAGGTGGTGTCCCTATCAAAATACAGTATCTTCATTCCTGCATCCCCAATTGTATCTTTAAGCATGGTGTCGTAGTAAACTTTCTCAGGAAGTTCATACGATACGTAGACTGCTTTTGTAAGTTTACTCTTCCAGTTTGTGACCGTATTTTTTACACCATTTTCCCTCAAATAATCAGCGAGCTGTTTGGATCCAAACCTCTGCCCGGTTACACCCTTAGCGTCCTGTAAAGCTAGGAAACTCCAAGCTTCACTGAATGCCTCTACAATTGAGTCATCATCTGCGTACTTTTCTTTTATCTCATCCGGTAGTTTGCGCTCATCTTTCGACTTGAGTTTGCTTGGTCTTAGCTTCTTACCTTCGGGGGCAGATGGACTAAGGGAGTTGACGGCTATATTGTGCTGGTAGAACTCCATGGCAAGGCATTGGGTTAACCCCTCTAAACCATACTTTGATGGACAGTACGCAACCTCTGCGACGAATCCCTTGGTTGCGGAACCTGAGGATATATTGATGATACTCCCTTTACCCTGTTTTTTCATCATGGGTAAGAACAGCTTACTCAGGATGAACGGGGCACGCAAGTTTATCGAGATCGACCTATCCCATTCCCTGATAGTCGTGTCATCAAATACCTTCCAGAGGTTATCCGCTGCACAGTTGACCAGGGTATCTAGTCTTCCGTATTGTTCTTTTATATAGTCTTTCAACTGGGTCATACCATCTAGTATTAGTAGATCTGTTGGGAAGATTGCACATTTTCCACCTTTTCCTTCAATGGTCTCTTTTAGGATCAGTAATTCATCCGTCGTGCGGGATGCGGCAACGACTTCAGCACCCTCCTTAGCATATGCGAGGGCCATATATTTTCCAAATCCCCGCCCAGCCCCAGTAACGAGAATCACCTTCCCCTTTAGACTGTTCATAAGTAAAAAATTCCATGCATGTCTATTATCCTTTTTGTGGAAACTCCTGCCCTTTTCATACATTGAGACATGGAAACTAGGAGAATATTTCCCCATTAGGGGGGCCCATTAGTTAATAGATCCTAATTTACGAGAACCTAGGCTGGAGAGTCTTGACTGAATCCGTTTTATAGGTTTTTGGTATCACTTACTACTTGACATATGATATGACAGGTTTTACCACAGGGTTTGTTGCCCAATAGTATCCCGTTACATAAACAGAGGATTTCTAGGCTGATTGGTGTGCCAGTCAGAAATATCAGGCTTTTTTCGTATTTTTTTGAGTGTGTATAGTAAGAGTAACTTGTGGACATGATTTCAATACATCATTAATATTTTTATAAGTATCGGGATATACCAGTTTACATGAACTAAATTACTAAACATATCTCAGACCCACGCGTGGATTCGTAGAAAATGGTTGTACGATTTTTTCAATTTTTTCTCGTCAGTGGGCCATCTTTATACATGTTGATGGCGATTTGAATGAAATGAATCGTCATTCATGATGGGACCGAGCAATACCTTCTCCATGATAATGTTATACTCATCAAGGATAATCGGATCAAATCCGTGGAAAAATAATATTCTGGGTCTATCGCGCGATGCAATTTTGACTTTCAGATTTCCAGTAGGACTTATACACAAATAACAAGAAATTCCTCACGATGCAAAGGAATCAAATATTTCCTTTAAAGCACGAAGGACCCCTTACAATTCTTTTCTCTCTCTAAGGGACCTTCCGTTACAATTTTAAAGATAAGCTCTAGCCTCTATTGGTGGATTGGTGAGCCCTTTGAATCCTAAAGTTACGGCGGCGAGGCTTCACGAAAACGAGAGAAGGGTCCTCCTCGCTTTAGAGGGGAGAGGAAGCGCGACTACCCAGGAGCTAAGCGCTGAGACGGGGATCGCGAGAGATACTGTGGAGAAAGCGTCGGCATGGGCGGAGACAAAGGGAGTCGTCTCTTTTCGGGAGGAGGTCTTACGCAACTTTGACCTCACGGAAGAGGGGCAACTGTATATCGATGAGGGTCTGCCAGAGATGAGGCTGATCACTCTTGTAGCAAAAGGTAAGAACGAAATATCTGCATTAAAAAAGGAATTTTCACGATTAAATATCGCCTTAGTGTGGGTCAGAAGGAACGGTTGGGCCACAATCAAGGATGGTAAACTTAGTTTGACTCTAGAAGGTTCGAATAGCATTGGTTTACCTACTCTTGATGAGGGTATTCTGCACAACATTAGAAACAACTCAGTTACCCGAAATCCATCGGCAATTTATAGTGAGAGATTAGATTTGTTGATTAGACGGAATTTAGTCGTTTCCATCGAGGACATGAAACGATGGGTTAAACTTACAGAATATGGGAAAACCCTTCTACCTACACTTAAAAAGATGAGAGAGACTCGTGTCATCACTCAGATTACGCCCAAGATCCTTCAGAACGAA
The DNA here is from genome assembly GCA_002726865.1 of Candidatus Bathyarchaeota archaeon. Next base: position 20,284 of record PBSW01000035.1, read on the forward strand.
TCGTGGAAAGGAGCCAGTTTTCAAGAATATGACGTAACCCTCCCTGTGCCTATCATATACCCGGGGAAGCGCCATTTCATCAGCTCCATCATCGACTACATTCGTCGCTTTTGGGTTGAGCTCGGCTTCAAGGAGATGACCGGAGATTACCTTGAGCTGAGCTTTTGGAACTTTGATGCCCTCTACCAGCCCCAAGATCACCCAGCCAGGGATCTCGCAGACACGTTCTACCTAAAGACCCCCTATAAAGGGCGCCTCCCGAACAGTGATATAGTAGAGAATGTGAGGCGGACTCACGAGAACGGCTGGACCACGGGCTCCACGGGATGGATGTATAAGTGGGACCCAGAGGTCTCTACCAGGAACTGTCTCCGAACCCACACTACAAGCCTCAGCGTAAACCAGATCGCGAAGCTCGTCGCCGACGATCTCCCCGGGAAATTCTTCAGCGTTGGCAGGGTCTTCAGAAACGAGACTATAGACTGGAACCACCTCGCTGAGTTCTACCAGACGGACGGTATAGTCATTGGAGAAGGAGTCACATTCAGGAATATGCAGGGCTACCTCAAGGCCTACCTTGAGGGGCTTGGGCTGAAGAAGTTTAGGTTCAGGCCCGGCTTTTTCCCCTACACAGAGATGAGCATGGAAGCAGAGGTCTGGATTGAGGAGCGCAGCCAATGGATGGAACTCTTTGGTGCAGGGATGTTCCGCCCAGAGGTAGTGAAGCCCCTCCTCGGAGTCGATGTTCCCGTCCTCGCTTGGGGCCCCGGATTTGATAGGCTCATAATGCAAAGTTACGGTATCGACAGCATTCGGAAACTTTACGGCAATGACCTGGAGCTGCTTCGTAATGCCAGGCTCTGGATGGAGTAAAAAAAGATGCCTGTAATAACAGTCAATATGAAAGACCTCCAAGAGCTCCTAGGAAAGAAGGTCACTACCGTAGAGCTGAAGGATAGGCTCCCTATGATGGGAACTGGGTGGGATGGGGAGACCGATGAAGGGTTCAACCTTGAGGTATTTCCCAACAGGCCGGACCTCCTTTCCCTCGAGGGACTCGCTCGGGCCTACTCAACATTCACCGGTCTCAAGAGAGGACTTAAACGATATGCTGTAACGGACTCTGGATACCGTGTCACAGTGGAAAATAAGGTGGAGGGCATCCGACCTTGGTTCGTCACCGCAGTGGTGAAGGACGTGGAGTTAAACGACTCTCTCCTAAGGAGCATCATCCAAATGCAGGAAAAGCTCCACATCACCCACGGCCGCAGGCGCAGGAAGGTCGCCATTGGCCTCCACAATATGGAGTCCGTCGAGTTCCCTATCACGTATACCACTAAACCTCCTGGCTTCAAATTCAGGCCTCTAGGAGAGAGGTTTGAGAAGGACCTCACCCAGATCCTCACTGAGATGCAAAAGGGCCTGGAGTACGCATGGATAGTGGATGGCTTTGAGGAGTATCCCATGATCTTAGACAAGAATGGGATGGTCCTTAGCATGCCTCCTATCATCAACGGGGAGTCCACCCGCCTCAGTGAGACGACCCGGGAGATCTTCGTCGACGTCACTGGCACCGATCTCAAGGCAATCACAGAGGTCCTCAACATTATCGTTACCACCTTCGCAGACCGGGGAGCCACGGTCTACACCGTCGAGAACCATTATCCTGACGGAACTGTGCTTAAAACCCCGGATCTCAGGCCTAAGACCATGGCTCTGAATATTGATTACGTGAACGGCACCCTAGGTATGGAGTACACCCCGGAGGAGGTTACCGTTCTCCTCGCGGGAATGGGCCACGATGCCCAGACAGGGGAGACCATCACCGTGGAGTACCCCTGTTACAGAACTGATATTATGCATCCCATGGACCTCGTCGAGGACGTTGCCATCTCCTATGGATATGACAAGTTCGTCCCCGAGATCCCCGAGATCGCTACAGAGGCTGGGGAAGAACGACTGGAGGTCTTCAGCAGAGGGATCAGGAACTTCCTAGTCGGCTTCGGCTTCCAAGAGGTTGTCACCTTCATGATGACCAGCCCCGAGAAGCTCTTCCATCGCATGACCCTACCCGTAGAACCCATCGTGGAGACCTCGAACCCAAAGATGGAGGGATACACTTGCATCAGGAATAGTCTTCTCCCCGGACTCATGGAGGTCCTCGCCTCTAACAAGCATCACTCCCACCCCCAGAATATCTATGAGGTCGACGACGCTGTCCTTCTAGACCCCTCCACGGAGACCGGAGCAAGGTCCGAGAAGAGGCTAGCCTTGGCGCTTTGCCATGCCCGGGCCAACTTCTCCGAGGTCAAAGCAGTCCTCAACAGCATCCTCAAGAATCTTGCTGTTGAGGCCGAGATCGAGGAGGGTGGTCTTGACTGCTTCATAGAGGGAAGGCGGTTCATCGCTACGGTAGATGGGGAGCCTTTATGCTGGGCTGGTGAAGTGAAGCCTGAATCTATCGAGGCTTGGGATCTTGAAATCCCCGTAGCAGCCCTCGAGATGAACGTGGAAAAGCTTTTCAAGCTTACCATGGCCTGAGAATCTCTTCTTCTACCCTCCGGGTTCTCAGGCTGCAGTTTTATATCCTCGCCGCCCACTCATCCATGATTCGCAGTGGAGGATAAGCCTGGCTTCCCCCCTAACGTTGCTCTTCTGGCTAGCATCATATCTGTCTCAACGGCATCGATCCTCATAAGAATGAGTGGTGCCCCCCCCCTCGCTATTGCTACCTACCGCCTCGTCTTCTCGACCTTCATCCTACTCCCCTTCTACGTCCGATCTGGGGGGTTCAATCGTCTGTTAGCATCCAGCTTCAGGGATCTTCTGTCTCTTGCTACGGTAGGTGTTGTCCTGGCCATCCACTTTGGCTCCTGGATCACGAGCCTCAGCCTAACCTCAGTGGCGAGCTCGGTGCTCTTTGTCCACGTTGATCCTATCTTCGTGGCGGTAGTATCTCACTTTTACCTCAAGGAGAGAATCGCGCGGGGGACTCTGGTAGGAATAACCCTGGCGTTTTTAGGCGCATCGACTATTGCCTTTAGCGACGCAGGTGTCAGTGATGTAAGCCTTCTAGGTGACTTTCTCGCGTTGATTGGGGCACTCATGCTGGGGTTCTACATTCTTGCTGGGAGGAGATTGCGCCAAAGCCTCAACTTGGTAAGCTATGTGACGCCTGTCTACGCCTTTTCTGCTGTAACTCTTGCCCTGGCGAGCCTAGCAGGCGGGACTAGCCTCTGGCCTTATCCCCAAAAAGAGCTCCTCCTGTTTCTCATGATTGCTCTCGTTCCCATGATTTTCGGTCATACCGTCTACAACTGGACCCTGAAATGGCTCTCCGCCCCCCTGGTATCCATCAGCCTTCTGGGGGAGCCGGTGGGGGCCACGATCCTAGCCTATATTTTTTTCGATGAGGTCCCCTCGATTCTCGCTCTTTCCGGGGGGGCGCTTATACTTCTAGGAATCTGTCTATGTGTCCGCAGCGCGCGCTAACTTGGTTTTTTCATACTGATACTATAACAAATCAATTTCAGGAAATATAGTAATCGAAAATGCAGCATTTTTTTTTATGGAAGAATAACACTCAGGCGCGATGGAATAACGAATCCTTTGACATTATCCCGCTATCTTTGAACCAGAAACGGCACTGCCTTTCATTTCTCTGCTATTAGTTTAAGTGGTTTAAGCCCGTCTCTCCCTTGAACTAGATGAGCGCCAACACCCAGGTCTCCAAGGTCCTCTACCAGATCGGGGAGGTCCTCATCATCAAGGACGACAAGTTCAGGAGTAAAGCCTTCAATACCGCCTCTCAGAGGATCTCCGGCCTTACCGAAGACATAAGGAAGATCTATGATCGGGGAGAACTCCAGACGATCCAGGGGGTTGGAAAGGGCATCGCTGCTGTTATAGCAGAACTCCTTGATACTGGGGACTCCACGGTCCTGAATGAGCTCGAGGCGAGCATTCCCCCTGGGATTCGGGCGATGATGGCTCTTGAGGGGATAGGCCCCAAGAAGGCGGTGCTCCTCCAGAAGGCGCTGGGTACACTCTCCATCGAAGACCTTGAGAAAGCAGCGAAGGGGGGTAAAGTCCAAGTGATCAAGGGATTCGGGAAGAAGACCGAGGCCAACATCTTGGAGGCCATTGATGTGCTTAGGAGCCATCAAGGCAGGTTTCTGTTAGGGGCGGTGGTCCCCCTAATTGAGGAGATTAAGGCGTACCTGTTGGAATCGAACGCTGTCCTAGCTGTGGAGGTTGCCGGCTCAGCAAGGCGGAGGAGGGAGACGGTGGGTGACCTCGACATCCTCGTCTCCTCATTGATGCCTAATGCAGTGTCCGAGAGGTTTATATCAATGTCACCTGTTACGCGGGTCGTATCTCACGGTTCCACGAGGAGCACCGTCTTTATGGAGGACTCACTTCAAGTCGATCTGCGGGTGGTCCACCCGAGGTCTTATGGGGCTGCCCTGCAGTACTTTACGGGCTCCAAGGATCACAACATTAAGCTACGTAACATAGCCGTCAGGGCGGGGTACAAGCTCAACGAGTACGGCCTCTTCTATAGGGAGACCGACGAGGTCGTTATGGGCGATAACGAGAAAGGGATCTACCGAGCTCTGGAGATGGATTGGATTCCTCCGGAGCTCCGGGAGAATCGAGGGGAGATTGAGGCAGCGGTAAGGGACACGCTCCCCAACTTAGTCACAATGGACGACATCAAAGGAGACTTCCATATTCACAGCACCTGGAGTGATGGCGCCGCTAACATCGAGGCCATGGCAGAAAAGGCACTGAGCCTGGGGCTCGAGTTCATGGCCATCTGCGACCACACCAAGAGCCTCTCCATCGCGAACGGTCTCAATGAGGACCAGCTCAGGGAGCAGATGAAACAGATTGACCGAATCAACGAGGATCTAGATGGTTTCACCATCCTAAAAGGGACAGAGTGCGATATTCTCCCAGACGGGCGTATGGACCTTCCAAACTCCCTCCTTAGGGACCTGGACTTTGTGGTGGGGAGCGTCCATAGTGCTTTCCGTCAGGACGCCGATACGATGACAAAAAGGATCCTCAAGGCGATCCACAATGAGAACGTTGACTGTATCGGTCACCCAACGGGGAGGCTCATTCAGAAGCGTCGCTCCTATGATGTGAACCTTGGGAGGGTCTTCGAGGCTGCAGCAGAGCAAGGGGTTATGATGGAGGTCAACTCATACCCCGAGAGGCTAGACCTCAATGACGTCAACTGCAAGGCGGCGAAGGAACAGGGCGTAAAAATGGTCATTGGAACCGACAGCCATTCGCCTAGCCAAATGGAGTTTATGTCTTTTGGAGTATCCGTGGCCCGGAGGGGATGGCTTGAGAAGGAGAACGTGGCGAATAGCTACTCTCTGGAAGAACTTGAGCCACTTTTATCAGGAAACTAGAGGAAGAGCCTCTCAAACCAGCCAAAGATGAGGTCTCTGCTCTTTTTCCAGGTCACCAGGATAGAGAAAATGAGGGATCCCCCTACCATGACAAATGAGGCCGTCATGCCTCCTACAGAACCAGTGAGACTTGTGAACACGATGCCTCCAATCACGGCCCCCAGGGAATACAAGGTCGTCTTCCCGATACACTCTACTATAAAGAGCTTCGCGAATGGAAGCTTTCTCGACCCTGCAAGGAGCACAATAGGGGTGTCAGGCAGCGGAGTCACCGCCACCAGGAGGACCGCCCAGAGGCCGTACTTTTTGATCCATTTGCTCAACCGGCTGTCGTCCTCGAGATTCTCCTCGAAGCTTTCAGCGACTCCCCAGCCCAGGAAATATGTACTGATCTCCCCAATGGCTGCCCCGATTCCGGCGCTGGCGCCGAGGACGAGCGGATTGTAAATTGAGGTGAGAGGGAGGAACATGGGGATAAACATATCTCGTGCCACCACCGTGAGATGGCTCATCATTGAGGCGATGAATATTCCACCGAGACCGAAATGGCCCAGGGTCTCAGGATTCACAGTCCAACGCCAGAGCAAGACCCCTGAGAGGATCGCGACAATGGCGACCGCCGTCAGACTTATTATAGCTTTTGGCTTCATCTTCTCTCCTCGAAAGGATGTTTTTTACCTCGTTATATCAGAGGCGAGATTTCAGGTTATTGGTGGAGTAGGGGGTTATAGAATACCCCTCCTGGCTATCCTTAGGAGCTGAGACTCTGCCTTCGCGCGCGAGCCCTAATAATTTGCGATAACCCAACGTTGATTGACAGAAATCAGTATTTTTATCATAATATTCAACTCAGACAGAGTCTTACGTTCTTGCTTGAGTTTTCTCGATAATTGTTAGGAACAGATTGAAGAATGGCTGGAGAGGTCCAGTGGATGAAAGGATTCGTCGTAGATTTGTTACGTCAGATATTGTTAGCGTTTTGAATATCACAATCATTGCCAGATAAATAAATGCGTAAGCTGCACCGCCTAGGAAAAGTTGGGGCCAGTCCTGGAGTTTCGTAATGGACAGAAGAAGATAGATTGGGGCGAATGCGATGGCTGAGGAGAGATAGATCTTTGCGGAAGATCGCCAGTCTAAGGAGAAACCAAAGTTTCGGCGGATCCAGAATAAGATGTACAAGACTCCTGCAAGTGTAGCGGTTATCATTGTGATCAGGAGGCCGGTTACGCCCATCCAGGGGATGAGAATGAGGCTCAGGGGTAGCCCGACGATGAAGACCAGTATGCTGCTGATGAAGGGCGGCCTCGTTTTTCCCTGGCCGTTGAGGAGGTTGCCGTTTATCTGGTAGCCTAGTCCTATGAGTAGGAATGGGACGCATACCAGTTTGAGGTAGCTGGATGTATTCACATATGAGCTGCCGTAGACGATTTGGACGATGGAGTCGGATAAGAGAATAATAACTGAAGTTACGGGCACTGTGATTAATGCAGAGTATTTTACGGCGTTACGGTATACTGATGCTAGTTGCCCGTTGTCGCTTCGGGGTATTTTTGAGAATAGGGGAAATAGGACTGTGACGATGGGTATCGTGAAGAAGGCGATAAGTACGGGGAAATTCATTGCGGCCTGGTAGTTTCCTACGTCGGAGGGAGTCACGTTTAGGGCCATTAGGAAGTTGTAGATTTGCATGATGGAGCCGTTGATGATGAGGGCGAGGAATAGGGGGGCTCCGTATGAGAGTAGTGTTTTTGATGCTTCGATGAAGTTGATTGATGATAAGGTCTCGGTTCCCTGTTTTAGGTAGGTGAATTGTATGATCGCGACTCCGACGATGCCGGTCACTAGTATGGCGGCGGTATGTCCTATGGCTGCTCCAAGGGCCCCATATCCGAAATAAACGAGCAGGGGGGAGAGGGTGCTCTTTATGATGGATTGGATTATTACCATGAGGCTTACAAGTTTCATTCTTTCGTATCCGATGAAGATTGATCTGGCGGTATTGAGGAGGGACATGGCGATGAGGTTTAGGGACGAGACCTGGATCAGTACTTGGATTTCGGGTTGATGGAAGACCTGATTGGCTAGATATCCTGATGAGATGTAGATGAGGACTGTGAGGATTGCACTGGCTAGGATGTTGAGTGTGAGGCCTGCTTTGAGGAAAGAGTTTGCTTCCGAGGTTCTGCCTTCGGAGCGGTATTGTGCCAGATATTTGATGAGGGCGCCGTTGATGCCGAGGTCGATGAATAATTCTGCGATGGATATGGGGATCATTGCTATAGTAATCTGTCCATAGTTGGTGGATCCAAGAAATCTAGCTACGATGATTATGGATATGGCGGTGATTAGTGTGGATGAGATTTGACCGATCATGAGGATGAGGCTGCCTCTGGCGGATTGCTGGAGGTAGTCGGTAATTTTTTCGGACAGGAAGCATTCCTCGATTCTCGGCGTATTTCCTGAATGAGTTGCATTGGGGGATATATGAGTGCCTCGAATGGTGAGGTTTGTTGTTTGAGGTTATGTTTGGAGCGCGCGGTAGGAGTTCAAGTCTTGGTCGATGGATTTAATCGGGAATGACAATTGTATCGAAAAGGGGGGAAGAAGAGGGTCTCGACAAAAAGGGCGTTTTTGTGGCAGCCTTCCAGAAAGATCCACAGGTTCACCGCGACTATAATTATCGGTCTGCTGCTCTAAACCATACAGTCCCGGAATAGGCATCTTCTTCCGACGGGGGATCAGATCAGAAACCCCGTTACGAATGTAAGATTCTATTGAAGTTGTTATCAACAGGATAATATTATCATTAATTGTTGAAAAAGAAAACAGAAAATGTTCTGAGAAATAAATAGAGAAAATAAATATAGCGCATAAACGATTGTCACCTAATAGAAAGATAATGAATATTACTATTCGGAGGATGTTGTAGTTGATGAATATTGCAGTTCTGGGGATGGGTTATGTGGGCCTGACTGCAGGCATGGCTTTCGCCAAACACGGCTTTAAGACTATTTGCACCACGACGACGCCTCTCAAGGCTGAGAATCTGAACAAGGGTGTTCCGCCCTTCTATGAGCCTGGTCTTGAATTGCTTGTGAAGGAGATGGTGGATAAGGGGCTGTTGAGTGGGAGCATCGATAACGTGGATGCAGTGAGGCGGTCTGATGTGACCTTTATCTGCGTGGGCACTCCTCCTCAGCCGGACGGTTCCGCGGATCTTTCAGCTATTGAGGCGGTGTCACGAGACATTGGAATGGCTCTCAGGAACAAGGATGTCTATCATGTGGTTGTTGCGAAGAGCACGATCCCGCCAGGCACTACAGACGACATTATTCTTCCAACAGTTGAGAAATACTCGGGGAAGAAAGTCGGCGTAGATTTCGGATTATGTATGAACCCTGAATTCCTCCGACAGGGGGATGCTGTGCACGATAGTCTGAATCCCGATCGAATCGTCATAGGGGAATACGATATTAGGAGCGGAGATGTACTCGAAGAGATATATCGAGAATACGACTGCCCCAAGATGAAATGTGACATCAAGGCTGCGGAGCTGATCAAATACGCTGCCAACTCACTTCTGGCAACCAAGATATCATTCGCCAACGAATTCTCCCGGATATGCGAAAAGTTCAACATCGACGTTTATGAAGTGATGAAAGGAGTTGGCTTGGACTTCAGGATTAGTCCAAAATTCCTTGATGCTGGATGTGGATTCGGAGGCTCTTGCTTTCCAAAAGACGTCAATGCAATAGTAGCGTTGGCGAGAAGCATTGAAGTTGAAACTCCGCTTCTGGACGCAGTTCTACTAACTAATGAAATGCAACCTTCACATTTTATTGAGATAATTGAGGGAGCAACAGGGAATCTTGCGGGGAAAGTTGTAGCCGTCCTTGGGTTAGCGTTTAAACCAAATACAGGAGATATTAGAGAGACAAGAGCCCTACCAATAATTCAGTTACTTTATGAAAAAGGAGCGAGAGTTAAAGCATATGACCCTAAAGCGATTGACAATTTTAAAAGAATAACAAATCTACCTATTGAGTATTATGAGCACTGGAAAGATGCACTAAAAGATTCAGATTTCGTTGTTATTCAGTCTGATTGGAACGAAATTAAAAATATTTCGCCACTTTACTTTAAAAACCTCATGAAAAAACCGATCATAATTGATGGTCGACGTACATATGACCCAAACGTGATGATAGAACAAGGCATCGATTATTATGGTATAGGATGGAAAAATTTAAGTCCAACACGAGTTACGCAAAATAGTTAATTTGGAGATTGAGTATCATAATAACTAAAGCAGTTATCCCAGCAGCTGGAAGGGGAACAAGACTACTACCAGCAACCAAAGAGACACCAAAGGAAATGCTCCCAATTTTTAGTGAAAACATACAAAGAGAACTGACAGTCAAACCCATCTTACAAGTGATTTTCGAACAGATGTACGATTTTGGAGTAAGAGAGTACTGCTTTATCGTTGGAAAAGGGAAAAGTAGTCTTATTGACCATTTTACAATAGACAAAACGGAATTAGCATATCTAAATGAGAAAGAAAAGCAATCCTTATTTCTTGAATTATCTAATATCCAACATAAACTTACGTCTTCATCACTAGTATTCATTAATCAACCAGAACCACGAGGTTTTGGAGATGCAGTTCTGAAAGCTAGACCATACATTACGGATACGTTTCTTGTTCAAGCAGGGGATACACTGATCTTGTCAAAAAATAATCAACATATGAATAGGCTCTGGAATGTCCATAAGAAATATGATAATGCCGCAACAATAATGGTTCAAGAAGTTGATGATCCACGCCAATTTGGCATTGTGTTAGGAAATGAAGAAGAAAAAGGAGTAATTTCGGTTGATAAAGTGATAGAAAAATCGGAATCTCCGCCCTCAAAGATCGCGATTACAGCGTTATATTTATTTTCACCCTCAATTTTTAACGCTCTAGAATTAACTTCAGAGGGGTCGGGAGGGGAAGTCCAACTCACTGATGGCATACAGAAAATGATAGATTCAGGGCTGAACGTCATGGCCGTCGAATTGAAAAAAAACGAATATTGGCTCGATATTGGTAACCCCGAATCCTATTGGAGTGCACTCAATCGATCACGAAACAATATACTAAATTCGAAAACAATTATTAAATAGAAGTGAATCACTTGGAAAGAAAATGATTGTTAATAGATACAAAAACAATTAAGATATACCTATTTTTTAGAATAGTTTCTTGAAAAATTGAATAATATAGTCTAAATCATCCTCGCTCAAATATTGATGACAACCAATATAGAATCCATTTTTACCGACGAATTCAGCATTGGGCAGTCTTCCACTATATTTTCGCTTTAGATGGTTATAGGATGGCTGATGGGTCGGGATACAACTAAAAAGGGGCCTTGACTCTATCCCTTTTTTTTCTAAACGAGATAATAACTTGTTTCTTGAGATTTTTGAATCATTTAATAATACTAAGGGATAAGCCATGTAACTAATGTCCTTAGAAAACTTGGGCAGTTGAATAATATCAGAATATTTGGCTAGTCCATCATTCAACACTTTTACATTTTCTTGTCGCTTTTTTATTATTGAATCGATTCGTGACAACTGGGCTAAACCTATAGCGGCCATAAATTCGGTTGTTTTAAAATTATATCCAATATGGGAATGTGTAAAACGAGGATCGACATTATCAATACTGTTGTAGGGACATATCCCTTGGGATCGCGTACAAATTTGGCAATCACACAGTCTTCCATTTGCTTTTATCCGCCGAGCCAATTTCGCAAGTTCAACATCGCTTGTTGTTATGGCTCCCATCTCACCTACCTGAATATTATGAGCAATATAGAACGAGAATGCAGATACTTTTGATAATGCCCCACATTTTCTTCCGTTTGAAACAGTCCCATGGGCTTGAGCAGAATCTTCGAAGGCTATAAGATTATTTTTTTTACAAATATTATTAAGTTTTTCCATATCCGCAGGATATCCCATCAAATGAACGGGGAGAACCATAGAATAATCATTAATTTGTCTTGTATTTTCAAGATGTTCCGAAACAAGTTCAGGGTTAATTACAAATGTATCCGGATCTATATCCACGAAAATTGGATTAAATCCGGTTAATGCAATCGCGTTTACAGTAGCGGCGAAGGTTAAGGGACTGGTAATAATCTTCGTATTAACTTTAACGCCCTGTTGTTTTAATGATTCAAGCCCGAGTATAAGTGCGGAAGTTCCAGAATTTGTTAAAATTGTGTATTTAGTTTCAAGATATTTAGAAAAGTTATTTTCAAACTTCATAACTTTTTTAGATTCAGTTATTCGATTTGAATCTACTACTTGTTGAATGTACTTTTTCTCTTCAATTCCGAATCTAAAATCACCTATGCTAATCCATTTCAACTCTTATCCCTCACTAAGAGAGTTTCAACTATTTATCACATTTTTATACCAAGATATTGTATGGGTTAATCCCGATTCCAACGAATATTGATATTTCCAGTCTAAGATAGTTTTAGCCTTACTAATATCCGCAATTTTCCTGAGTTGCCCTTCAGGTTTGTCTTCATCAAATACTAAGTTCACGTCACTATTACACAACTTCCTAATAAGATAGGCTAAATCATATATTGAAATTTCTTCATCAGTACCAATATTTATTGGTTTAGCTACGGGATATTTCTCTATGAGTTCCATCATTGCCCTTACAACGTCTTTTACATAGACAAAGGATCTTGTCTGTTTCCCACTACCCCAAATTGTAACGGTATTTTCAGATTCATTTATCTTTCGAATAATAGCAGGTATCACATGAGAAGTTTTAATATCAAAATTGTCTCGAGGACCGTAAATATTACTGGGCCGAATGATCGAAATTTTCATACCATAATCTTCAAAATATAATCTTGCTTGTAATTCTGCAACTCTTTTCGCCCAACCGTATCCAAAAACTGTCGGTTCAGGATCATCGACAAATCCTTCTCTTTCGGAAGTTGGTATAGAGGCATCACGCCCATATACGCAAATAGAGCTGGTGCATTGATATCGTTCAACGTTTTCAAGCCTAGCAGCATCTAGCATATTAAAATTAATTTGAGAATTCAATCGGAACATATCCGCATGGTGAGAGATATTGTATTCAATGCCGGCCACAGTAGAAGCTAAGTGAAAGACAGCATCCATTCCCTGAATGGCATTTTTACAATGGCTAATATTAGACAAATCAGCTTGAATATAGTCAAGTTTATTCTTTTTTGTTAGTAATCTAAGTGGAAAATCACTTCTTCCAACCACCTTAACTTCTGCACCTTTCGCCAATAATAGATCAACCAGATGGGACCCTACAAAACCACCTCCACCAGTAACTAAGGTTTTTTTCTCATCCCAATTGATCATTTACATCGCCCATTACTGTCGATAAGGGGTATTCTTAGTATTCGACACCCAACCTTTAAACGGGTCTTTAAAGGCGACATCACTGTTTATTGCCCATTCTATTGTCTTGGATAATCCGGCATTTATTGAGATCTGAGGTTTCCAGTTTAGAAGATCAAAAGCTTTCTGACTATCAGAAAATAATCTATTAACGTCAAACGGCCGATATCTACTCTTATCAATTTTTATCTCAATCCGTTTTCCCATAAGTTTTGCTATAAGTAGGCCTAAATCCTTGATAGTAATATCCATACCACTACCAATATTGATTGTTTCCCCTATCGCGTTCTTATTATCCAAAGCGAGAATAATGCCTCTTGCAGTGTCTGAGACATATGTAAAATCTCGTGAACTGTCAATGTTACCTAGTTGGAGATGTTTTAACCCATTTTTTAGTTGGAAAATAATCTCAGGTATGATATAGGGTTGAGTAATATTCGGTCCAAATGAGTTAAAAGGTCGAATGATAACGGCAGGTAAGCCTTGTTCTTTATGAAGAGTAAAAATTGCCCGATCGGCAGCTAATTTACTTACGGCATAAGTTGAATGAGGACGTATTGGATGATTTTCATCCATGGGAACATACTTTGCGGTCCCATAAACTTCGCTCGTCGAAATGTATACAAATCGCTTTAAATCACCGGATGTTGCCGATTGGCATGCTAGATTTAGAGTCCCCAATGTGTTTACATTAAAAAATTCTTGAGGATGTTGATAACTATCAGGAATAAAAGGGAAGGCAGCTAAGTGAATTATGTATTCTTTATCCTTTACAACTGCGGACACCAATTGTTCGTCACAGATGTCCCCCTCAATAACCTCAACATTATGATTTCTTACTAGATATTCCGGTTTACCCGATGAGAAATTATCTAATATCGTCACATTGCTCCCCATTTGACTTAATTGGTGGACAACTTCGGATCCGATAAATCCGGCACCACCGGTTACTAATATCTTAGAATTCCTTAGGTCCAATCTTTTCACCTTGACAATATTTGGATATCATTAAGGTATCTCGTCTTTTTAAACGTGCTCAGAGTTAATAAATTCTGAAAAGGTAAAATATTTGTAACAATATATACAAATAGTTCCATTAAAAATAGTTCAAAGAATAGGACAGAATATCTTCAAAATAAAGAACCATTATAAAATACACCAGTTTGTAAAAGGGTGCTTAAAAATTCGAAAGTAGTATTACCATCATTCAATACATATAGCACGCGCGCGCTGAATAAAGTTCAACAAATAAATATTGCAGCAACATTGTTCCCTATTGATTTTTACACGCTAGACATACAAGACGTTAAAAGAATTAGATAAAATATATTGTTTTTATTACATCACTGATGACGAATAATACTACTAGTTTAATTAACTTTAAAAAGATGGGCTATATTTGGGAAAACATATTTATCAGTTTATAATATTGGTACTCCGATGAGCCAACTTAAAAAACATGAAAGAAGGCTATTTGATAATTTGGCTAACTTCCGTCCGAAAGCATATCAAGTCATGGGAATTAAAGATATCCAAAAAATGGGTTACATTACCCATATCTTATCACAATATATAGATGAAGGTAAATGTTATAATTTTTTAGAAGCTGGATGTGGTACTGGTAGATATGGAAAATTCTTGCTAGATGTTTTTCCAAAGTTAAAAGTAAAAGGATTGGACATTAGTCCGAAAATGGTGAAATTAGCAAACGTCGATGCCCCTCTACGATTCGAAGCTGAAATTGGGGATTTGGAAAATGTACACTTATTCGAAGAACAAACATTTGACATTATTGGGTGTTTTGGAATATTACACCATTTTCCGTCTCTTTTCACAGTTTTAGAAAATATGTCAAAATGGTTAAAACCAGATGGATATATAGTAATTAGTGAACCTAGTGGAAACAATTTTGTTAATAAATTTTCAAAAATAATTTTACGCATTCTCACAGTATTATTAAAAAATGACTTTTTTATTAGACATTTTGTTGCTACACCAAACGAAACGAATCACCAGTTCAATACATATGCGAAAAATCTTTTGAAAACTGAATATAAAATAATACTATATGACTTTGTATATATTCGTTCTAACGTTAAAAAGAGAGTGTTAATAGAATACATAAAAGATGTACTTTACAATTGGACATATAGATTCACACCTTTTCAGTATAAAGGTAATGAAATGATCATCTGTGCTCAGAAAAAATAAAATCATGCGCACGAAACGTTTTCCATTTCAAAAATAACTCGGTTTTGGTCGCAATCGCCCGAGTCAAGCAGTATTCCACCATGTGCTGGGACCCTTTCTACTATTATTTACAGAGGTTGTAATAATTTTCAGTAGTTTTATTCCATATTTTAAATCTTCAAGTGATTTTATCTTTTGGACAAATCTATAAGGATATGACAGAAAACGATTATTCAAGAATTTTTTATGGGCTAAATTTTGTAGTTGAATTAGCTCCTCACTATTAAAATACTGAGTACTACAACCTCCACCAAATTCAGTTGGATGATTTCCTTCTTCTGGACGATAATAACCCTCATTAATATAAATATCATACATTCGAGTGAAAGGAAGAGGAGTGGCAATATAAAATATGGCCCAATCAATCCCACTATTAATGGCATAGTCAATAGTGTCCTCGATTGATTGAAGAGGTTCATATGGAAAACCTATAATAAATGTAGATAAAGTGTATAACCCAATTTTATTACAATAATCTATTATATCTAGTGCATGGTTTCTATCGTACCGTTTACCAATAAAGTTTAAAGTATTCTCATTTCCTGATTCAAGACCAAAAGTCAATCTATAACAACCACTTGTTTTCATACGTTGGATAAGAGGCTTATTCAATGTCCAAATAGCTACTCCATTTGGTGTTGTCCATTTAATATCGATTTCTCTTCGAATAATTTCGTCACATATTTTCTCCATTCTCGTTCTATCCAGAGTAACGTTATCATCTAAAAAATGAATCTCCCTAATTCCATATGATTTCTGTAAAAACTCAATTTCATCCACAACTTTAGATGGAAGTCTAGGCCTCCATTTGTAACCCCATATTGAATGAATTGAACAAAAAACACAATCATATGGACACCCTCTACTGGTTATCATCGTTGTATACGGAAGTCTCATTGCATAGTTCACCCCTTTACGATTGGCTTCAAAATATTTTTCCATAGGAAGAAGGTGTCTAGCGGGAAAAGGTATTTCATCAATGTCTTGAAAATATGGTCTTTTTTGGGTAAATATCACTTCATTTCGTTTTTTCATCCATACACCAGGAACATCTTGAAAAGATCCGTCGTTTTCAAATTCATGAATTATTTCGAGAAATGTACGTTCACCTTCTCCTTGAACAACTAAATCAACATTATCATCGTCAAGTACTATGTGCGGTGCTGATGAAGGATGAGCACCACCATGAACAACAAGAGTGTCGGGACAAGTTTGTTTTACAATTTTTGCTATTTCATGAGCATTATTAGAATATGAAGTAAACATCTGTGAAATGCCCACAACATCTGGTTCATAACTGGAGATAAATCGTTCAATATCATCGTCACTTAAACCAAACCTTACAAAATCATTTTTAGTGATAGGATTTTCTATCCCTTCAGCTAATGCATCAAGAATGGAAACTTTGTAATTCTCTTGCTCTAAATATGCTGCAATATATGCGAGACCTAAAGGGGGATTGGGGCCAATCGTTTCATTTCTTGTTGTGGTAACAGGTGGGTTAATTAATAAAATACGGGTCAAGACACGAATAATTATCCGTAATGAAAATAAATGCTTTGTGGATTATCCATAAGGTTTATTTCGCGTTTACGTTAATAGTACCTACATGCCCACAGACTGGAGAAAAACAGACGAACGCCTCATCAGACGCGGAGAACTCATACTGGAACTGAGCTTCGTAGAGAACTACCAGAACGAACTCGACGCCATGAACCACGGAAAAGAAGGACGCCCCTACAAGCTCACCCCCACCTACATCCAGTTCCTAACCGCCTTCCGAATCCTCTATGGAGTACCCTACCGCTAGCTAGAAGGATTCACCCGAGCCCTCCACAGGCTAGTGCCCCAGCTACCCCCAGGCGACTACTCGGGCCTCAGGAAACGCAGCCTCGACCTGAACCCCGACCCCTACATGGCGCTGAGAGAAAGCGACGAGCCCATCACCATCGCGGTGGACTCCACCGGCGTCAAGGTCCGCTTGGCCGGAGGCTGGGTGGAACGAAAGCACGGGAAGAAGAAGCGATATGTGAAGCTCCACTTCGCCGTCGACGTGGAGGCCAAGGAGGTGGTGGCGATGGAGGTATCCACCGACGATGTGCACGACGTCAAGGCCTTCCCTGGTCTGGTGAAAGAGGCCAATGAGAAGAGGCGGATCGCCTGCTGGCTGGGGGATGGTGCCTACGACTCGGGGGTGGTATTCGAGGAGCTGGAGGAGCGGGGGATAGAGGCGGTGATCAAGCCTCGGAGGAACAGCAGGCCGGATACGCGGTCTCCGGCGAGGGGGAGGGGGGTGCGGGAGTTTCAGGAGCTGGGGTATGAGGGTTGGGCGGTGGAGAAGGGTTACGGCAGGAGGTGGGCTGTGGAGACGGCGTTCTCGACGTTTAAGCGGTTGTTTGGGGAGTACAGCCTAGCCAGGAGTATGGATTGCATCACCCGGGAGCTGGTGGCCAAGGTATCCCTCTACAATATGCTGGTGAACATGTGAGACGGAAGAAAAGAGAACGGAAACGCCGAAGAACCAAACCCCGGAACCAACCAAGTTAATCCACTAAGCAAAAATAAAAAGATTTGATAAGAGTCCTTTATTCAAGAACGTATAATGACAGGAAAACAGCTATTTGTTTGCGCAGACGTTTGATATAGTTTTTCCACCCTTGTTATTTACTAGAATTAACTGTGTGCATGTAACCTTGGTTAATTATTTCCGTGATGCATATGCACGAGTATCCAAATAGAGTTCTATGGAGTGATAATAACAACAACATAAAAAATGGCTTTTAGGACTTAAAAGACATCAAAGAAGGACATATATTATAAATATTCGTAACCAGTCAGTTTATTGCTTCACGTAATGAAAGATCCCATCCGTTCAATTATTATTAGGATAGATTACAGGGTATTATAATAGCATTTTTCATTATGACTTTTTAACGTTTCCATACAAAGATAAAAAAAGGTTTATTGGGTATCTAAATAGAGTTCTTTACATTATTTCAGATTCTTTTTCACCAGATCATTTTAGTGGGAACGAAAAAGCTTATGTTGTACAAATATAATCTTAGGTTTATAAATTAAACAAATAGAGTTCTATGTTCATAATAATTTAATATATATCATCTTTTAGTTAAATGATGTTCAATGATTTTGTTTATTGAATTATTA
>PBSW01000036.1 GCA_002726865.1 Candidatus Bathyarchaeota archaeon
AGAAACATGAACGAAGCCTGGTGGAGCCCTGTCATTCAGATCCCGGGCGAGCTTTATGAAGGCAAACAGTCCTCTCGAATGCTCGTAGCAGAGAGGGCAAAACCAGGTTCAATCCTCGTGAACAAGGGAGGTAGAAGATTTTGTAATGAAGCAGGAAATTACCACGATATAGCAAAGACATTCCATAACTTCGACCCCTACACCTATGACTTTCCGAACGTTCCTGCCTATCTGATCTTCGATGATAGATTTCGGAAGAGCTACTTCATAGGGCCACTCTTGCCCGGATCTCCGCCCCCTGAATGGATAAGGGTCGGGAACACAGTCAAAGAGTTGGCGGAGCAGATCGGGATCGACTCAGTGACCTTGTCAAACACGGTTGAACGTTTCAATCAGTTTGCGCGAGAGGGCAACGACCCAGACTTTCACAGGGGTGAAAGCCGCTACGATGTTGGAGACGGTGATCCCAAGGCCCAGTACCCATGCCTAGCTCCCCTGGACACGGCACCACTTCATGCTCTTACGGTCCTCCCAGGAGATATTGGGACTAAGGGAGGCCTTGCTACCAACGAGAGGGCGCAGGTTCTGGACGTTAGAGGAGAAACCATCAAGGGACTCCGAGCTGCCGGGAATGTCGCCGCCAGCCCCATGGGTGGAGGTTACCCGGGCGGAGGTGGTACTCTGGGACCTGCGATTACTTTTGGCTACATAGCTGGCAACAATGCGGCTCGAGATAGATCTAGAGACGAATGAGAGTATAGGCCACGTTAGTCAAACGAACACACTTCCCAGTCACGACCCCATGCGCTAGACCGACCACGACGCAAAGGTCATATCCTCTCAAGTCTTAGCTTCGACGGGATTCAGGCTGTCGGGGATCCGGTCGTTTACAGTGCTCATGACGGCTATCCTGGAGAAATACGCTTCTGAGCTCATCGTCCATGTCGATGGCATAGATCATCTTATTGATCTCCAAGACAATCATAAAGCGCGGAAGAGCAGCCTCTATAAGAGCCTCGAATAATTCAACTACACACCATCAACAATTCTCATATATGAAGCACTTCGTATACCCATAGGTCTTATCGAGAGTGTGTAATGATGATCGGTGAGAAGGTGCCCCGGATCGAGGGTGTGTCCAAGGTAAGTGGAAACCTGACATATGTTTCCGATATTGAGCTGCCTGGCATGCTATATGCCAAGGTTCTACGGAGTCCATTTCCGCATGCGCGAATAAAGTCAATCGATATTTCGAAGGCAAATAGAATTCCAGGCGTTCGCGCCATCCTGACAGGTAAAGATACGCCAGGAATTCCCTTTGGTCTTCCAGGGTCCACTGGAGACAAGCTACCTCTCTGTATCGATCTAGTAAGGTTCGTAGGAGATGAAGTCGCTGCTGTCGCTGCAGACGATCCGGAGACCGCGCTGGACGCAGTCGAGTCAATCGACGTTGAATACGAGGAGCTCCCCGCTATCTTCGATCCCCATGACGCATTGAAATCGAATGCCCTAAAGGTCCATCCAAAGGGGAATCTAGCTTTCTATAAGCGACTCCGGGTTGGGAGTATTGAGAAAGCTTTTCGCGAAGCTGACTTGATTCACGAGAGAAGGTATGAAACCCAGAGGCAGGCCCATGTGGCCTTGGAGACAAGGGGAAGTATTGCTGATTGGGACTTGCAAGGAAATCTAACAGTGATCACCACTACCCAGACCCCACATACAGCAAGAGCAGAAATCGCTAGATGTTTAGGGATTCCCGCCTCAAAGGTACGTGTGAAATATCCGCCGATGGGCGGAGCCTTTGGTAATAGACTCGTCATAAATATGATTGACCCAATAGCTGCTCTGCTCGCAAGGAAGGCTGGCCGCCCCGTTCGCTTGGTTAATACCAGAGAAGAGGAGTTCATTGCTGCGCGAGCTAGATATCCGTTCACTATCATGCTGAAATCTGCCTTTCGAAAGAACGGCAGGTTCATAGGATGCCATGCTCAAATCATTGGAGACAACGGCGCCTATAACGACAAAGGGCCTGGCATAGTTGGTCATGGATATCGTATCTTGGGAGTTCTCTACAACATTCCTCACATACTCTATGAGACCAGTCTTGTCTACACTAATAATCCACCAGGAACATCTTTCAGAGGCTTCGGAATGCCCCAGAGCAGCTTCGCAATCGAGTCTCAGCTCGACGAAGTTTCGGAAATGTTGAAACTGGATCCAGCCAAACTACGTCTGAGAAATGTGTCCCATGCGAACATGAAGACGGATGCAGGAGCTCAGATCTATAGTAACGAAATTGAAGAATGCATCAGAACAGCCACCACTCAGATCAAGTGGAGTGAAAAACATGGTAAGCGAAGGCAAGAGAATGGCTGGTTAAGAGGAATCGGCCTTGCTTGCACTCTCAACACTGGCGGAGGAAATAGGAAGTACGGGTATAATTCGGCTGACGCGTTCATAAAGATCTCCGAGGATGGAGTAGTAACTCTGATTACTCCAGCAGTCGATCTAGGAACAGGGGCGGAGACAGTGATGGCCCAAATTGTTTCTACTGTTTTGGGCGTCTCCATCGAGGATGTCAGAGTAGTCGGGCGCGACACAGAAATAACACCTTACGACTTGGGAGCTCTGGCAGATAGAACGACTTTTGTGCATGGGAATGCGACTAAATCTGCCGCGGAAGACGCGCGATCGGAGTTGCTTGAAGCAGCATCACATATGCTCGATAAGCCGGAGAAGGATCTCAGGCTTGCAAATGGAGACGTTTATGTCAAAGGCAATAGTAAGAAAAAGCGAGCCAAAATTGCAGATGTGGCCCTTTATTCTGTCACCCGTCTAGGAAAAGCCGTTACTGGAAAAGGCAGGTATCTTGACGAGCTAGCACCAAAGGTCGCATCTGGAGAGCAAGGTGGTTTCGAGTTTGAAGGAGGTGGGTTGGACTGTCCTACTTGGTCTTTTGCTTGCCATATAGCAGAAGTTCAGCTTGATCCCTTGACAGGTAAAGTGAGAGTGCAAAATTATGTTGCAGCTATTGATGGAGGTACTATCATAAACCCGATTGGAGCATTGGGAAACGCTTTCGGTGGAATCTCGCAGGGCCTTGGGTTGGCACTGATGGAGAACTTGAGATTAGAAGATGGCACTGTAATCAATCCAAATCTAGGAGATTACAAGATTCCGAGTTTCCGTGATATCCCCACTATTGGACTCAAGTTTGTTAATTCAGTAGATCCTTTAGGACCATTTGGCGCCAAGGGTATCGGCGATGGAGTCCCCTCAGGAGTCCCTGGTGCCATTGCAAATGCAATCTATGATGCAGCGAAGGTTCGAATCAAATGCTTGCCGATTACCCCACAAGACCTGCTAGCTGCAATGAGGAAGAAGCATACATGAAGCCCTTCAACGTCTTCACTCCTAGATCAGTTTCTGACGCTTCTCTCTTCTTGGAGAAGAACCAGAAGGATGCAAGGCCTATCGCTGGAGGTACCGCTACAGTGATCATGATGAAAGAACGAATCCTCGCACCAAACTACCTAATTGATCTGAAGAAACTCAAACATCTGTCCTACATCAAGTTCAACAAAGTGAAAGGATTATGCATCGGTAGCCTAACCACCCATCGGAGCATTGAAACAAGCCGTGCTGTTGCTGAGAATTATCCAGCTCTAAGAGAGGCCTTTGCAAGCATAGGTAATGTCAGGATAAGAAACGCTGGAACGATTGGAGGTAGTTTAGCCTATGCTGAGCCGCAGTGCAATCCTCCCACAATCCTAGCAGCTTTAGGTGCAGAGGTTGTACTTGCTGGAGTTAAGGGTATTCGGAGAGTAGATGCCCACAAATTCATCACTGGAATATTCGAAACAAAACTCAAACCAAACGAATTGATCACCGAAGTAAGAATTCCGCGTATGCCTTCAGGTAGCAGCTGCAAGTTTCTCAAGTTCACTACCAGATCTGAGGAGGATAAACCATCCGCGACCATCGCCTGCTATCTACAGATCGATGCCAAACATGTGTGTAGTGCTGCACGACTAGTAGTCGGTGCTGTTGGCCCAAGGATCTACCGGTGTAAAAAATCAGAATCAATATTGATAGGAAAACGGCTCACCAATCGTCTGCTTGCCGATGCATCAGAGGTATGCACCGACAAGATCGAGGCACTAGATGATATTTACGGATCTCCGTGGTACAAATTGGAAATCTCAAAGGTACTGATGGGAAGAGGATTGCATGCTGCCTGGAATGAAATCAAGGAGTCGCAATCGTAACATGGTCGTTCAACATCCAAGAGAAGTAGAAATTAGCCTCAATGGGATTAGAAGAAGAGTAGCCGTCAAGTCTAACTGGACATTACTTCGACTCATCCGAAACAGCTTGGGATGCAAGAGCGTAAAGGAAGTTTGTGGGATTGGTGAGTGTGGTGCTTGTACTGTAATCAAGGACGGCAGAGCAGTGAGTAGCTGTATAGAGCTCGCCATACTGTGTCAAGACTCTACTATCTTGACAGCAGAGGGTTTGACTGATGGAGAGAATCTGCACCCACTTCAAGATTCATTCGTGAAAGAAGGAGGTTTTCAGTGCGGTTTCTGTACACCGGGAATGATCCTCATGGCTAAAGCGTTGTTAGACGAAACCCCGAACCCAACACTAGATGAGATTAAGGAATACATGTCTGGGAATCTATGTAGATGTACGGGATACTGGCAGATAATTGAGTCCATACAGAATGCTGTCCACCAGAAGAATAGCAAACGTATTCATTACCATCACCAACGGAACTCCAAGACTTAATGCTCGCATCCATCACAACTGTTCAATAGCTCGAGACAGGTTCTTAACCACCGCTGCAGTCAGCTCCCTAGCCTTCCACTCCACTACTCTCCGCCCCAGACTGGCTAACTTTCCCGTCATGGTAATATCTGCATGAATCTTCAAAGTCGTAGTCGATGAATCATCTTCTTGGAGTTTCAGTTCAAGTATTTCGTGAAATGAACCCAGTTTTGATGCTTCTTCGCCCCGGATATCCAGGGTCGTCGAATATTGGACGTCGTTTGTTGTTTGCTTTATCGAAATATTGTTGAAGGAAGAGTTCAGGAATCCGACTTTGATCTTGGCATCAGCGAGATATTGATCTCGTCCACTCGCTCGAATCCTCGTCAATCCAGGGATCAACACTCTGAATGTAAGAGGGTCATTCAACATCGACCATATTTTCCTTGTTGGAGCTTTTATTCGAACTTCATCGTCTATAATCAGAGTCCAAACCCGAGACTGTAGCTCTCTCCTTTACAATTAACAATTTCGCGTGAACAGATGGAGATGTTGTCTATCAGAGGAATTCTTCACATTCGGTACTATTTTCCAAGGTGGGCCGGATTGTGTGCTATTGGAGCTGGGGCTTTTTGAGATTCTATTGATTTAACTCTGCAGAGGTATGAACGCGCTGGAACCGAACCTGTTATTGGATCGATGTCATCGTTAGGGATAATCGAGTTGAAATTAGCGCCTTCTGGACTGAATGGGTCGTAACCAGGCAGTCCTAGTTCCTTGCATTCCTGCCACCAGCCAGTCTGGGTAGAAACAACCCCAGGCATAATATCTGGTGTCAGCTTGGCCTTTACGGTTATCCCTGCTTTTGGGGTCTCAAGGCAAACCCATTCTCCCTGCTTTATTCCATACTCAAGAGCAGTATCTGGATGAATTTCTACGTACGGTTCTGGAGCTTGCTTTCGAAGAACAGGAATGCTACGGTAGGCACCGTGGTTGTAAGGTAAAATCTTGTTATTGGTCAAAACGAGCGGGAAGGACTTCGCTAGATCAGGCTTGCTAACAGGACTCATGGCTGGCTCTCTATATCTTGGGAAGGCTTCATGGCCATTCTTGGCAAGTGCGATCGAGTAGATCTCTATCTTCTTGCTTGGTGTGTCGAACCCTTTGCTCATACCTGTCCTGGGATCCTTTTCTGCAAAGCTACGATACTTCTTTTCTAGTGGAATGGATATTCCCATATCACTCTCGACGAGCTTTTCTATACTTAGGCCAAGTGGAGCCAACTGATGATCATAACCGGCAATAAAGTCGCCATTCCAGAATTTATCCCCAAAGCCCAGTCGCTTCGCCAGATCGAACAATATTTCGATATCTGGTCTGGACTCATGAAGAGGTTTTATCACTGGACGTCTTAATTGAATGTGTGCAAAATCTGCCTTTTGCCAGTCCCCTAGACCCCACCCCTCCCAAATAGTGGAAGCAGGCAAAATGATATCTGCATGCAGATGTGTGGGGTTGACGAATAGGTCAATCGCTAGAAAGAACTCGAGATTCTTTAGCGCTTCTCTACCACGAAGTGTGTCTCCGTTTGACATGATTAGACTGCCACCTATTGACACGAAGCCTCTTAATGGGTAAGGCTTCCCGGTCAAGATAGCCTCATAGATTTCATATGCCTGTGCATTACCTGGAGCAGAAGCGGGGCCGAGGGGCCGTTTTCCATACCCGAGGCGTTTTTGTACGACTTCGCGTGAAAGGTCTGACCTCAGATCTATTTTCTGGAAATCCAAAGGCGCCTGGATAAAGTTGCCACCCGGGGTGTCGAAATTTCCGGTAAGTGCATAGACCAGGCAAACAGCACGATTTGTTATCATTGCGTTAGTGTGCTGTTCCAGCCCATTGTAAGTAAAATAGCAAGCTGGCTTTATGGTCGAAAAGAGTCTAGCAGCATTACGAACCTTGTCTGCAGGGGCCCACGTTGTCTTTTCCATCTTCTCGGGAACATAGTCTTGCGATATCTCTGTTAGAATTTGGAAGGCCGTAGCACATGATATCTCGCCCGACTGCGATGATATCCGGTACTCTCCACTAATAGCAGGATTGGTATCTGAGAGAGTGTAGCTCTGAGAATTGGGGTTGTAGATAGAAGGAGAGTTGCTATGGTCATCCCATACCACGTACTGGTTGTCGCTTCCGCCCTCGACTATGTCCTTCTCCAACAGAAGATTCCCATTGTCCCGTCTCACCAAGAATGGCCCATTAGTCCAGTCGCGAATGAAGTCCGCGTCATAGAGCTTTTCCTCGATCATCACCTGGATCATACTAAGAGCAAGAGCTGCGTCTGTGCCAGGTCTCACAGGTACCCAGACATCTGCCTTTGCTGCAAGTGGAGTCCTACGGGGATCGATGACGATAAGCTTGGCTCCCTTCGATCGTGCCTCTGTGACGTATTTCGCATAGTTAACGTTCGTTGCTGCGGGGTTCACCCCCCACAATAGAACGCAAGAAGTGTGACTGAAGTCTGGAGTAGGAGAAGCTGGATATTGTCCAGCGCTGCGGTGTAAGATACCCCATGTGTACTTTGAACCGGAGTCCTTATGCCAGTTGCAGATGTGAGTTGTGCTAGCAGTATTTGGAGTGCCAAAAGAGGAACTCAAACGATAGACCCAGTCGTCATAATCACGGGAGGCACTTCCCGCGCGAGATGGACGATAGAAGAAGACTGCTTCCGATCCATGATTCTTTTTTATATCCAACAATTTTTGGGCTGCAGTATCGAGTGCTTCCTCCCAACTAATTCGAACCCATCCGGGATCTGGATCCCCTTTTGGACGAGTACGTTTCATCGGATATTTGATTCGATCCTTTGCATAAACAAGCTCAGGAGCCGCAAGCGTTCCCTTACTGCACGCGGAAGAGTTGGTCGGATGATTCAGATCTGCCTCAATCTTAACCAAGACGCCGTTCTTCACATGAGCTATTGTCGGACAACGCGCATAACAAAGGATACAGTAGGTATGAAAAATACCGTCGCTTGGAGATGGTACTCGATTGGACATATAATGTAAATTCACTTGAATAGATCTTATTTAACTGTTCGAGAAGCTTGAACAAAACGCGTCATATGTTCTACAATATCGAAAATAATAGAAAATATTATACAATAATTATTTATTTGATAGTAGGAAAATTAGGGTGACTCCCGAATACGATAAGTACGTTATTGTCGCATTAGGTTCAGTTCAAGCCAGTCAGACATGATCTTTTTCATCTCGTCTTCATGTCCTTCATAGTAGTGGTCAGCTCCAGCTATGTCAAAGATAGTTTTCATCCCGTCTTTCGCTTCGTCATATAGCCTCTTTGAAAAACGGTTCAGGCGAGACTCCTCTTTTCCTGAGAGGAGAAGAATTGGACAGGTAATGGATCTTACATGTCTCAGAGCGTTCGCCTTGTCATTGGGGCCATACTTGTCGATGAGTGTCCTGGCACTATAGAAGTTAGTTGTGCCATCCAGTCTTTTCAGTCGAAAGATCTCCTCAGGCCGTTTCTCGTTCACCATCCATTCCGCGTCTGAGTGGATCTCGTCAAAATTTTCAAATTTCTGGTGTCTCTCGTCATAGGAGAGTTCAGCACATGAACATGATATGACCGCCTTCACACTGTTGCGTTTCCTTTTTGATTGATATTCGATGACTTTGGCTGCACCTAAAGAATGACCGACAAGTCCAATTCGTTGGAGTCCTTTTTCTTCTAGAAATCCCAGGAAAGCATCAAGATCCAATAAAGAGTGTTCCATCAGCTCAAAGGCAGCTCCCATAAGTGACGCACCTTTTGGGCTTTCAGAGATCCAGTCGTGGCCGCGTGTGTTCATCACTATTGTTCTATATCCGTCGTCGGCAAGATGCTCAGCAAAATATCGAAGTGGAGTATTGTAGAAGTTATGCGCCACTCCATGAACAAAGACCAAGCCAACAGGGGGCGTCAATTCCTTCTCCGTGTTCCAAAACATCACTCCATCCAGTTTTACTCCATCAGATGTCCTTGCGGATACGAGCTCGATATTTGCCAATGGTCTCCCCTTGATGCCTAATATTCGTCGCGAATAACCCTTTCTACGGGATTGGTCAGATTGATACACTCACCAGACAAATTCTTCCAGATACCAAATATCTGGGACGTAATTCTCGAATATTGTCGTCGCTTAGAAATGAATAGTGTCAAGACCTTCAGCTGTCCCCCTTGTTAGAAGGCACGAAGAGATAACTAGACCTACTTTGAGTTATCATGGACAACAATGTCAGATCGCGACAGTCTAGCCAGAATTGTGGAGCCCAGGAGACCCCCAATCGATCCACGGCGAACTGCCTTCTTTGTTTGCGATATGCAAAATGATTTCGTTCACGATGATGGTGCTTTTCCAAGACGCAGCGGATCAAATGCAGCGTCGGTTTTGATTCCACCGTTCAAGAGGGTATTGGCGTCTTGTAGGGAATCAAAGATCCCCATCTTCTATACTCGCGTAGTCAATAGAGTTGACGGAGTGGGGCAGAGCCTAAGGATGAGCCGCGAAATAGGAGCGTTAATGGAAGGGTCTTGGGGAGCAGCAGTAATCGACGAGCTAAAACCCTTACCTGCGGAATTTGACATCATCAAATGGCGATATAGCGCATTCTTCGCTACTCCTCTTGAGATGATGTTGCGAGGACTAAACATTCAGACTATTGTTCTGGGAGGAGTAGCCACTAACGGAGGAGTTGAATCCAATGTTCGTGATGCAGAGTACCGCGACTTCAACGCGGTAGTCCTTAGCGACCTTTGCTCAGCACGAACCAAGGAACTCCATGAAGCCTCGCTAGAGACAATTCGCTCATCCTTCGGTCGCGTCATGACATCTGCAGAGTTCATTAACATCCTCTCGAAATAGCTGACAAAATTCTGCCCGAAGTCCTTCGAGAAGAATTCCAATGACAGCTGATGTAGGGAAACAAGTGGAGGAATTGAGACAAATGCGCTGGCAGCTCAATGAGGATGACTTCCGCAAGATGGCCCAAAAGTCAGCAGGAATCAATTTTTCACCAGAAGAGGCTAATTGGGCAAGAGAGATGCTAGCTACCGTCCTAGAAAGTCTACGAGGAATCGATCTTGAAAGTCTTGCAGATGTGAGACCCGACTTCATAACTCTAGATGATTACGATGAATGAAGAGTCGCTCGCGTTTTTAGGGATCCGAGCGGTCTCCAATATGATTAGAAGGGGAGACATTTCATCCATGGAAGTCACGCGGATCCTCCTCGATCGAATTGAACTCCTGAACCCTAAGATGAATGCCTACATTCTCGTTCTTCGTAATGAGGCATTGGCGGAAGCTCGACTCCGCGATGAGGAGAGTAGAAGAGGGAAATTCTCCGGTCTTCTTCATGGAATTCCCGTCGCTATTAAAGACATTATCGCCATTCGAGGTGCAAAGATGACTTGTGG
Organism: Candidatus Bathyarchaeota archaeon; assembly: GCA_002726865.1. Next base: position 10,248 of record PBSW01000036.1, read on the forward strand.
TTCCAAAATCATGCAGAATAAAGTTACCTCCAAAGATGCTGCAGTAGTAAAGAAGTTAAGAAATGCCGGAGCTGTAATCTTGGGGAAGCTTAACCTTCACGAGTTTGCCTATGGAGTTACTAGTGAAAATCCCCACTATGGCCCAAGTCTAAACCCTTGGGACCTATCAAGAATTACAGGAGGATCTAGTGGAGGGTCTGGCGCCGCAGTTGCTGCTGGCCTTTGCTATGCTGCCCTTGGGACGGACACAGGTGGCTCAATTCGGATTCCCGCGTCTCTCTGTGGAATAGTCGGACTAAAGCCAACCTTTGGAGTAACCAGCACAAGTGGGGTCTTCCCGCTCAGCTGGTCTTTGGATCACGTAGGTGCGCTTACTCGCCGCGTCGACGACGCATCAATAATGTTCAACGCAATGCGTATTCGCGACAGTAATGCCTCTGTACTGAGAAGTCAAAGACTCGACGGCAAGATGAACGACAACCTGGAGGGCAAAGTGATCGGCGTACTAGAGGAGACATTTGAGGGAACAAATGAAAATGTGGTCACAGGAGTTAAGGCCGCCGTCCAGATTTGGGAGAAAGCGGGTTTTCAGATGCAAGATGTATCATTTCCCCACTTGCGCGAGGCCCGTGCTGCAGCAACCATAGTCCTGGCTTCTGAGGCAAGCGCTCACCACGAACAGTTGCTACGCCAGCTGGAAAATGAATATGGAGAAGATGTAAGGTCGAGATTAAAGATGGGCTTGCTATTCACCGGCACAGAATATG
>PBSW01000037.1 GCA_002726865.1 Candidatus Bathyarchaeota archaeon
ACAGATCAGGTTATTGAAAACAGTTGCACTATTTGAAAGGCTTATTCTAATTAAGTAAAAAGGGATGAGTAAGGAAAAGGGGTAAGTTAGACTGTACCCTCTTTCCAGGAGGTGAGGTATTTGACCTGCTCTTGGGTGAGGGTGTCGATCTCGAGGCCCATACTACTCAGCTTCAGCTTCGCCACGGTCTCGTCGATGCTCTTAGGGACGTCGTAGATCTTCGGCGGAAGCTTATCCCCAGTCCACACCCACTCGGCAACCAAGGCTTGGTCGGAGAAGCTCATGTCCATCACCTCGCTTGGGTGGCCCTCAGCCGCTGCGAGGTTGACCAGACGCCCCTCTGCGAGGAGGTAAAGCTTTCTGCCGTCCTTGAGCTGGTATTCGTCCAGACTATCCCTGAGTCTCCGCTTCCCCGTGGACAGCTCCTCGAGGGCGGGTATGTTCACCTCAACGTTGAAATGGCCCGAGTTCGCCATGATGGCCCCGCTCTTCATCGCCTTGATGTGGTGTCTGTCGATGACATGGACGTTCCCAGTACTCGTAACGAAGATGTCCCCAACCTTCGCCGCCTCTGCCATGGTCATCACCCGGAACCCGTCCATGACCGCCTCCAGCGCCCTCAGCGGGTTCACCTCAGTCACAATGACGTTAGCCCCCATACCCCTGGCCCTATCGGCAATGCCCCTAGCGCACCAGCCGTATCCCCCCACCACAAAGTTTTTTCCAGCGAGCAACACGGCTGTGGCCCTCAGGATGCCGTCGATGGTACTCTGACCCGTACCATACTGATTGTCAAACATGTGCTTGGTGGCGGTGTCGTTTACCGCGATGATTGGGTATTTGAGCTCCCCGTCGGCCTCCATCGCCCTGAGCCTAATGACACCGGTAGTGGTCTCCTCGCTTCCCCCTTTGATATTATCGATTAGGCCCTGGCGGTGGCTGTGAATGGCGTTTACTAAGTCAGCCCCGTCGTCTGTAGTGTAGTTTGGCTTATGATCCAGCACCTTGTCGACGCACCAGTAATACTCATCGGAGGTCTGTTCCCTCCACGCGTAAACCGAGGTCCCGTCACTGACTAAGGATGCAACCACGGCGTCATTGGTCGAGAGGGGGTTAGATCCGCAGAGTATTACCTTAGCCCCCCCAGCTTCCAGGGCCTTCACGAGGACCGCTGTCTCCTTGGTGGCGTGGAGGCAGGCCCCTAAAATGACTCCCTTTAGGGGTTTCTCCTTCTCGAATCGCTTTGTTATCAGAGCCAGAACCGGCATATGAGCCTTGGCCCATTCGATGAGGAGCGTCCCGTCGTTTGCAAGTCCCTCGTCCTTTATCTTATAACTCGGCAAAAAATACACCAGCTTGACTTTCCGTCTCGAGTATATGGAGGTTATGGCATTATAGGTGGACGATCTGGGCGTGGGGCACGTCACCGAGGTAGATGATCCCTGCCTCCTGAACAAGGTTATACTCGATAGCCGCCTTGACGATCCTCACTCCCACCATGTTAACAATCGTGGCCTTCCCCATAGCCTCTATAGCCTCCGTGAGGCAGCAGAGGGTACCCTTATAGAACCGTTCACTCACCTCAAATGGGGTTCTCCCCCCTTTCAGGGTCATCCCCAAAATCTCCGCGTCGCATACCGCAACCAAGAGGTCCCGTCCTTGGCGAATCGTGTTAACGTAGACCTCTTCCAACGGTCTCACTTCCCACCTATGGAGCTCCGGGCCCCACAGGCATCGCATTGAAGGAAGAAGAGGCGCCTCTCTTTCACGATCTGGGTGTCAGGTCGCTTACAAACGGTGCAGACCACGTACTTGGCGGAGTAAACGTCCAGAAGGTTGCGGATGGAGTCACGTCGGAAACGGCCTTGGAAAATCGCCCGGGTACCGTCGAATCGGGGCAATGTGGCCATCTCCCCAGAGAGGAACTTGAGAAGATGCTCCGGGTCCCTACCAACATAGTCTGCGATATACTTGAAGTTCATGATTACGGTTCGCCGTCCAATGCTTCTTACATCGGGGCGGGGGACAGTCCACCTCTCATAGATCTTAACTTGCTCAGGGATTTCCCCGTAGGCCCTGTCGAGCATAGCCCTGTAATCTTTTTCCATTAAGATATGTTCTCCTTTACTCCGATTTAACCCAGTTGCCTAGGCTTCAAATTCTACGCGGAGCCATCCTCAAAAAGGTTTCCGCGCGCTTTAGTCTCCCATTTTGGGTATCCAGAGGGAGAAACCTGTGACGAGGACTCCCACCTTTTAGAACACACACATATCTTAATCGCTTCAACAAAGGACGTACTAGATATCTTCATATAACTCTTAATAATCCATTTCACCTATATTGTAATGGTAAAAAACAAGCTTCAAAATGCTCCCCCACACGGAAAGCATATGTGAATCATGCAGAAACAGTCTTTTTGTCCTTATCGCGCCCAACTCGACGCATTTTAAGCCGGTATTTCCGGTATTTATCCTCCAATGAAAACTTGGCGGGATAAGGAAGCTTGACTGGCCCTCCGCACTTTGGGCAAGAATCCGTTTGGAGGGTGTAAAGGCCACATAGTTTACACCGTCTTAGAAGCAAGACCAAGGTGAATCTCCCTAACTTCTAGAGAATGAGATATTACCCTCTTGACCCTCCCAGGCCTCTGTAGCGAACTGGATCACTTCGCCGAGGGCAATCTCTGCCTTCCTGTAATCTTCTGCAGTGACCTCAATCCTGTATTTCGGCGAGGCTAAGCTGTAGATACTAGCCTTGGCATTGAGGTCTATTGCGACATTCTGCGCCTCGTTCAGCGTCTCCTTAATCTCATTGATGCCCCTCGGGGCCAAAGATGTGATCTCAAGCTCCCCTTGGATAGTTACACCTTTGATAACAATTTTATCCAAAGCGATCGCGGCGAGAATCTTAGAGGCCTTTTTGGTTACCCCGGCCTCATGAAGAGCTTCGGCCCCACGCTTAGCAGCTGCTTCAAGGCCATCGTAAAGGCTGCCGTAGTACTCTACTATCTTGGTCCCCCTCTTGATATAGAAGTCATTAACGTCAACTTTGAGCTTGGCCGCTGCGGCCGTTATGAGAGTCTCGGCCTTGCGGTGCTTCTTCCACTCTTCCAGCTTTCTCCTCTTATCGTCTTGGCTGACTCGTCTAAGAGATAAGTCTATCTGGCCCTTAGAGGGATCGACCCGCTGAACCTGAAGGACGGCCTTTTGCCGCTCCCTAACGTGGCTCCGGATGTTCCTTACCCAACGAGACGAAATCTCCGAAATATGGAGGAGCCCTTCCTTCCCCCTATGCTCGTCGAGGGAAACATAGGCTCCGTGACCCACGATTCTCGTGACCGTGACGACGACGATGTCCCCGACCTCAGGCCACTCGGGTTTTCCCATGCTCAATCGGTTTACCCCAAAACGGCTAAGATTGGACTATGGATCTTTGCCTTTCCACCAGTCGGCTCAGCCATTATCTCCCCACAAGTCCTACAATTAATGACGTGGGTTGTGTGACTGAAAATTATCTGTTCACTCTCGCAGGTCCTGCAACGGACTCTGAGAAACCTAGAGGATGGCCGGGGTATAAGTGTCTCCCACTTCATGGACATCAAACGACCTCCAATTTCCTGAGCCTAATACCCTTCCTCTGGAGTGTGTAATTACACTCAATGCACTTCAGCATCTGGGTCTGCTTCTTGGAAACCTTTGCCTGATTATGTTGGAGAGGGAATTTTTGGCCGCCGAAGCCTTTCTTTCGCCTCGCCTGATGTCTCTCCCCCTTCTTTGCGCCTCTCCTCTTTCCAGCCTTGTAGATGGAGACTGAGTGATCTGTGTGGGTATTGCACCTTGGACAGTAGGTCCGCATGGAACTAGGAATCTTCATCTCTAAATATCGACCTCTTTTGCGATGCCCCGCCTTATTAGGTTTTCAGCGTTCTCCACGGGGAGGGATACTACGTCCTCAGGCTCAAAGGGGCCGTATGTCTTCATGTCAATCCCCATGATCGCAGGGACTGCCTGGAGGAACCGGACCACCTTAAGACCCGCCTTTTGTGGGGGCTTTGCGTCTACATGAGGTAAGCGCCCCATTAATATATCTTTCAATCCCCCCTCGTAGCTCATCAGAAGACTCCGGAGGTCGCTGAGAAAGCTTCTCTCTATCTGAGTTAAGGAAGATCCGGCTATCGCAATCCTGTTAAGCTCCGCCTCTACAATCTTCCTAAGCCTCCTGCTGGAAATTTCTTTGAGGAGTCTCTCAACGTTAACCTGTTCCTTCTCTGAGATCCGCCCCTTTAGGGAGGTTTTATCGAGCATTCGATTCTCCCTCCTAAGTTCTGCGAGGTACTCAGTCATTTTCCCAAAAAAATTATCTGGGAGAGCCTGGAGTTCCCCAGAACGCTTCTCCCTCTTACAAACATCTAGGAGCCTTGAGTATTTATCCATCAGTTCACAACCCTCGCCGACTTTCTGCACAGGAAAAACATCGCGACCGCCATGGGAAGCTCTTGGGTCTCCTCTTTGAAGGGCCCATAGCTCTCCCCCTGGAGACTGATCTCGGGGGCATGTTTAATGTAGATCTTCTTATGCCCCTCTTGGAATGCAACAGCTTTGGTAAGAGGATCATAATCCGGGAGGTCCTCGATGGTGACGTTCTGGGTGAGCCATCCCGTCTTACCATGGAGAGTATTGGGAAGCCGTATCAATCTTTTGAGATCAGTGGTCACCACGGTATCGATCGCCGAAGCCTGCTCTTCCACTGCTATATTCAGCAGATTTCCCATGGACTTTTTGTCAATATATCGTACGATGCGGCTGGGATGCTGATTCATCAAAGAAGAGAGGATCTTGTCTTTCTCCACGACCAGATCCCGGGTGGTTTTCCTGCTCAATCTCAGCGCTTTAATCTCATCAGGGGTCGACTTTCCGATGAAATCGTAAAGGGCCCTGATGGTTCTTCCCCTCCAGCCACCGCGCTCCAGCATGGATCCGCCCCCCGCATGCCTCGGGGTAAGGCCTTGATATTGGGCCTCTATCCCTATCCCTAGGATGTAATCCACCACCTCCCGCCTTGCCAGCTGATCGAGTTCCTTTGCCACCGGGCTCCTCACATGGACATGGTACCCCCGATTCCCCGAAAAGTTAACCGAGAGCTCGGAGGGCTGGAAGCCAAAATCCTGGATCAGCATATCTATGAGCTTCTGGGCCTCGTACTTCGCTGCGTCAAGGCAGTTCCCGCATATCCAATTCTCTAGGAAATAGGTTGCTTTACCACAACCCGGGCAACGTTCCGGGGGATGCCCCTTCCCTGCCTCTCCGCAGGCCTTACAGGTCCAGCGGTCATGGATCTTCTGGCAGGAGAGAACAAAGTGGTCTGCGTCTATGTCAAAAATAAGGTCCGCCCCAATCCAGCCCTTTTCCACCATTGAGGCCCGGGGTTTATTGTAATAAGCTGCCGAGAAGTAAGAGTGGGCAGGGGAGTAGTTCCTCAGATATCCCCTGAGCTCCTCGATGACCTCGAAACCGATGTGGCGGAACATGGTCCTTCCCCTGAATGAGAGAAACCCGAACTCACGATGCTTGATCTCTGGGGGAGCATCCACGCACTGAGCTCCGGTAGAATAAAATTTACCGAACTGATTCGAGACGTACTCTACGCTTCCCAAGTCCTGCTCGATCATTTGTTCACACTTAATAGAATTTTCGAAACTTTAAAAACCACTTTCCTTAAGGGGAGGAATATTAATCCTGAAGTCATTGTACTCACAATCTCCACATAGCTCCGGGTTGTACCTCACGAGATTGTCATACTTCCTGCAGAAATGAAGACCGTAATTGACAAGCCGTAAAGTCTTATCATTCTGCTCCTTGGCTCCTATCGCTCCCTTCTCCTGCACATTAATTATCCACGAGCGCTAAGTCCGCACTTTCCAGACTTTGTTTTCTCTGGATGTCCCTCACCTTTATTCTGTAAAAGTGTAAAGGATGCTTGGTGTGCTGACAGAGCCTCTCAGGGTTAATGCAAACGCTGTGGGTCTTGAATGTGGAACATGTGGGCGGCGTATATTTGGTCCGACCCCCCCTGAGCCCGGCTATGTGCTCTATCTGGTACCGAGTAAACTCCTCATCGAAATCTGTAACGGACATAAAGAGACTCACGATCTCGTCAATATCCATCCCCACATTGATCAGGAAAGACGTAAGGCCGAACCGCTCCATATGGCTGAGCCTCTTTCCCACCATAAGTCCCTCGTACGCATGCCGAATGCATGGGGGAAAAGCTTCGTTCACGAGTTTCGGGGGAAGATCACCCCCCATTAGTCTCATCCTATTCTCCTCGAAAATCTTCTTGAGGATCTCCACTTTAGCCCCAAGGGGACCGGGGAGAGATATCTGGCCGCGTTTTGAAACCAGATTTTTGATTCGCCCTTGGATCTCTTCCTGTAATAGCCTGCTTGCCTCCCTCCTTGTTAGAAGAACGTAACCTCCCTTCATAAGCCGGTTCACGATCTTCCACTTGGGCTCTCTGAAAACCGCAGCATTCCTCAGGTAATCACTAAAAAGCAACTCAAACTTATACACACGTCCGTCAAGCCTCTCGTCAACAAGTCTGAGGGTCCAACCGAATTCGAGTCTTGCGATCTTAGCCAATCGCTCCTCCGTCTCGTCTTTCAGGAGTCCTTGAGCCCTCACCGCCTCCGAGAGGGCATATCTTCTGAAGAGGAATTCCTCTCCCAAGGCGGTAACGAACATGTTGCCTACAGGAAAAGATAACAGCTCCATGATAGTGTCTTCTAGCTCGGAGGTAGTCTCACCGTTTATTATGGCCTGAGCGACTCGCTTCTCGGCCCGGTCCAGGACTTTTGCGTGTCCTGGATCCATAAGATCCTCTAAGGTTAGGTCTATGGCATGAACGAGTGTAACAGCGTTGTGGAGGAAAGGGTATTTAGCAGCCTCCCTCTCGGAGATCACTTTTGGGCCACTTCCAAACCTATGGAAACACGGGGGAATATTATCCTTTTCCCAAAAAGTGCCAGGCTAGATTGGACCTTTGACCCTAATAGAGGCTACACGCGTACCCTCGCTCAAGCAGTAGAATGCCATTTCCAAGCGTGTTCCTAGAGGTCGCCGTCCCTCTAGTCTCCGTGGTCTTGCTGAATATCAGTGCTACCGTTTTCTTTTCGAAAAGTAACATCAACAGGGATTACGAAAATAGATTCATTAGTTGAGTGAACTGGTCGGTCCCCTTCCATGTGAACGCTAATCCCTCCATCGACTTGATGGCAGTTATAACGCATCTGACATAGACATGTTGGGGGGGGGTTAACGTGATAGAAAAAGAGGTAGAAAACAATTCTCTCAACGGGGATGATGTCAGTCATAAATGCGAACTACTCGGGTAGTGCATTCAGTCTTGCGCGCGCGTCAAATCCCTCTAGATCAGGTCTAACGAGGGCATTAATGGATCTTAGGAGATGCAAAAGCTCCATCATTAAAGGTATAAAAACAGAAGAACCGGACAATTTGAGATTCCTCTTGGCAATTTATGTTAACAAGTGAACCGTGAAAGTAAAGATTTATTACAGAAAAGTTAGACGCCGATACAGGGCGCCAAATAGTATAACAGATGTCCTTGGGGGAGCTCGAAATCCATCTTAATGGGCATATCTGTAGAGATCTCCAGGTTGGCGACCTCGCTGGATGCCGTGACTGCGTTAACGATGTCCTGGAGGTAGCTTAACGTGAAAGTGGCGCTCGCGGCCTCCTCCATTTTGATCTCTAAAAGTTCGTCAGAATCCTTCGCCCACTCGCTATGAGCGCTCCCCATATCCCCAGTGGCGTTCACTTTGAAGATGTCGCTCGCGACCTCCATCTTAACATGTTCACTTACCAGGGTAGAGTCCCTGATGGCCCTCCGGAGGCTCTGAGTTAGGATTCGCGCTGAAGCCTTGAAGAAAATCTTGGGCTGAGGTACCTCGTCGTCTAGGGGCTCTAGGATTGGCATAGAGAACCTGCGGGTGTGTCCACCCCTCTTACAGTGAATGTTCAGCCTAGCGTTGGGCTCATCTAGTCTAATCCGAACATTCTCGTCCTTATCTACTCTGTCAATGAACTTGAGGAACTCACCGATGTTCAGGGTGAGCCTATTCTCCCCCTCACAGATGTATTTGTCAAAGAACTCACTAGGGAGCTCAAAGTCTACCATGGCTACGTGGCTCGGGTCCATAGCTAGTAGCTTCATCTTGGCCCCGTCTATATTGAAAGTTCCCTCGTCGACGATGACCGATAATGCTTTTACCAGGTTTCGGAAGGTGTCGATTCGTGATAATTCTACTTCAAACAATGGAACCCCTCAGTTTTGATGGTGGTTATGACTATACTTAGGCATGGAGTTATCTAAAAAGATGCCCCCTTCAGGCATAGCTTCGCCATGTATGTGAACATTTGGTGCAGCGGAAGAATTGAGTGGCGCTCTCGTCGATGCCCCGGGTTTGAACCATCCACCAGAAGGCACTAGCGTTGTCACATTTTTGGCATTTGATCTTGGTCTGGGGGAGGACATTCAGATTCTTCTCCTTCGTGCCGATCATGATGATCTTTTCTTGGCCCTTGTTTTCTCTGGGGATGGATCTCTCGGCCTCAATCTGCTCTTCTGCCCCGCACTTTTTACAGACATACATCTTTTGATTAACGTCGAGTACAAGCATCGTTTCACACTCTGAACAGAATTTTACCAAGAATACCCTCCTGCTGCCAACCTCTACTCTAAAAAGTTATTTTTAAAGATTATGTTTGTTAATTTAGTTTGAATGAATCGGCTAAGAATCGGGCAATCCAAAAAACCACGAAGTATATATTATGGTTCTTGGACTGGACTTCAGGATTCTTGTTACTTTGTTCTCATCTACCTTGAATACGGGGGGGGCTTGGAACTTGCGTTTCGGCGAGGTGGCCTTGAATCATAAGGCTAGAGCGGGCTTCCCTGTCCTCAGAGATAATCTCTAGAAAAGCGATCTCTGCGCTGTCGTCAAAAAGGTCTCGGTGAAAGAGGATACCCCTTGTCTAAGGGTGATGGCCGGAGATTTTCGTCGCCCCGACTATATCTGTGGTTAGGGATTGGATCCCCAGAACTGGTCTTTAAGACTCCATCTAGCCAGTACTCCTCCCTAATACAACACTAACGGTTTCATAGATACTTTTAGGGAGGACTCTGAATGATGGGATCTGATGACCCTTATCTCTTTCTTGATTCTCTGAGTCTTTATCACACCTCTGAGGCATCAAATCTCTAAGGGCGTTTTTTCATGGTACTAGTTTCTCTTAGCGATCTCTGCCTTAAATTTCTTTAAAAAGTCTGCGAGGCCTTTCTTGGCATCTTTGGCGCCCCTGATGAGAACTCTATCGAAATCCGACCCCCTCTTCAGCGTGACATAAAATACGGACCTGTCCATTAAGGGGTGGGGACGGGAGTATCCTGCTAACTTTACGTTACCGATCCGGAGTAGGGAGCTCTGCAGTAGGTTGAGGAGAGTGTGTCCCTCACCACCGAACTCCAGCTGAAGCTGCTTCCCATTTACACTGACTTTGTTGAGCTTCACACGAGATCCTCCTTCCCGTAGGTGGATGCAATCTTTCTCCTCTCGCCCCGGTCACATTTAAGACAGTTGAGACGGCCCTGCTGCAGCTCCAAGATGGAACCGCACCTAGTGCAATAACCAAAGACCACACCATACTCAGGGCCCCTGACCGAGAGCAGGATCATCCTGTTCTTGGTATTGATTATCCTGGCTTTGATGATATCACTACTCTTCATGGCCATAGCCATATCTCTAGAGAACTCTCTCTCTACGCTACTGATGTGGATCTCCCCCGTCCACGGCTTGGCTATATTCTCGCCGTCTATCCTGAAAATATCCACCCTGGCGTCCCTCCTCATCACGGAACCTACCTCAGCCATAACGTCTGAGCCCTCCAAAGGGAGGATAAGATCCCTTGTCTTTTTTTCTACTTTAACGCGCCTGTCTATGAGGTCGTAATGGGCCCTCCCGAGCTCAGCGGATCGAACATCCCCATGCAGTTGATAGGCTCCTACCCCCTTTTGGAAGACCTCAATCACCGCTAGTTCCGCGCCGGGGAATACGTCCTTATCTTCCATCTTTTTCGCCATTGTTTTCGGAAACCCTTAGTTTTGTGTTGAATCCTTGAGTATGTTTGAACCCTCTATAGGATCGTTTGGTTAAACTTTGAGAGCTCAGGGCCTCTAATCGCTCCTCTTTTTAATAAACCCTATGATCTACCAAATCACATTGGATATTATCGCCAAATTCTATGCACGCGCGAAACGTTTAATCTCTTTTATAGCATCAGTAACTTTACTCACCCGCTTACTAAGACTAGTTAGAGTAGGAGACGTTTGTCCTTTTTCTTTTTGTTAGCTAGTTTCTAGATAGCCTTTGGCCCAGGAGTCTTCCCATGTTTTCTTGTTGAGAGAGATGAGGACCTCGTTTGGAGTGAGGGTGGGGCGGGTGGTGTCAGGGGGGTTATCAATAGCGATGCGGGGGCATGCGGTATCAACATAAGCTTGAGGCTCAGTGAAATTGGCGAGGGCGTCCGAGGTGATCATGTCAAGAAGAATGATAGAAGCTTGTCTACCGTGCTCTGTGAGGAGCCTCTGGAAGCGTCTGGCCAGGGGGATGTGACATTGTCCAGGCTTGGTGCTAACGAGGATGCCCCAGGTCTGAGCATTCCTAGCAGCGTGGATGGCTGCCATACGTTTCATGGCGAGGACTTTTACCTCCCGCTCAGGGAGCAATTGAGTTTCCATGGTGTAGGGGTTTGCAGTGGCAATGGGTTTCCCGGTAGTGGCGGCGAGGCCGAGTGGGTGAAATCTGCCGGCGCCGATATGGAGATATCCCTGTATGTCATCGGCAATGGCCCGGGCGGCAGTATAGTCACATCCTAGGACCTGACCGGGGTAGGTGGGGTTGCCGTTACCTATGGATATGAGAAGCCCGTTGGCTTGAAGGGTATCAGCGACCTCCCTAAGACGGTGGACGTGTTGGACAGTGGTGGTGAGACCGACTTGGGCCCAGTTCTTTATGAGGGGAAGGGCTTTCAGGGCGAGGGCGGGTGCGTCGAAGTCGTATGCTGCCTCGACGTATAGGACGGGAGTCTTAGATTTGATCATTAGGCTGTGACCATAGTGTACTATGAGGTCAGCCTCGATGGTCTGGGCCGGGATAAGGGCGAGATCGCATGCCCCGAAACAGGAGTCGCCGCTGATTATGATTTCTGCGCCGGTCTCCTCGGTGAGAGTCTGGGCCAGGGTGAAGGCGGTGGGGCGGAGGCCTGCGGGGACCTGAAGGAGGACCCTCGTGGCCTTACGTTCCTTAATTTCCCGAGCCACTCGATCCTGATCTAGGTTGTACATAGAGTCCACTGTGGGAGCTTGTGGGACTACCTGTTTTTATCCTTATCAGTGGGAAATCTGGGAGGTTGGACTCTGGGCTCAAAACTCTAATTTTTCTTGACGATTATCCTGCATGGAACAGGGAACTTGTCCTTAGCCCGTTTAAGGGCTGTTCTGGCGCTCTCGATGTTTTCCTCGTCTACCTTCGCGATGAGGATGGGCTTGTTCATCTTGAGCCGAGCCGCAGTGCCGACAGCTTTACCATAGGCCTTCTTCATGCCTTCCTGAAATCGGTCTGCCTGGGCAACGTTAAGGCGTTTGTGCTCCCTTAGGACCTGATGAGGGAAGGGCACTATTTTCAGGAAAAAGTTTTCTCTTCCTAGTGGTTCAAGAGTTCGGTTGGCCGCGATGCGAGCAGACTCTAGGGCGTTGTGGCGGATTTGCCCCGCCTTGAGATTGCGAAGCTCGACAGTATAATTAAACTCCTTGTTAGGATTACCCATGGTGAACTTTACGATCTTGCTGCCGGGTATGCCACCCATATACTCTCGACGGGCGTATGACATATTCTTCTTGACGCGGAAGTTGCTGGCGTTCATCGTTACCGTGATGCTGGAGAGGTTGAGTCTTAAAAACTTGTTGGAGGAGTTGAAGTATATATTTTCTTAGAATTTGTTACTTAAGAGCCTATTTTTTATTTAAGTTCAGATCGATTTGGAGCGCTTAATGGGTCCTTTTGGCATTTGGTGGTGTTTTCTTAGGTGATCTCTAAGACCCCCCTCCCTCTATTGTACAATATAGAAAATGTGTAAGAGAAGAGATCTTTATATTTGATTGATCGGATTAAAATAGTCCAGAATCATCAAGATCAAAAGAGAAGGTTATCTAACTAATCCCCCTTTACTTTGATGTTTGTTGACATTTTTCCATTCAGCGACTTCTTGAGTTGCCATATCCTGTCAGGAGATATGCGGGGAAAAGGGCGGTCACTGCTTCTAGGAGGCCAGGGTTACAATTCAACAGGAAAACTAACTGATTCCAATTGGGTTTGGAATCGCGCTCCTCGAAACCGCATTCGGCAAGGAAACATTCCTGAACCAAGCTAGTGAGGTATTGTGCATCTCTCCTCCAGGTAGATCTGCCTGCTTCTGAGGTTTGTTTCAGACAGCAAGCGTACTCTAAGCAGAACGGACAAAGAGCTGGTATTTTTCCTCCTCAGAAAGCTCCTTGATGATCCTGCGACCAAGCAGCTTCACAGGGTCCGTGAGGTTCACCCTGCCCTGGAGGTCCTCGAACCCATTGAAGGGTTTCCTCTCCCTCTGCTCTATGATTTGCCACATAAGCCGCTTCCCGATGCCTGGGATTAGCGATATAGCGTGCATCCTGGGGGTCAGGGACTGGGAGTTGTTGAAGAAATGGATGAATCGAAGCTCGTCAGCCTTAATTATCGTCTCTAATATGACGGGGAGCTCAGCCCTCGCCTCCGATGTAAGCTTATGGTAGCTGATGCGCCCCAGAATGTGCTCCACTTTGGTACGCCCCTTTTTCCCTACATAGATCCGCTCCCCCTGGGGGAACCTCGTGTCCTTGTGGGGGACGGCCTCGAGAAGGGTGAAGAAGGAGTCTCCGATGATCTGAATCACTTCCCGCCCTGGAAACTGTGACCGATGTACCCCTAACCTGCCGTGGGTGAACTCATCGAGAACGTATGCGTATTCCTCGTACTTTTTGGGGGATCTTAGCATAGGGCTTACCGGACCTAAAGTATATTGTTAACTACTTATTGGGACCTGTATTTCTCAATTATCCCCAATATAGTCGTCATTAGGCCCTCAGCGATGATCCGGCGCCGCCCCAAAAAGGTCCTTATCTCGCCGATGCTCTCCGGGAGAGCGTTCACGATCTGGACTGCTAAGGTCCTTTCTATGCCTATCTTCATAAGATCATCCAGCATGGCCTTCCCCCGATCGGCCTCCAATTTGCTGAATCTCACAGTGTAGTCGTGGACTCTTCTCTGTAATGGATCCAGATCATCGATACCGGCCTCTAGCAGCTTCTTCACTTCTGCGACAGTGATAGGCTTCTTTTCTTTAATGGACAAAATCGAGAACCTCAACTATGCCTCTGGATATGCTCTCGGCGGGCGATCACAAGCTTAGACGTCTTCCTCTGAGGGATGTCAAGGACGAACGCGTTTCCCCTCTTTTCCACCACCGTCGCGACCTTCCCCTGGAACCGTTTATGGGGCATCCCCTTCTGGATCGCTGGGTCTATATTGATAACCACCTTATCCCCCAAATCATACTCAACAAGGAGCCTGCTGAGGCCTAACTTACCTTTTTCCCTCACCCTCTTGGTGAGGACACTGCGGCTTTTTCTTCGCGGTCCACGTGATTTAGGCATTGAAACAACCTCATCCGAACTTGAAGGGCAGCCTATTGAGCATTCTCCGTCTACCCTTTAGCTGCCGGAACATCTTACGCACCGCGTTATACTGCTTTATAAGTTCTCTTACTTCTTTCTCGGTGGTCCCGGAGCCCTGGGCGATCCTCCTGACCCGGGAGGCGTTAAGGATCTTGGGGGTCTCCCGCTCTCCAGGGGTCATGGAATCGATGATGTACTTCCACCTGTCCATCCTCTCCTCTGCCATTTCAAGTTGAGCCTCCGGAAGCTTATAACTGAAACCCGGAACCATACTGAGGACCTTCTGGAGGGGGCCCATGCTCCTCATCGCCTCGAACTGATGATACATATCCGAGAGGGTGAACTTTCCGGATAGTATAGAGTTGATATCCTTCTGAGAAAAATCCACCTCCGCCTCTTTCACCTTTGTGACGAGACTCTCGATATCCCCCATCCCCAATAGTCTACCGATGAAACGACTCGGGACGAAAGCCTCCAAGTCATCGATCTTTTCCCCAATGCCGATAAATTTAATGGGGGCCCCTGTTGCTGCGACGCTACTCAGGGCGCCCCCGCCCCTGGCGGAGCCGTCAAGCTTCGAGACGATGATGGAGCCCACCTTGGTGGCTTTTTGGAAGGCCGAGGCCTGAACCGTCGCCTGCTGCCCAATAGTGCCGTCCAGAACTAGTACGATCTCTTGGGGATTAACGGCTTTGACGATTTGCTGCATTTCGACAATAAGGGACTTTTCCTCCTTATGGCGCCCCGATGTATCTAGGATCACTACTTCATAATCACGGAACTTTTTAACTCCGTCTCCAGAGATCTTGATGGGGTCATGGTTCCCTGGCGCCCCATAGAAGTCCACGTTTATAGATTCGGCGAGCTGCTGGAGCTGGTCATGAGCCCCGGGCCTAAAGGTGTCGGCGCAGATGAGAGCAGGCTTCAGCCCCCTTTTCTGGAAGTAGCGGGCCAGCTTGGCGGCATGGGTGGTCTTCCCGGAACCCTGGATCCCAATGAGCATGATGATATTCTGCCTGCCGGGACGGATATCAAACTGACGGGGCCTTTCCCCTACCAAGTTTGTGAGACTGTCGTAGACCGTCTTCACGACGTGCTCCCGGCGGCTGATGCCGGGAGGCAGCTTTTCGTCGAGGGCCAGCTGCTGGATCTCCTGGCTCAACTCCATAACGAGTTGGACGTTAACGTCAGCCTGGAGTAAGGCCCTCTGGAAGTCTCTTACAAGCTCCTTAACTAGGTCTTCATCCACCACCGCTGCCCTGAAAACCTTCTGGAGGGCATCGTAAAGGCTCGAGCCCAACTTCTCCAGTACCATATGCGGCTCTTTCCCTGCGTATTGGTATTTAAACCAGACCCTTGTAAAGATTTTCTAACAAATTGTTGTCTTCATCCTAAACGGGATTAAAACAAATAATCAAATGATGATTCATATGTGGCATTCCGAGTAAATTGGAATGATAAAACCCTACAAGGATTACAGAGCGCGGTAGACTCGCGCGCGCGGGGAATATCTTGAAGAAGAGGAGCCAATGTATCAGTAATGCAGCCGTCTTTAAATATGGTCATACGGAACAATGGTTTTTTCAGCTAGAATTTTCCTTGGTCTTTTTCTTCTTTTTAGGGGGTATCTTCGTTTTAGTTGCTATCCTTTTTTCCTTCGGTTTATCTTTATTGTGGACCATACGAACGTGCTGCCTCATTCCCAGCATGGTTTTAAACCCTTTCTCGCAGACAGGGCAGAGATGACTGATCTCAGAGATCTCCACTTCCTTCCCAAGGAGTTCCTTCCGCATCTTGGTGATAAGCCGCTCGCCTTGAGCGTATGTGAGCCCACCTTTCTTCAAAGTAAGCCCCACTGTAATGCTGAAGGAGTTAAACTTGCCTTTGTTTCTCTCTAGGCTGACCTCTCCCACGATCCCCTTGATCTTCTCGTTGGCCTCCAATCATTCACCCCAGAAATCCAAAAAGCTCGATGCTTCAAAATCTCAATGTGAACTAGCTTAAAAAAAATTCTGTTGTAGGCTTTATGGATCCGCGAAGCAGAGAAATCGCGTGCGCCCTTAACTCTTGTATTTACCGTACTTTTCTACGGCCCGAGCCACGGCATTATAGTTCTCTACAGGCGTAGACGCGTTCAGGGTACATCCAGGACCCACAATGAAGCCTCCACCCCTACCAGCCCTGTCAATGGCGTCCTTAACCGCTACCTCCACTTGATGAGGGGTTCCCTCAAAGAGAGTTTTCTTCCTGTCGATTCCCCCAACGATGCAGAATTTGCCCCCGTAGATCTCCTTTGCCCTCTCTACAGGTGTAAAAAGGGCGTTGTCCCAGTTGATGGCGTCCACCGGGTAGTTCTTGAACCAGCCCTCCTCCATGTAGCCCCCGTTCCTCTGGGGGTCCTCACCTCCCGCGCTGCAGATATGGAGGAGCTTTACAGGGGCATCGCTGATAGCTTCCAGTACCATCTTATCGTATCCTAAGGCGTACTCCTCGAGTTGCTCGCGAGTCATACGGGACCAGAACTTACCCCCGCCGCCGATTCCGAAGAAGACCCCTGTAGCCCCCTCGGCAATCACCTCCTTCGCGAAGTCTATAGTGGTCTGGGTTATGGTCTCCAGCCCCTCCCTGAGGGCGTCTGGGTTCTCCACCATGTCCTTATAGACCCTCTCGGGATTCGAAACGCCGTGGAGGGCTTGGACGATGGGGCTGGGAATGGTGTAGATGAAGGGCATCCCATACAGCTCCTTGGAGAGGATCTCTACGCATCTTAGGGATTCCCGGAGCTCCTTCCGGGGATCCAGTACCCAGAGCTTCTCCCAGTCACTAGAGGTTTTTACAATGACGTCAATCGTTGGAGGTGACTCGTTGTTGTCCTCCCAACGGAACTTGGAGCCCCATTGACAGGCCATGAACCTGTAGAACGGGGTAACCTTGAGAAGGTCCATCTTGTAATCCAGGGATCTTAGGAGGGCTAGGTGGGCCCGAGCGGACTCCTCGCCGTCCCTGTTCGCCTTCTCCCAGCTGTAGTACTTGAGAAAGGGGACAGCTGGAAAGTGGCCCCAGAGGGCCCAGGGAACCCTGTCCGGGACCCCTAGACGCATCGTTACCATGATTCGCTCATACCTATCAGACTCCATAACAATCATAGATGGAGTCCCTCCCTGATTGAAAAAGCCCTCGAAAGAGAGGATGAAAAAAATGGTACCTTAATACACGTTCTCAGCTACGTTCCGGAGACCTCGGATCAGACCGGATGCAGTCTCTGTTGGTCCCGCCCCAGGACCTATAATGGAGACGGGTCTTGTCCATCCCTTTGGGTAGAGCGTCAGCACGTTATCAGAGTCCCTGCTACTAGTAATGGGGTCGTTCGCTGGGAACTTTGTGAATTCTATAGAATATATCCTCTTGACAAGATCCGCGGTCCCTACATACCAGATAACATCTCCGTTTATTCTGGCGTCCTCGAACCTTGTCCCCAAGGAGTGGTCGAGGTCCCCAAGACTCTCTAGGAACTCCCCGAGGGGCAGCGCCTTAAGGTGTGGGGGCACCAGGTTTTGGATCTCCACATCATTGATTTCAACTGCCTTCCCGCATGTTCTTATGAGGATCACAAGCTTCCTCCCAAAGTCAAGACCCCCCAGATCAACCCGAGGGTCCGGCTCTGTGTAACTCCGCGGGGGCTCCATGGCAGCTTTGACTGCGGAGGAAAGAGTATGCCCCTGGTTCAGTCTCTGGGATATGAAGCTCATGGTCCCGCTGAGGCATCCCATGAAACGGTTCACGCCATTTGATCCCATCTCCATGATCACGTCGGGTATCCTCATACCGGCCCCCACGGTGGTCCCGAAGTCAAGAATCCGCCCCTCTTTCCTCGCCTTGGAAACCAGTTTCTCGTACTGACCATAATGTACATCCGCTATCGGGATCTTGTTCGCAGTCACCACTGAGGTGTAATTCAGAGATCGGTTGATCAGATCGAAGGTCTGACTCGCGGTTGCATCCACAAGTGCATCGACATAATAATTGCCCAGAGCCTCCCCAACGCCCTCAAGATGATCCGAGGTTCCCCAGTGGTCTAAAATGGAACTTCCAGACTCTTTAAGTCGGATAATCTCAGCGATCTCGCTGTCCGCGAAGCCCTCTTTCTTGGCGACAGCTCCGCTGCTATCCCCAAGGACCACAAACTTGAATCTGAGGTCGCCATGAGTTGCCTGGAGGAGGGCTCTGCCTATTGTGCCCACGCCAAGGAGAGCGACTTTCAATGGTTCCGCCATCTGTTGTTTCATCTCTCTAGAGATATCCTTTGACCTTAAGGAACTCGGCTGTGTTAACGACTCCCGCCCCAGCTCCTTTCTCTAGGTTATCACTAGTTACAATATATGTGAAACCGTTCACTAAAACGGGATTCTCTTGCAGCCTTCCAACCTGAGTCACCATATAACCCTGCTCTCTATGGAGCCTAGGCTGGGGCATGTCCTTCTCGTCGAAAACTAGGATGGACCTCTCTGGGGTTGATGGAAGCCCAAGCCTCTGTGGCTCTGACTCGTACATCACAAGTACCGCCTTAATTTGATCTAGGGTTGCAGGCTTCTCCGTCTCGACGTCTACCACCTCAGTATGGACCTTGTCGACGTAGACCCTAGTACATGTAGCGTGGATATCAATCCCAGCGTTGACGATCTTTCCATCTGCGATGCTCCCCAAGATCTTGTTAGTCTCCCTGACAACTTTTTCCTCCTCCCCCTCAATATAGGGGTATACGTTCATCTCTACCTTTGCCCGATAGGGGGAGTCAATCCTGAGGCCCTTCTCCCCTGCCCCAGAAAGGCTCTGCATAGAGATCATCCTCACTCTCTTCACCCCGAAGGCGTCCATGATGGGCTTCAGGGTCGCGACAAGTCCCACCGTCGTGCAGTTCGGTCCTGGAACAATGTACCCCTTCCACCCCCGGTTCCGGCGCTGCACGTCGATAAGAGCTATGTGTTTGGGGTTGACATCAGGAATCAGCACCGGGACATCGTCCTCATACCTATAGGCCGAGGCTGTGCTAAACACCGGGATGTGTGCAGCGAATTTTGCTTCGAGTCCTTTCGCAACCCCCGAGGGGAGGGCAGTAAAAGCTAGGTCATAATTCAGAGGATCGATCTCATCCACGTTCAGAACCGTCATGTTGCGGACTTTGTCTCCCGGTGTCTTCTCAAAGAAAACGGCTTCCTTTATAGCGTCTCCGTATCTCTTTCCAGCGGACCTGCTGGACGCTGCCAGGGCATCTATCTTGAACCAAGGGTGGTCGGTAAGGGATTCTACGATGTTCTGACCTGCAGCTCCGGTTGCACCCAGGATGCATGCCCGTTTTATTGTCATTCTATTCTACCTCAGTTGAAAAATTCACTGTAAAGCGCGGTCACCGCGATGGGGATATCCCTATCGTCGACGCTGAACCGAATGATGTTCTCTCCATAGGGCTGGGTGGCTTGCTCGATGTTAACCCCATTGAGGCCAATGGTGCCCGTCACCCTGCTAAGAAGACCCTTCACCCCCTTCATCCCTGAGCCCACCATGCTGAAAGTGCCCTTGGGGCCGTCCAGTGAGGAGAGATCTAGGGCGACGTCAAGGTTTTCCAGCGCCTCGATGGCCTTGGTGAGATCTAGCTTAGGCATAAGGAGGGAGATCTGAAACCCTGATATTGATATGTATCGGACATCCACCTTCTTCTCCGCGAGGGACCCAAAGACTTTCGCGTAGACCTCGGTAGGTGTGCGGGATTGGGTGGGAAGAAAACGGAGCCCCGAGAGGTTCCTCTGGAACGTGATGGCCTTTGGCCTCCCAGACCAGGTCTCGTCATGGTTACCGTCCTCAGGGCCGATAACTGTGCCGGGGTTCTCGGGGTGGAGAATGTCCTTGATGTGGAACCTGATATCGCCCATAATCAGAGGATTGAGCACCTTATAGTGAACTACCTTTATCCGCTCCTCCCTCATCATCTCCGAGGCCTCAACGTAGGTGAGGTAGGGCACCACCTTCGGCTCCGGGAGATTCTCAAGCGCCCCGTTAAACTGGGGCATTTGCTTTACCTCATCAAGGAACTGGGGGTCAATGGTCATAATACCCTTCTGATCCACGTACTTGATTACCTGGTTGGCCCCAAGACAGAAGGCGACACAAACTGCAGTGTCGTCTGTACCCCCCCTCCCGAGGATGGAAACCCTGCCGGACTCGCTCCTACCTGAAAAACCTGCTATTAAAGGAACCATTGGAACCCTGAGACAGCCTTCTAGCTCTTGGAGAATCTTCTTTCTGGTTTTGTCTAGGTCTACTAGAGCATCCCGATAGTTCTCGTCGGTGACTAGGATATCTTCTCCAGCGAAGCACTCGTGCTTCACCTCCCTCGCAAAGAGATGCTCGGATAAGATAAAGCTAGAGAACCTCTCCCCTCGTGATATAGTAAAGGCAAAGGTAGAGTCATTTAGCTCCCCCGAGGTCTCAACGTATCCCAAGACGTGCTCAAGGTTCTCGAACTCCTCCATGAGAGCGGGCGGCAGGTTGTCAGGGTCTGGCAAGAGGTCGATGTGCTCCTTGACCATGTTTTTAATTAAGAGCCCATAGTCTATCTCACAGCCGTCCTTAACTCCTTCCACAATCTCAACAATACGGTCGGTGACACCCTTTACGGCGGAGACCACTGGGATGGGGAGGTTCCCCTTAGCCAACTCTCCAGCCACGATGTCCGCTACCCGCTCAAAGTCTTGAGCGTCCTTGAGGATTGACCCCCCAAATTTAAATACCCTATAATCCATCGCAGCTTCACTCATTCCTTGAACCTATAAGAGCTCGGTTATTCAGAACCGCTTCAACGCTCGCGAGATCAGCGTTCACAACCATGGCGGTATTGGCAAACCTGGGTCTGACCCCATCAATAACTCCGGTGTGGTAGTTGACTGTAGCCCCAGGATCCTTGAGTAGATTTCCCGTAAGGACGCAGACCACGTCATCCTCGGGATTGATGATTCCAACGTCCACCAGCTTCCTCGCCCCCGCGACTGAGGCGGCTGAGGCTGGCTCACACCCAACGCCGCATCGTCCCACTACCGCCTTGGCGTCCATTATTTCCTGATCTGAAACCTGCTCCACAACCCCGTTAGTCTCCTCAATAACCCTGATGGCCTTCTTCCAGCTCACAGGGTTCCCGATCTTAATGGCGGAAGCCACGGTGTGAGGCTCTATGGGGATCAGAGACTCCTCTCTTTCCGCCCAGAGACTATAGAATGGGTTGGCCCCCTCAGCTTGGATCGAGGCGAGGCGGGGCATCGCGTCAATGAGCCCTTGAGACTTTAGTTCCCTAAGGGCCTTGCCAAAGGCCGACGTATTCCCTAGGTTCCCAGCAGGAAGTACGATCCAATCAGGGGACTCCCACCCCCTCTGCTGGATAAGCTCGAATATTATGGATTTCTGCCCTTCGATCCTCCAAGGGTTTACAGAGTTGAGGAGATAGAGCCCTAGTTCCGCAGAGGCTTCTTGGACGAGCCACATCGCGGCATCAAAGTCCCCCCGAACTTGAAGCACAGTTGCCCCGTAGCTTAGGGCCTGGGCTAGCTTGCCGTAGGCGATCATCCCTTCGGGGATAAAAACGATGCAGTTCATCCCGTTGGTAGCCGCAAAGGAAGCGAGGGAAGCCGAGGTGTTCCCCGTAGAGGCACATGCTACGGAGGAGACCCCAAGGCGCGCAGCCTCGGAGATCCCCACAGTCATCCCCCGGTCCTTAAATGAGCCGCTTGGGTTCTCCCCCTCATGCTTGACAGTGATCTTCCTTATCCCTGTGTATTCCTTGAGACGTTGATGTGCGTAGATGTTGGTGTTGCCCTCTTGCCTAGAGACAATCCAACTCATATCTAGCCCTGAATAGACAAGCTCCTTGAACCGCCACACTCCACTCCTGTACGGGCCGCTACGTTGCGAGAGCCTCTTGTCGAAGATAGCTCTATCCATCCAGGGGAATTCGTGCACCACCTCCAGGAGACCCCTGCACTTGCATCTCAGCCGCAGTCCCAGCTCAAAGTTTCGGCCGCAGTCCACGCACATGAATCTTGAGACCATCTAGATCACCCTTGCACCCTGCCTACTTGGCCGGGTTAGATAGATTTCGCTTGCGACCCCCGCCCCCTCAAAGGCCTCGGCCATCGCCATTCCTACCTGGGCGGCATCCCCCCCAACGGCGAAAAGGGAGGGGCCTCCTCCAGAGATGGAGCAGCCGTGGGCGCCTGAGTCTAGGGCGGCCTGCTTAACCTTCCAGAAGTCTGGTATCATCTCAGCCCGCCTCGGCTCCACCAAGTTGTCGCTGATACTATTCCCGAAAAGCTCGATGTCACCTATAGCAATAGCAGCCGCCATCCTAGAGGCGTTGCCCACATTATGGACCGCGTTCTTAAGCAGGACCTTCTTGGGGAGGAGGGACCTTGCGAGCCTTGTCTTGTTCTCGTAGTGGACGTCAGGAACCACCACCACGATATCGAACATAGGGGGTTCCAGGCGTACCACATCATACTCTGCGCCCACCATCACGAATCCCCCTAGTAAGGAGGCTGAGACATTGTCCGCGTGGGGGCTACCTGCTACGGCTGCCTCTCCTTGAGCGGCGAGCCTCACTGCCTCGCTGGCTGAGAGCTCTAGCTCTAGTAGCTGGATTGAGGCATATGCTGCTCCAGCTGCGGAAGCGCCTGAAGAGCCCATCCCTTTTCCAGGGGGTACTCCCTTCTCTATTTTGACAACGAACCCCTCGCTTGAATCATAAGTGTCTAGCACGTGTTGAAGGACGGCTCCAGCGCTGTTCTTGTCGGGGTCTGCGGGGATCAAAGTCGCCATTTCATCTCCCATGATGACTTTGACTCCGGGATCAGGGACTAGTTCCACCGTCAGGGTGTCCCCTATTCCGTCGAGGGCGATTCCGAAAACGTCGAAGCCCGGGCCGAGGTTTGCAATGGAAGCGGGAGAAAACACCCTAATCTGTTTGGTACTCACCTGGCAACTCCAGCACCTAACACCGTTAGATCCATTCGCTTCAAGTATAAATCTTGTGGGTTTAGTTGGCTGGAATGAGAGAGTTTAGTTAAAGAGAAACCAACACTCGGGAAGATTTGGGAATGTCTATAAGGAAACGTCAAGATGATAACATTGACTCTAGGGGATTTTTCTTGAGATATCGCAAATTTGGGAAACTTGACTGGAAGGTCTCTGCCTTGGGATTTGGGGCCATGAGACTCCCCGTGCTTGACAGGGACAGCTCTAAGATTGATGAGCCCGAGGCCATCAAGATGATACGCCACGCCATCGACTGTGGTCTCAACTACGTGGACACCGCCTATCCCTACCATGGTGGCAACAGCGAGAGGCTCGTAGCAAAAGCTCTCAAAGACGGCTACAGGCAGAAGGTGGCTCTCGCCACTAAGATGCCTCTCCGACACGTTGAGACTCACGAGGACTTTGATCGACTTTTGAACGAGCAATTAGACAAACTCGAAACGGATCGTATCGATTTTTATCTTCTTCATGCACTCAGACGGATGAGTTGGCCTAAAGTTCGGGACCTTGGGATAATCGCATGGGCCGAGGAGAAGATTTCTGAGGGTAAGATCGGACATTTCGGCTTCAGTTTCCATGATACATTCGAGATGTTCAAGGAGATCGTTGACGCCTATGACGGATGGACTTTCTGCCAGATCCAGTACAACTATATGGATACCGAGTCTAGCAGCAAGGCCCCAGGGATCAAAGGGCTCAAGTACGCCGCCTCTAAGGGGCTCGCGGTCATCGTCATGGAGCCAATCCAAGGAGGGCGCTTAGCAATGGCCCCTCCTGTAGAGATCCAGAGGATCTGGAATGAGGCCGAGACAAGGAGGACTGGGGCAGAGTGGGCGCTCCAGTGGGTCTGGAACCAGCCTGAGGTTGCTGTAGTCCTCAGCGGCATGAGTATTATGCGCCATGTCGAGGAAAACCTGGTGAGCGCGGGGCGTTCCGGTCCGAAGACCCTTACGGAGAAGGAGCTAGTCCTCGTGAAGAGAGTTAAGGGAAAGTACAACGAACTCGGATACATTGGCTGTACCAAATGCAACTATTGCCAGCCATGTCCCGAGGGAGTCCTCATCCCCGATATAATCGAGGTCCTTAACCAGAACTACACCAGCATGATGGAGGAGACGAGATCAGCCTACCATATTGCGATCCCCGTGGAGGGAAGGGCTAGCCTCTGTGTGGCGTGTGGAGAGTGCGAGGAGCAGTGCCCCCAAACCCTCCCCATCACAAGCCTCATGCAGGGGACCGCAAGGTCTCACGATAAATAAGCCCGGAGATCGGATTCATTGCCGAGATAGGGTACAGCCCCTCAAAATATGGAATAGAGGTATTGATCCAGTGCATGGTCCTTTAACTTCATCGTCATAATATTGCCGTCAATACCCTGGGGGTCAGTGCGCCACCAGGCTTGAGGTTGAAACCCGGCGAGATGACTCTCGAGGAATCCCAGCATATGCCTGAAAAAGTAAGGAGACTATATGCTGACGACGACTCCATGGCTGAGGCATTCTCTAAAGCGTGGTCATTCATCGCTCTACTGGATGAGCGGAGTGTTACGGGTCAACGGTTCAGCACAAAGTTTCTAGCAGATTATCTGGGGAAGAACGGGTGGGAGGCAGCTCTCGCGAATTGGACCCGCAAACCCACAAGGCGGTATACGTATCCTATGACTTCCCGGAGAGTGTGGAATACCAGACACGGGATGGAAAATACGCGGAGAGAAGATTCTCGTTTCAAAGGGATCAATGAAACCAGCTACATCATCGCTGATAGCCGAGCTCTTCTCTCACCTGGGAGACAACGTCTCCGAAGAGGATATCTTCCTCTAGATTGGAGCTCAGCAGCTCGATGTCCTCGATGCTGGAGCTTCCTAGACCCCTATCCTCTCCTAGGGTGAAAGAAGTGTGCTCCCTGACTGGGGTATCTTCCATTCTGTGCGAGTTATGCTGCTTCATGATACATACCGCGACGGCATCGGCGGCCACCCTGTTGTTCCCGACTATGGTTAACCCGGGTTCAGCTATAACGTTGTGGACGGGTCCTTTGTCTGTGAAAAACTTTTGGGCGTCGGTCACCACAAGATCCGTGGAGAACGCGAGGTTGATGTCAATCATCCTGTTCATCAAGTCCTGATTCTTGTTCCAGTGGAGCCACTCCCTCCCCACGGAGTCTATGAGCCCGACACAGAGTTTGAGGGCAATAGTGAATATTGGGCTACGGTGAGGCCTCATCACGGGGGTGAGAATGACTCGCCCCGCCTCGTGAATCCTCCGGGGGATCTTTATCCCGTCAGGCCAGGATATAGATCCCGGGGGCTTCACGGTGACCCATTCTTCCTCCTCGAAGTAGCCTACCTGGATGCCGAGGTCATCAGCAACCGCTTTGATGCCCATCTCCTCAATGGTGTTACGGGTGGGCAGCCCCCGATATCTCCCAGACATGTCACCCACGCAGATCTTATCCGCCGGAAACCCGGTCTCGATCAATTCTTCGGCGATAACCCGGACCGTCTCGTGATGAGAGTTTCGGGGAAAGGCGTCGTCGGTATTACAGTTGGGCTTAATTATAATCTCGCCTTTAACTCCATCAGTCATCTTTCCCAGTCCACCCATCAGACGATAGGCTTCTCGTATGCCATCCCTGCGATCGTCTGACCTAACGATGGCAACGGTATGCTTCCCGTTTATTGAATACACTTCGCTTCGTAACGGTTTGAATGGGACGAGGGGTCCTGGAATCGGATCCTGTATCAGGCGATGGTACTCAGCATCAGATTCTTCGTGGGTGTTCTTCATGTAATCACTTCCCCTGAAATACTTGTCAGAAGTTCAACCATAGATTAATAATGTTATTATCAAACACGCGCGCGCCGGTGATTACCGTTGTCCACTAAAGGTTCTCTGGAAATGCTGTCACGATATTCTGAATGAGGGAAGTCCTGAATATTTGTCTCTCGTCAATTGTGCCGTTATTGTTACCTTGTCGGACGACGACCAGGTCTAGGCTCGGGACAACGAAGCAGTCATTCATGTTGTTTCCGCGGGTCCCGAATGCATCGTTTGGCACACCCTCTACTTCATCCAGGATCCAGAAAGTATAGCCGTAGTCGCTCGGAGTTTCACCGTCATCTCGAACGTATCTGCTGGTCGCCAGTTTTATCCAATCTTCTGGAACCAGCTGCTGGTCCTTCCATCGCCCTTTCCTCAGCCAAAGGTAGCCCAATCTTGCGTAGTCACGTGAGGTACAGGGGAAAGTGCTGGAGACTATTGTGTTGTATCCGTATTGGCTGTGGCTTCTGTCCGCACCATATGCGTTACATCCTTCACTCCCGCCTGCTCCCCACCCAGGTTCATAGGAGAAGTTCAATTTTCTATCAGACCTGTAGGTTACCTCTCTGAACTGGTTGTCCCTGATACCGGGGGGCATCCCAATCTGCTTCAGAAACCTCTCGTAAGCCCAAGGCCCCACCATCTCGCCGGTGATGTTCCGCATGGCGAGGGCGAATTGCTCCAATCCGAAGCTGCTATAGTTGAACTCTTGCCCCGGATTGAACAGCAATGTATGATGGGAGGGTATCCCCTCGTAATGCCACCAGCCAAAACAGTACTCGTACATCTGGTGTGAGCCCGTGTACCCGGGATAGTGGTGTCTGGGGTTCGGTGCCAGCCAGGGCTCTGGGCCCTCATGCCCCGAAGTCATGGAGAGGACATGCTTGACCTTGATCTCCTTCTTCCTCTCGTCAGTAAGGGGCTGATCCCATATCTGAGGGATCAAAGAGTCTTCCCGGCTCTTCCCCACGAGATCGGTGTCAAGAGTTACCAGGTTCTTGTATTCATCGAGGAAGACCCCAACCGCGGTGCCGAAGACAGATTTGGCGGAAGACTTCATATCGTTGCACATAGAAGGAGTCCAGGGCCTAGGCCCTCCCTCGGTTCCTCTCACATAGCTTTCGCTGATGAGGTGTCCCTTGTAGATTATTACGAGGGCTCCACCGTGTGTCTGAGTGAATTTTGCGTTATTATGGAAGGTGACAGCGACTTTGAGCTTCTCAACGTCTACTCCCAAGGCTTCCGGGTCTCCGACTCGCCATCCCCCTTCCGTTTGGGGGGGTGGGTAATAGTTTTCATCAAACATTTCTGCACACCATTAGTCGCGTATCCATTATCATTCTCAGAACCCCGTTTTTGGATTCGAGATCCGTGTAGAAGCAGACCACAATTTCGGACCTCTTTCAAATCAACCTTTGGTAATTTATATGGTTCGGATCATAATTTGGTTTTGAGCCAGAAAGTTCGAACACGCGCGTTATATATTCATTTTTGATGTTATTCGGTGTTATTCTCGTTTCCTATGATATTATCTTATCTTTGTTTTCATTATCGATCGCGATTTTTTAGGAGTGTAGTTAGAAATAGGAATTTTATGAATTCTGTAGGAAAATAACATTTTTTTCAAATGTTAGATCCGCATTTTCTAGAAGGGATAAAATTGTCAAGTGGGAGATGGCCCTGTTGATCCATTCTTGGCTCATTCTAAGACATGAATTCACTCAACGAGTTAATAGCATCGCGAAACATAGGCACAACTCTAAAGTTAAGGATGCATCCATGATGGTTGAGGTGCTAGTCTGTTGACCGTTGACATAAAGGGTATGGCCAACCTCCTCCGTGACGGTGTCACTATGCTGAGCAGGAACTGCCCCGAGTGCGGAACCCCCCTGTTCCGGCTGAAATCTAAAGAAATTGTTTGTAAGAACTGTAAGAGGCGGGTTGTCATAGTCCCTGAGGGGGAGGAGGCAACCGCTGAAGCCGAGATGCGTCTCAATTCATTAGAGAAGGCCATAGTCGAGAAGCTGGTCACTCTGGGCCAGTCCATGTCATATGAGAGCGACTTTAAGGCCCTAAGATCCCTCTCGGAACTCATGGATTCCCTTCTAGGGAACCTAGAGAAGATCAGGGCTAGCCGTAAAGCCTAGAATAGGGTTATAACTATCGCCCCCGCAACGATAGAGAGGCTGCCGGCAACTATCCTGGCATTGAGCTCGTCCGAGCCCTTGAGCAGCATCACGCTGAGGATGACCGAGAAGAGGGGAGTGGTGCCCCCGAGAGCGGAGACCACAGAAACCTTCCCTAGTATGAGCGCTGTAAACATGCTGAGCCACGCCAATGTTACTACCACCCCATTGACCACCCAAAACCCGCCGCCCCTACAGTTGACCCTCAGCTCGTAGGTCCTCCGGCTCACGAGGAGGTAGACCGAGAAGACGGTGAAACTCGCCAAGGCTCCCACCAAGGCCCCAAAGACGGACTCGGGAAGGAGATTAAGGGCCGCCTTTCGGGTCACTGATGAGGCTCCGTAGAACACCGCAGAGGCGATGGGGAGCATGAGAGCTCTGTTCTGAAGGTTTTTCACGGTCTGCCCCCCGCTTCTTGTCAAAGCGATCCCAGCGACGATGAGCACAGTACCTATCAGGGTAGCCGCGTCTATCTGCTCTCCCAAGAATACCGCCGCAAGGAAGGTGGAGAATAGAGGGCTGGAGCCTATGATGGAAGCGCTAAGAGCAACTCCGAGTCTCTTAAGGGACACAAAGTTGAACATCCTCCCCAAGGTGGACGCTAGGACTCCCGATGCAACGAAAAGTCCGACGGCAGTCCAGTTGAAGGAATCCGGAGGGTTGGCAATCACCAGCGCGCCCAGGAGGATTACCTGAACGAAAGACCCAACGACGGCCCCGGTTAGGGGGTTTGAGTCCTTTATCCCCTTCCGGGCCAGGATGCTACTGGTACCATAGCAAAGGGCCGTGAAGAGGCTTAGAAGTTCCACGATCAATGAGTGCACCTAGAAATATTCCTGATGCTTATCATCAAGATTATATAATGCGTGGTCCGGGTCAGACTCTTCTAGTCTCTTTTTTATGCACGCGATAATAAGTATGAGAAAAGGAAAAGATTCTCGGACGATATTTCCTTTTCCTTAATTATATAAATCCTGTTGCATTTGGAAGGTATTTGACTCAATTTGTTCTCCTTTTGTTTCCGGATATTTCAGATTCCTTAGAAACAGAAAAGAACTCATTGAGATTTCCGTTGTTTCTACTAATATCGTTTTTCCGCTCTATGGTTTTCTTCTTGAGAAGCATTGAGACGCGTTTCCCAATGAGTTTTTTAATTTGTTTAACAGGTAGTTTGCCATCGATCCGCATAATTTTCATGTTTTGTGCTTCAGGTTCTACTCGATGAAAATTGAAAATATCGTAATAGGCGTCTCTGATGTTTGTCTGAACTTCTAAGTTCTCAAAGAAACTAAGGTCTTGAACCCTTTTTTGGCCATTTTGAAGTCTTGACATTGCATCTTCTGGGGGTACATCCAGAAAAATAACCAAATCTGGTTCAATTGCAGCTTGATTAAGTACTCGGATCCAATTTATATCAAGTCTTTTTTTCATTCCTCTGCTCTGATACGCTAAAGAACTATAGACATATCGATCAGAGATCACGATCGATCCTTCTTCTAAACCTGGAATTATGGTATTGATGGTATGGTGTGCCCTATCAGCTGCAAATAAAAGGGCTAAAACTTCATCAGGGACGGACTCATTATTATATAATATTCGTTTCAGTAAACTACCAATGACACTTTTATTTGTTGGTTCTTGAGTGGTTATAACTTCATATTTCTTCTTTTGAAGTTTTGAACCCAAGTCTCTAACTTGGGTACTCTTACCGGAGCCATCTAGGCCTTCAAAAACAATGAAGCATCCCTTCCTATGAATACTCATGTAGTTGATGCTCCAACGGTGAAAAGTAAATCAAAGCACATATATAACTTAGGAGTAGAAACTCTTTTTTCCAGAAAAAAATTAAAGCTGGAACTGCTCCCGGTCATAGTTAGTGAGGAACTCGGCCCGGTTCTTGTGGATAAGGACCATGTCTTCGACTCTGAGGTAGTATTCCCCTGCCTTCCAGAGCTTAGGCTCCAGGCACATCACCATCCCCTCCTGAAGCTCCTGCATATTATCGGGCTTGAGCCAAGGGTTCTCATGGACCTCGACCCCGATCTGGTGGCCCACCGTACCATCGGAAAGCCTCGCTCTCAGATGGTCCCCGTAACCATCCTTATCTAAGAAGCCCTCTATGATGGGGAAAACGTCGCAAACCCTCATACTCCCCTCGTACATCTTGTCTACTGTCTTCACCACTGCACTCTGAAGAGCCACGTAGCCCTTCCTTATATCCTCCCCCACGGGGCCCCAATAGAGGCTTCTCCCCCAATCACTGCAATAGCCGTCCAAAACGAATCCCACATCCAAGGCGATGCTGGTCCCGGCCACCAAACCCTCATCCCTTGGGTAGCTGTTAGGCTCCGGCGTGGGCTCTGAGCCATTCTTGATGAAGAGACCGGTGGGTGGAAAGGATACATCCGTTACTCCAGCCTTCCGCCCTAGCATATCGATGAATATACTTAACTCGTTCTGGGTGATTCCAGACTCAATTTCTGGGATGACGTCCCCCATGACATTCTCAGTCAACCGGGCCACCCTCCTGAGGGCCTCGATCTCCCCGGGATCCTTGATCATCCGGAGATCATCCATCAGCGATGAGGCCCCTCGGAACCTAGCCCCAGGGAAGGATCTTGCCACCTCAATCCATGTGGAGCCGAAGACGTGTTCCCCGACCCCGATCCTCCCCGCCCTCCAGTCCAAGTCACTAGCCACCTTCTTCACTAGGTCAGTATAACTCTCCTCCTTTTCAAGGACCCGTGTGTCTCCTATCCACGAGGCCTTGCCGTGCCTCCCAGATCTCTGGGATAACGTGAGAACTGGCGCCCCCTCTTGGGGGACAAAGACATTATCATCGGAATGCATCAGATCGACTCCCCCCCTCCACTTAATGGGAAGCCCCGTTATGTACTGGAAATTCTGGCACGAACCGTAGACAACAAGGTCAATGCCCTCCGCCAACATCCTCTCCTGGAGGCCCGCCAGTCTCCGGCTGAAATTCATCACCAATGCCTAGAAACTCCTAGAATTAGCAGGGACTAGGCTGATAAATCACTTTGCATGGACGGGGGAGGCTCAACTCGGGCCCGCGACAATCTCTATGATCCCTGCTTCGGCGTCCACCCTCAGAGTCATTCCGGACTCCAGCCCCATGAAGGCCTCCTTCCCTATCCTGTCCACCAGGGGGATGTCGGAGATGACGCATCCAGTTGCCAGGATCGCCTCCGTCTCCAGATTAATAATAGCCGCAGGCGCAGTGCCCAGCTTTGCCATCCTGTAGATCACATAGCTCCCCACAGTGCTCCCTTTACCAGTGGGAAACACGAATACTTTCCCGATGACAGACTCCCCCTCCACTGCGTGCCCAGGCTCTGTAACAACACCTGCGACCGGGTCTATTCCACCGTAGAAGCTCACTGGATCCCTGCTCACCAAGGCAAAACCCTCAACTCTGCCCCCGACGATCTTCCGGCCCTGTATTATCATGGGTTTCCCCCCAAGAGTTCCCTGATGGGCCCTATCCGGGTTTTCATCCCCATGCCCGCCATATAGTGGCCCGCCTTGAAGCTATTAGTGGCCACCTCAGTCCAGCCCATCTCCACCAGAGGAGCCACCACCATACAGGTGTCTCTAAAGACTCGCCCCCCCGCCGCCATAATGGCCCCGACATGCCCTGCTTCCTCTGCCAAGGAGTAGACGCCCCGACTTGTGAAAACCCAGAGCTGATCCTTGAAATCTTTCCCTGCCACAAGGCCTGCGATCTCCCCCAGCTCCTCTAGGCTGGAATGAGGGCACCCCAGAGCGATAACGGGGTCACATAGAGGACTCGTCAGGTGGGCAACGGCCTCTTTGATATCTCCCGCAGTAACAGAGATCCTCTCAAGACCTGTTAAGTGGGCCTTCATGCATTCCGCCTCGGGAGTCACCCCCTCTCCGTGCCAGAGGGCAATACCACCACTTGTTGCACATGCAGCTCCCAACGCCTTCTTCGACTCGAGGCTTGGGCTTTCTAAGCCCTTGAAATATGGGACCGTAGTCCCCAAACTCTTCCCGGTGATATAACCTAAGGCGCTATAATCCATGATTGAGGCCAGTTCTGTCTCGATCTCCACGACAGTTCCGGGCCTCCTGTTATCGTTGAGGCGGTAGCCGTATAGAGCAGCAAGCCCCGTCACAGCGCTCGCGATAGTTGTGGGTCCAGACTCCCTATTGGTTTTAGCCCCCAACACAGAGTTGGAAAAGCAGACTGCAGAGGACTCAGCCCACGCGATCTGGCTCCCGAATCCGGGGACGTGTCCCACAAGGTAGGGAGTACATGTGCAGGTTGCCTCGAACTTCATCCTCTCAAAAGCCACAAGGACCCGCCGCTGTCCCTCGGCGAACTCCTCTGGGACGCCCATCTCCCTCCAGAGCTCCATGTCCATCCCAGCGGGATTAAGGGTCGCCTTTATTCGGGACCTCGCGCCGAGATCGGCCTGCTCCTCGAGCCAGCCTAGGCCCGCCTCCCCTAGGTTCTTGTAAGAAACCCCAGAGATGTGGGCGCTTTCCACCGGGATAAGCCTCTCTGCCCCGAAGACCTCCCCTAGGGCCACGAGGAGCTCTAAGAACTTCGCAGCCCCCGGGCCCTCGTTGCCCCCGAGAATCGCCTCCTCTTTTTTCGTCAAATGCATGCTGTTATCCACCTGAGTCTGAACTCAAATCCCGATCCGGGGTAAAAAACCTAACTAGGGGTTAGAGTACTTGTCCAAGAGCCTCTTGACCTCATCCGAGACAGGGATACCCGGCCTTTTGAAGCCCTCCCCAGTCATAGGCTTGGTGGCATCGAACCCTACCTTGCACCCCAGCTCATTCTCCTGGTCAGAAGTGGGATCAAGGCTTGAAACCCTCACCTTGGGGATCACGAGGAGATCCTCATCCCCCCGGAACCTAGTAGCTAGGGCCCACTCCACCTGATCCATATCGTAAGGGTCAATGTCTGAATCCACAACCCAGGCATGTTTGAGACTCGGGTGGGCGGCGAATATAGCCATTAGCACGTTCTTGGGATCCCCTTCACGGAACTTTTCAAAGCTCACTACGCAATGAAGCCAGCCCATTCCACCTAGGGTCATGTTCACGCCACGCACCGTAGGGACCACGTTCCTCACATATTCCCAGATCCGCACCTCCCGGCCCAACCCCATCAAAAGCCTGTGCTCGGCACCTGCAGGCAGCAAACCCTCGTAGATATAATCCTCCCTGTGCAATGCCCCTACTAGCTCAATCACAGGCTGTTCCCTTTCCACATCCGCAGTCCCTGAGAGATCCACGAATGGTCCCTCCGGTGCCGTTTTGTTCAAGTGTAGCTTTCCCTCAAAAACCAGTTCAGCATCCGCAGGGGCGAGCGCGTCGACATGAGGACACTCAGTCAGCATCAATCCTCCATCTAGCAGTGTGTTCGCCATCTCGAACTCGCTAGTCCCAAAGGGTGCAGGATATGCGGCGGCGATGTAGATCGCAGGGTGAACCCCAATGGAGATGCTCAGGTCGAGGTAATCGTTTCCAGCCTCTCGGGCCATCTGATTGAGCCTATAAAGGTGCCGGGGGACCACTCTGATCCCCATCCTACCGTCGTCCCTCACAAGGAGTCTGTGAAAGGAGACATTTTCTACCGAGCCATCGGGGCTCCTCGCGTTGATGATGCCAGCCGTGATGTAGGGCCCGGCATCTGTCTCAAAGTGGGTGAGTATTGGGAACTCGGAGAGACTAGGTTTGTCATGGATCACCTCCGTGACGGGACCGTCACCTATTTTGCATGGCGTAGGATTCCTTACTGCCTCTAGGAGATGACTGTATAGTTCACTCGACTTCACCCCAAGGGCCTCCAGTATCCTGGAGCGGGTCCCACAGACCCCTCCCACGATGGGTCCTTCATGCTCCTTGGCCCTCTCAAAGAGAACGATCTTGCCTCCGTCGAACCTTCTCAGCGCCTCTGGAATCTCATGCCTCATCGAGAGAGGCTCCTTGATACGAATGAGTTCTCCCCTTCCCTCGAACTTTTTCAGAAACTCTCTCAGATCAACCATCTTCCTCACCTTCTCCTCCGATAAGCCCGCGGGCTAGATCTAGCAGGGCCCTTCCGGCATTGTTGCCGAGCCCTATTGGCAGGTTCACGCTCACTAGGGCCATTTTCCCTGTTAACGCTGAGAGATGGGATCCCAAAATCAGCCCAAGCTGCCTGTCCCTTTCTCCCAGCAGAGATGACGAGTTCCTGTCCGGTAAAGTCACTGTCAGCGTCCCCATACGGGGCACATTCCCCTCCCAAAAGAATGCTACTACAGCGTTTTCCAGAACGGCCACCTCCCCGTGGAGCCTTCTCTTGTCGTACTCAGCCTCGCCTGTCATAAACCCAAGGCTCATCGATATCGGTTCTCAAGACACCTCTAGGCCAGTTAAGGATTCCCTTCTCTGTTACGACTGCTAAATAGGGCCAAGGAACAGGGGGGTCCGTGGACCCTGTGAGGTTCCTCATCATCTTCGGATCCACAAAACAACGCTATTTATTATGGCTAGTCCTGAACTTTGCAGTCCTCCTGCGCGCGGAAATACCGTGGGCTACGACCCCATCACAATGAGTGTATCGACGCCCTCCAGGACAAAGGCTTCAGATGCATTTTTGCGAACTATGGTCACCAAGTCATCGTTGGAGAACCGCCTATCATGTGAGCGTTTCCTGAAATATCCACTTCTAGCCCCTAGGCCACATCTATAAACCATATGCCCTTGAGCCGGTGACTCTCTGATCCTTAACCCTGGCTCTATAGGGTAGACTAGAAATAGATCCATTACACGCCAGAGCATATAGGATGCGAAGACTGGAATTACAATGTTTCCTAGGGGTAAAGCGTGAGTTAGACAACTAGTTGAATATTCCGTGGTTCTGTAAATGGCGCGCTCATAGGAATTTAAATAAAGCATTCCACCTCACATATTGGAAGCGGGGAAAAATGAGAAAAACTACCGACCGTGGCAAATTCGGTTTACTGACCGGGATAATGGGGTCTCTCTGATGCCCCGGATCACACGGAAAACCGCAATAGAGCTGGCCGTCCTTGGTCTGGTCGTCGTCATCGCCATTTTATTCAGGGTTATACGCGTTCAATGGGGCGCTTATATGGACGCCTTTGATCCCCTCTTCCAGCTCAGGGTCACGGAATACATAGTGGAGAACGGCTATGCTTCATGGTTTTCGTGGCATGATACCATGAGCTGGTACCCTTGGGGGAGGAATATCGCAAGATCCTCTTATCCCGGTGTACCATTCACTGGTGCCTTCGTCTACTTCGTCGCCCGAGCCATGAGTCTCGACCTCACGGTCTATCAGGTCTCCCTCTATTTCCCGGTGCTCATGGGGTCTATCACATGTATTTTCGCCTATTTTATAGGAAGAGACTTTGGTAATAGCTCCACTGGGCTTATGGCCGCGTTCTTTATGGCCATCAGTGAGGCGTTCGTCGGGCGCACCTTCCTTGGATTCTACGACACCGAGAATATAGGCATTTTCGGGATGGTCGCCATTACGTTGTTTTATCTCCGGTCCCTAGACTCAGAGCGTT
Source organism: Candidatus Bathyarchaeota archaeon (assembly GCA_002726865.1). The sequence goes on from PBSW01000037.1 coordinate 35,482, forward strand.
CGTTCAATGAGAGGCTCATATACGGGATAGTAGCGGGAATTACCCTAGGATACACCTTCGCCTCGTGGGGTGCCACGAGGTATATTGTGGGTCTACTGATCTTATTCAGCCTTGCAGTTCTAATAACAGGAAGATTCGAGAAAAAACATATCATCTCTTATGCCCTAACTCTGGGAATCGGGTTAACTATCACACTTTTCATACCACGACTGGGAGTAAAATATATCCAGAGCACCGAGAATGTTGCAGCCATCCTACTGGGCGTTCTGATCATAATATACGAGTATACTCGCCAAAGACTGGAAGAACGGCAGACCATGCGGTTGATCAGCGGTCTGGTGATAGCTCTGATCCTGGGCGTTTTCATGCTTGAGGCACTGGGGGTAGCTAACCCTATAACGGGTAAATTCTGGAGAGTCATTAACCCCATGCAATCTGCCGGAAATCCTCTGTCTCAGTCAGTAGCGGAGCACAAAAGATCTGTGTGGTCCAGCTTCTTCGGGACCTTCGGGATCGCCTTTCCCCTGGCTATCTTAGGGACATATTTCTCTATAAATGAACTTGATGATAGACGCCTATTCGGCTCGATATTTTTCATCACAGCCGCCTATTTCGCGGGTTCTATGATCCGGCTCTCTCTTCTCCTATCCATCCCAGTGGGCCTGATGGCCGCGTTCGGACTCACGGAGCTCCTTAAGCCCTTCGTGGCCCTTTCTAAGAGGAAAGCGGTTAAGGGGAGACGGCGGAGAAAGGTTATATGGAAGGGGCTTAACAGGGAACTCTCCATCATCTTTGCTCTATTCATGCTCCTTGCAATCATGCCGACCATCTGGGGCACATCTGAAATCTCTATAAGACCTACCTCCATGGCGTCCTCTAGCGTGCCCGCCCTCTTTGGTGATAGGTACCCTCAGGACTGGCTTCAGACCCTCAACTGGATGAGGGACAACCTAGAGGACAACGCTGTCGTGGTCTCTTGGTGGGACTACGGGTACTGGATCGAGGCTATCGGCAAGCAGACGACCCTCGCCGACGGCGCCACAACCAATCGTTCCCAGATTGGATACATCGGCAGAATAATGATGCTCAATCAGACGGAGTCTCTTCCCATGCTCGAGGCCTACGACGCCACCCATATCGTGGTATTCAACACATTCAACCCCAACAACCCGGGGAACCAGTGGCCCTTTGGGGACAACGCCAAGTGGTCTTGGATGGTCCGAATAGGGGAACTGAACATCCTCGATTATGTCAATATAACAAACGGTGAGACCACGGCAAAGTATGATGAGTCGACCCTTAATAGGCTAATGAACATGTTACCAGATCCCGGTTACAAGCTGGTCTTTGCCTCTGAATTCAGATACGTTTTAGTCTATGAGTTAAACTATGACGCTTAGACGTAGAAGGGCAGAGGTCTTTATTCGTGTTTTAGGCGGCCGAGCACATTTTGGATGCCCCCTAGAAACTCGGTCTCAGGAAGGCTAGAGACCTTGACGGTCTTGTTAAAGGCTGCTATGAGATACTCGTATTCGAGTAAGTTGAACGTGTTCATAACCTCAATTATCACCTTTTTGTTGAAGTCAGCTTAGGGAGCTATGGTTTAATATGGAAGGGCGTTTGCGTTAACCTTACCGTCTTTCTTTTACCAGTACCAAGTCCGGTCTCGACTCTGATAGACGTTCATATTAAGTTTAGTGTCGATAGGCTATTGGGAGTAGAGACACCGGGTTTCCTCCTATGATCGTAATTTATGTCTGGAAAACCAATGTGGCCGGACGTTTTAAGGTCCTCCTCAGATTAAGGTATATTGTATAGGGGTCTACTGAAGGGAAGTACTAGGGATTCATGGACTAGGGGCAATTTGGATAACTAAGATGTGAGTATCTTGCGGGTTCTTGAGAATGATACTCCTAATAGTTTTGGGGATATCGCGAGGGCCCTCAGGGTTTCCCCTGATACAATGATCAGGAGGTTCCGGAGGATAAAAAGATAAGGAATGATCCAGAACTCCACAACTGTATCCGTTCCCACCAAGCTAGAATACTAGAGAGTGGAGGCTTTTAACATTGATATAGATCCTTACTATCCTAACGGGGATGGGAAGTCCCGGAGGGTGCTAGGGACGTTGATCAAGATCCCGAACATCATAGTGGAGATGAGGACCTTGACGGATTACGACCTGTTGGCTCTTGAAGTTATCTTTGGGGGATAGCATCGCGTGGAACTCTGAGGAGATCGGGAAAATCCCTGAGGTGAAGGAGTTCCGAGTCTCCATCTGGGAAGCAGATCTCCCACGAATTCTTCAGCCTTTGAGGCTGGTCTCAATCCTTATCAGTGGGGAGATAATACCGAACACCATGGCATTGAAGATCAAGGCGTCCCATATTCTGGTGGAGAAGCAGTCCCAGGCACTCAAGATCTTGGAGGAGCTTGGCGCAGGCAAAGAGTTCAAGGGACTCGCAAGAGAACACTCTACCTGTCCTTCGGGAAAACGAGGTGGAGACCTAGGGAAGTTTGGTAGAGGTCAGATGGTAAGGGAGTTTGAGAAGACGGCCTTTGCTCTCAACGTAGGGGAGATCTCAGCAGCCGTGAAAACCCAGTTTGGCTACCACATCATCAAAAGGACAGGTTAGTCGGCTCCCTGAGTGATGGGCGCGTGGGTCATATCTCCCCTGCGTATAGGCTGACTGTTTGCCAGATTCCGCAGGTTGTGCATCTGCTGTTTCACCGAATGTAAGGATGAAATTGGAGATAGACAAGGGGCGGTAGGGCTTAATAACCGAGGGTATATTTCAATTTTGTTTAAACTATATTTTTTGAGTGGGCGTAACCTTTATAGCAATTCGCCCGGAAGTAGCTTCAAAAATCCAGAGGTCATGTGTCGTGTCATATAAGATCGCAAAAGTCGGAGACCTCAAAGTAGGCTCCTACGCTATAGTAGACGGTGAGCCAAGCCGGATCATGTCAATTCAGAAGAGCAAGTCAGGAAAACACGGAAGTGCAAAGTACAGATGCTCCGCTGTGAGCCTCTTCGATGGTAGCAAAAGGAGCTTTGTAAACCCTGTCGACACAAGCATCAATATCCCCATCGTCGAAAAGAATGCTGCCCAAATTGTCTCAATGACTCCCGACGGCCTCCAGCTCATGGACTTAGAGACATATGAGGTCTTCGAGGTAGCCACACCCAAAGATGAGGAGATCGTAAATAAGCTCGCGGCAGGAAAGGAAGTTGAGTACTGGAAGATTATGGGCCGGTACAAGGTCCAGCGGGTTAAGGGTTAGTAAAGGGTTTACTAAATGAAGCGCATCGAGCAGATGCGTCTAAAATCCGGGATGACCGTCGGCGAGCTAGCTGAGGAAATGCGCCGGGCCGGGGTTATTGGCGCAGGTAGAGTCGGCAGGGCAGTCGAAATTGTCGCGGAGATGTTCTCTGATCCGGATTATTTGACGTTTATTACCCTCTCGGGGCCGTTGGTACCAAGCGGGATGCGCCTCATATTCAGGGACCTCATCATGGAGGGCTATGTAGACGCCGTGGTCTCCAATGGGGCTAACCTAGTTCACGATATTGTAGAGGCAATAGGACGGAGACACCTAGTGGGTGAGTTAAACGTCGACGACCAAGTACTCCTAGAAAAGGGAATCAACAGGGCCTATGATATTTTCATCAAGAGCGATACCTGGGCCGCCCTAGAGGAGTATATCGGCGGAGTCCTCGACAATATCCCAGAGGAGGGGAGGGTCGGGATACCTATCCACGGGCTGATAAGGGAGATTGGGCTCAGTATCGAGGATGATGGCTCAATTCTCAGGGCGGCGACCCGGAAGGGAGTGCCCATCTTCAGCCCTGGATTTTTGGACTCAATGATCGGGATCCCCCTCTGGATGTACTCCAAAAGAAAAAAGCTAGTTATCAACCCCATCAAGGACTTTGATCTCCTTGGGGAGATGGTCTACGACGCTAGAAAGTCGGGGGCCATCATCCTAGGCGGTGGGACCCCGAAGCACCATACGCAATATATGAATACCCTAAGGGAAGGGCTAGACGCTGCAGTGCAGATAAGCTCGGCTCGGGTTGAAGATGGGAGCCTAAGCGGAGCGCCCTTGAAGGAGGCGATAAGCTGGGGAAAGCTCAAGGAAGGGAAGACCTCCACTATATTCGGGGACGTTACAATCGTCTTCCCATTAATAGTTGCGGCTGCCCTCGAAAAGATAAACGGTTAGACCTTGCTCTTAAATGATTTCTCGACCCCCACGTTCAGATCTTTTTTCGAGAAACTAAAATAATGAAAAGTGACTATATGAACCATGGGCGATGCATTCCCAGTAGTGAAAGCAGCCGTAGTACAGGCCTCCCCCATCCTCTTTGATCGTGAGGCAACGAGTGAAAAGGCCCTCCATTTGATCTCTGAAGCCGCGCTAAACGGATCCAAACTAATCCTCTTTCCTGAGGCATTCATTCCGGCATATCCTAGAGGATTAAGCTTCGGCACTGTTGTGGGCGGCCGGAAACCTGAGGGACGTCTGACCTGGGAGAGATACTGGACAAACTCGGTGGACGTGCCTGGACCCACCACCGATATATTGGGGGAGGCGGCGAGGAAAGCCGGTGCCTACCTAGCTATTGGGGTAATTGAGCGGGACAGTCAGTACAGTCGCGGCACTCTTTACTGCACGCTTCTCTACTTCGGGCCTGATGGCCGGCTGTTGGGCAAGCATCGGAAAATCATGCCCACAGCCGCAGAGCGGCTGATCTGGGGAGTCGGAGATGGCAGCACATTAACCACGATAGATACGGAGATCGGGACCCTTGGAGGATTGATCTGCTGGGAGAACTATATGCCCCTGGCCAGGACCTTCATGTACAGCAAGGGCGTGGAGATCTATCTTGCCCCTACAGCCGACGCCCGGGAACGGTGGAACAGCACCCTCCGACATATCGCCTTGGAGGGGCGTTGCTTTGTCCTAGGTTGCAACCAGTATGTAACCAAGAGCATGTACCCCGAGGACCTAGAGGGGATTCAGGACCTCAAGGAGTACCCTGAGACGGTATGCCGGGGAGGAAGTGTCATCATCTCCCCTTTGGGTGACGTGTTAGAGGGTCCCCTCTACGATCGGGAGGGCATTCTATACGCCGACCTGGATCTTGCTCAAGTGGTACGGGGTCGTTTCGATTTCGATGCTGTTGGTCATTATTCTCGACCCGATATCTTTCAGCTGCAGGTAGACGAGCGCTCAAAGCCAACAGTTCTCTCAACCGGCGTCCCATTTAAATCGCTCAAGAGATCCAATGAAACTGTAACAAATAAAAACACCTGACGGGAAAACCGTTTCTAGTGGTGCGCGAGGGTGCAGACCCACCGTGGTACGCCCTTGAGCACTTGTCTAAGGTCAAAATAATCTCCATGACAACCTTTTCTCTTTGATACTGCATGGGATCCAGGAGGAGCTCTCTCTTGCCATCATCCACTAAACTCAACTTAGAGGAGATGTTATCTATCTACTTTTCTTAGCTCCCGCTTTCTCCATGGCAATCAGGGTCTCCTTGGAGGCCCCCCGTAAGGACTTGGGTTGTCCTTCTTACTATAGGCCCTGAAACACAGGGTCGTCGTCAGGGTTTGAGCGGTCTCGGGTTGGCTTGTCTCCCGCTTTTTAGCGTCGGATTTTCATAAAAAGTAAAATATGGTAAAGTCAAACTCTGAAAGGATCCCGTTGACTTGGACGCCGGTACCCTTGGGCAGATGGCTGAAGATGTTCCTTGGAATGGGCTTGTTGTTGAGCTGTTTGTTCCTAGCTGGCAGATCGGTTTTACGCGAATCCTCAAGCCTAGATATAGATGAATCTTTACAACCTAAACCAACCCCTTCATCCTCACCTTCACCAAGTCCAAGTCCAAGTCCAAGTCCAAGTCCAAGTCCAAGTCCAAGTCCAAGTCCAAGTCCAAGTCCAAGTCCAAGTCCAAGTC
>PBSW01000038.1 GCA_002726865.1 Candidatus Bathyarchaeota archaeon
AACCGATGGTAGTCAAAACTTCGTTGGAGCTATTCGCACTGCGCTAGGCACCTGCGGGGCACTTACTATCCAAGAAATGCACCAGGCTGAGATGGTCATTGCTCCGTCAATAACCACTGAAGGCAAATCATGGCAGTTTTCTCAATCATAACGGCTGTGGAATACTGGCTCCTGAATTTAACCGGAGAACTAAGTGGCACGCGGAGCAATGTAAATGCTACATAAACTATCGCTGGGAACGGCCAATATTGATAAGTACCGCGCAGTCGAAACCAGTGAGACTATTGATACACTCATCAGCCTAGGAGAGGAACTAAAAGGATTACGGGTGTGCCATATCAACTCCACGCCATTTGGTGGAGGAGTGGCGGAAATGCTTGTGTGCCATATCCCTCTAGCTCGCTCCTTAGGTATTGAAGTCGATTGGCAGATTATACGAGGCGACCGTCGCTTCTTTACCATTACCAAAGGATTGCACAATGCCTTACAAGGTGCTCCGTTTGAAGATATTAACAAGGAAAACATAATAAAAGTATACCAGAATAACAATTTAGCCAATGCCCGCGAACTTGATCCCAATTATGATGTTTTCATAGTGAATGACCCTCAGCCAGCCGCCCTGCGCCACTATCTATCGCAGAACAAAGCCAAATGGATATGGCGTTGCCATGTAGATAGCGCACAGCCAGATAAGGCAGTGTGGAACTTCCTGCGCCCCTACATTGAAGAATATGACGCCGCTGTTTTTACTACCAAGGAGTTTATCCCTAAAGACCTTGAACTAGCAAAAATTGTAACCATGGCTCCAGCTATCTGCGCCTTCAGCTCCAAAAATATGTTCATCAAGAGGAATGTATGCCGAGAACTGGTGGAGAACCTAGGCTTTGATACTAATCGTCCGCTAATTACCCAGGTATCCCGCTTTGACCGCTGGAAAGACCCGTTTGGTACCATAGCCGCCTACAAATTAGCCAAGAGGAAAATACCCGGGCTCCAGCTAGCCCTAGTCGGCTCTTTTGCTCCAGACGACCCTGAGGGATGGGATCTGCACGCCGCTATTAGCGACGAAGCTAACAAAGATGATGACATCTTCGTCTTCTCTAACTTGACCGGAGTAGGCAGCATGGAGGTCAATGCCTTTCAGAGAGCCAGTGACGTGATCGTTCAGAAGTCAATCAGAGAAGGCTTTGGTCTGGTGGTAGCCGAGGCGTTATGGAAAGAAACGCCAGTAATAGCCGGTAACGCTGGGGGTATCCCTCTACAAATGACTGGTAAGCTTAGCGACTACCTGGTCAATAGTGTGGAGGAATGTGCAGAGAAAATAGTCTATCTCCTGGAAAATCCAGCAGTTAGTCGCAAATTAGGTAAGATAGGTAAAGAGACTGTAAGGCAGAACTTCCTTTTCCCCAGGCTAATTAAAGATGAACTCAAACTAATAAAAAGTCTGGTCGGGAAATAATTATACATCTTCATCTTCTTCAACTGCTGCATCCTTCTCTCTACCAATATAAGGTAGCAAAACCCCCGTCTTATCCTGCTTGCGTGATGATGGGAGAACAAGTTTATCAATTGCCTGGCGCAACTCTTTTAATACCCCAGTGGGTTGTCCAGCTCCTACATCTACTACCACGCCACCCACCCCACCGTCCCATAGTGCCTGAAGCTCTTCAGTTGTCACATTCGATAGAACAGACACTAATAAGGGCTTAGTCAGCAAACTGGCAAAGCGCCGAAAGAGCATAAGATGATGCCAAGTAAGTAAATGGCCTCCTTCCTGTTCACCGGCAACAAACACCGCATCTACCGGCAGCTCATTTATTACCCTCAACAAACCTTCGCTAAGTGATGCATCTACCTGCAAAATTTTACCTACTTCATCACCTTGAAGTATTGTCAGTGAGGTATCAGCTGCCGGAAAAACCACAAAATCGCAGCCAGCCTTCACTAGCTGTTTCATTCCTTCCCTTCCCCCATCCCTCAGCCATCCACCCCATGGAATGCCAGACACAGCCTTAGATATTTCTTGAATGGTCTTGGCCCCTGAAGTAAAACCGGAAACCGGCAATAACCCAGTATCAGCCCCAGCCACATAATCGGCCACATCACTAACCTCCGCCTGAGCTAAACTAGCCACGAGCTGTATTTTTGGCTTCGGCGAGACTGCCTTGGCTGCTTTAAACCCCATAGTCTGAGACTCAACCTGTGAAACCCGGTTTAATTGATCAATGAATTTACTCATCTATCCGTCCCTCTACTTAAAATCATACCGCCAGCATCGTTGCTTCTTGAGTTATAGCTCAAGTGAGTGCCTTCATACTACTGACCTGCCCCCGTTAGTTAGTCCACATTCAGAGTTGGTGTTGCCGTTATTATTGCCTCTGGAACAGACGGGCGATAGCGTAAAACACCGCGTGGCTGAGCCTGATTATACTCCCTCCGCCATACCTCGGTCAATATCTTTGCATCATTGATGCTGATGCGTGGCGCTAAGCCACAAGGTTATATCTGATGCTCTAGGGCATACCAACGTAGCCTTTACAATGAACACGTACAGTCTTATAATTGAGGGGATGCAAAGTGATGCTATAGCGTTACTCGACGAAGTGCTACCCCCAGGCATAAACGGGATGAAAAATAAAATTACATCGCCAAATTAGCGTCAAATTGACACTGAAGTGTCGCTAAAATAAGATGTTTAGTCTCGTATGCCAGCGTAGCTCAGGGGTAGAGCAGCGGTTTCGTAAACCGCTGGCCGTCAGTTCGAATCTGACCGCTGGCTTTCTGAATTCAAAATACCCCAAAAGGAGGTTTTTGAGCGCATAGAATCAGATGGGATAGCCCACTTAAAATCGAAACTACATTGGCCAAGCGCAAAGCATCCTTTCCGACAAAAGTCGTATACATCAAAATCAGATATTGTTATCCTAAGAGTAGTACTTCAGGAGGTGATAACCGTGAAGATAAGAGACTTCATTGCCAAGGAAAGAACCATCCTTTCGTTCGAATTCTTCCCACCCAAGACTAAGGAAGACGAAGACCATCTGTTTGAGACGATAAGAAAGTTGGAATCTTTTACACCTAACTTCGTATCGGTTACGTATGGTGCTGGTGGTGGAACGCAGAAAAACACGAGACATGTGGTAAAACGCATCAAAGAAGAAACATCGCTGACGCCAATGGCACACTTGACCTGCATCGGCCAACACCAGGAGGAACTCACAGGCATCCTTAGCGACTTCACAGCCACGGGAATCGAAAATATCCTGGCTCTCAGGGGAGACCCCCCCGAAGAGACAACCGGACGCGCTCCCAAGGATAGACCTTGCTATGCCAAGGACCTGGTACGGCTAGCAGCTTCCTTTAATGCTTTCTCCATCAGGGTGGCAGTGTATCCGGAAGGCCACTTTGAATCCCCTAATCTTGGTGTAGATATGGTCTACACCAAAGAGAAGATTGATGCCGGGGCTGACTTTGCTATCACCCAGATGTTCTTCGATAACCGTTACTTCTACCAATTCATGGAGAGGGCAGACCAGGCTGGGATACGCGTCCCCGTTATTCCCGGTATCATGCCCATCACCAACATAGAGAAGGTAAAGAGGTTCAGCCAGATGTGTGGCGCTACTCTACCGGCGCACCTTGTCGAGCGAATGGAGGCAGCAGCCTCTCCATCGGAAGCCCGAAAGATCGGCATAGACTTTGCCATAAAGCAATGCGAAAACCTGTGGGAAAACGGAGTCCGCTATTTCCATTTTTATACGATGAATAGTTCCAAGGCAGTGGCTGAGATTCTGCACGGTCTCGACTTAGGGCAGGGTAGCAATCGCCACTTTCCCACTGCAGAGGAATCAATATAGAGATCCTCCCGACTAACAGGTGAATTACCAATCCAGTTGAGGGTGTGGTGAGGAGATTATGAATGACATCTTCCGGGACACTCTGAAACGAGTCAAACCCATCAGATTCCGCGAGCCGCTGGCGGAAACACTGGGAGCGTTGAAAGAAGAAGGTGCTCTAGATTATCATTTCATTGATGTAGTCAAGATGTCCGGGCATGCTTGCCCTACTGTCTCGGCTGCCTACTTGTGCTGCCAGACGGCTCTGGAGAAACTTTACGGCGACACAATCCCTGTCAGAGGTGAAATTGCGGTTACCGTTTATGGAGAGCCTGACGAAGGAGTATATGGAGTCATGGCTCAAGTATTCAGCTTTCTAACTGGCGCCGCTGCGGCGACAGGCTTCAAAGGGCTGGGGCACAGGTTCAAGAGAAAGGGTTTATTAAAATTTCACTCAGAAAAAGTTGACCTAGAAGCCCTGTGTTTTGAGTTCAGAAGGCTGGATAACGATAAGGCGGTGCTGGTCAGGTTTTACCCCCAGCGGATTCCTTTCCCAGAAGAGAAGGCAAAGCAACTCAGTCATCTGCTACAACCAGCAATTTGGGATGCAGCTACAGAGGATGAAATGAAGCAGTTTCAGGGACTCTGGATGGAAAAGGTGGAGCATATGCTCCTCAAAAGAGATGGAACTGAGAGATGGCTACAACTAGAAGAGAGAAGAGGTCAAAATGAACGCAGCTAAAACAATTGATGTGAGGGGACTAGACCATGCTGAGAAGGAAGCCCTGATTTTCCCCGGTGTTGAAGCTCTCAAAGACAAAGAGACGTTAAGAATTGTTGTCGAGTTCAATCCGGTACCTATGGTCTACTTGCTGAAAGCACAGGACAATTTGGATATTTCTTATGAAAAGGATGGTCCTGATGAGTGGATTCTGCGGGTGACCAAGGGTAGTGCGCAGGAAGACCAAAAAGGACAGTTCAAAGAACTATTAACCCAATTAGGGGCAGGGGAGACGTCGCCGGATGTCAAAGAGAAAGCGAGAACACTTCTTCAGCAAGTTGATGCCAAGGCCCTAGGAGTTTTGGAGCAGGAACTGATCCGGGAAGGCGTTTCCCATGAGGATATCAGGAGGAACTTATGCGATATCCACCTCGAAGTTCTGAGGGATAGCCTTGTTGCCAAGAGAACGGAGGTTTCAGCACCGCACCCGGTGCATACCTTCATGCAGGAGCATGAAATCATCCTCGACAGTTTAAGAGAGCTGGGCTCTTTAGCCGGCAGACTAAGAGAGATGAACAGTTTTGACGGCATGGGAGAAGACCTGAAAAAACTAGAGGATATTGCCCATCACCTGGTGGAAACGGAAAGCCATCACCAACGTGAAGAAGATGTTCTTTTCCCAGAATTAGCAAAACACGATATCGTTGAGCCCCCCGAGATCATGAAGATGGATCACGCGGAGTTCAGAAAAAGGAAACAGGAGCTGTACCAGCTTTCTCATCGTCCCCGAGAGCATGACTTCAGTAAATTCAAAGCAAGGGTCATTGAACTAGGGGAATATCTTGCTAGAGAACTGGAAAGCCACATCTTCAAGGAAGACAACATCCTCTATCAGATCGCCCTCCAGGTACTGATCCCGGAGGAATGGGAAAGAATCAAAAGGATCTGCGACGAGCTGGGATATTGCTGCTTTACCCCGGAAGACCAAAAGGAGAAGGGGAAAGAAAGAAAAGGTTGATCTAGACTTAAGGGAGCTAATGCCTTTCGAGAGGCACGAACTAATCTTCCAAAAGTAGGATGCGTTGCAGCCAGAGAAGACGCTAAGAATCATAAATGACTATGTCCCTCTTATGTACAGCGCTAGAGATACCGAACGCAACAACGCCAGAGTGCTGGATGAAGGAGTTGCCTTGAGCGTGAAAGATGAAGGTAAAAAGTGGCCAGACTGTTTGACAGGCTAACCAGCAAAAAAGAAAAGGACATCCAGGTATTGCGAGATTTCATTTCTATCCTCTGTCGGGAAAAGCACTCCGGACGAACTAAGGCTATCTTCCCGGTGGCAGATAAGCGGTTACGTCATGCTCTGGGCGATAAAGATCTGATCCTTTGTGTAGATTGTACCAAGCTTTTAAGCCATGGCGCGGCAAAACTACTCCTTTGTCCCTATGACCCTAAACCGATGTGCAAGAAGTGTGAGACTCACTGCTACGCCCCCGGTTATCGAGAACAAATCCGGGAAGTTATGAGATTCTCGGGCCAGTACCTGCTGAAACACGGTCGACTGGAACTACTGATTCACTATTTTTTCTGATATTATGGAGATGATGAATGTTACCAAGGCTGCTCTTATTCAGGCGATGGAGGTCTACTTTGGCCAAGATACAAAGAGAATTAACCATGCGCATAAGGTGGCGGGATACGCTGAGAAGCTGCTGAAAGAGGATGGCGGAGATTATTCGATAGTAATTGCCGCGGCGCTGCTCCATGATATAGGGATTAATGTTGCCGAAAGGAAATATGGTAGCACGAGTGGCAAATACCAGGAGAAAGAGGGCCCGCCTATTGCCCGTCAGATCCTGTCCAAGTTAAGGTTCAAGCCAGATCAGATTGAGGAGGTTTGTGGGATTATTGCTCATCATCACAGCCCGGGGAAGATTAGCACGCATAACTTCAAGCTACTGTATGACGCTGACTGGTTGGTAAATTTGAGAGGTGAGTATAATATTCAGGATAAAAGCAAACTAAGCAGCATCATCAATAGACTATTTCTTACCAATAGTGGTAAAATGTTGGCTGAAAGGGTCTACTTATCTGAGCCAAGCCACCCGACTGGCCATGAGTCACGTCAAAAGTGAGAATATCTCAAATGCAACAGCGAAATAGAAAAACTATTAAAGGAGGGGGAGAATGAGTGCAAAATTAAATCCCATTGTTGAGTTCCGAGAGGACCACCGAAAAGTCCGCGACAGTCTGCTCGACCTAGCTAGCGCCGCTGAGGCCAGGGATGTCGCCAAGGGCCGTGCTATTCTTGGGCAAATAGATGCTATGATCGGTCCGCACTTCCGGTATGAAGAGGAGACGCTGTACCCGGCGATGAAAGAATTTCTTGGCGACTACGTGGATACCCTGATTCAGGAGCATGACGGTGCTATCGAAACTGCTAAGACTGCGGCTAGGTTGCTGGGTCAACCTTCTCTGACTGAAGAGGAGGGTAAGGCGGTTGCCAAAGCCGCTAGGGCTCTTCTGGTGCATGTCAGCAACTGTGACGGGCTCAATATACTAGCCGAGCGCTTCTCCCAGGAGAATCTGGATGAACTTGGTGAGTGTTTTGCTAAATCTCGTGCCGAGGGAGTGCATCTGCTTCACTGGGCAGATACCATCAGAAAAGCAAAAAATTAAGAATGGCTGAAAAATTAGCGGGTAAAGAGCAGATAACGGTAATCCTGCACAGCGGTTCCTATGACAGGGCATCCTATGCTCTGTCCATCGCCTTGGTAGCCCTAGCCTCCGGAATGGAGGCGCATATGCTACTTACCTATGAAGGATTGAGGAGGTTTACCAGAGGACATTTTGAATACGTAGGAGAAGAAACTTCTCCAAATATTAGGACCAACTTGGAGCGGGGACTGCAGTCCGGAGGAATTCAGTCCTTAGAGGCGCAGCTGGCTGATGCCAAGCGACTGGGTCTAAGAGTTTATGCCTGTCCCAACGCGATGGCAGCCCTCAATATCAGTCTGGATGAACTGCTTTCAGAGGTGGATAGCATAATGGGGCTGGCCACTTTTCTAGAACTTGCCCGCGCGGCTGCCACTAACTGGTACATATAGGAGAATGCATCTTTACCAATTCTCCATAGATATGCCTTCTTGATCATTTTAACACTATATTTACGCTAATAGTCTTACTCAAGGAAGAGTTATGCAGGTAGAGAAAGAGTTAGCTGAGTTGTCACCAAAGAAAGACATGCTGCTAACTATTGGGGTTTTCGACGGGGTTCACCTCGGTCATAAACACCTGATTTCACAGCTAACGGCCAATGCCAAGCAGCAGAATTTGCTTAGCGGAGTAGTAACCTTCCATCAGCATCCCCAAGAGATACTATCACCGCAAACTAAGCTACCATTCTTGACTGACATCGCCAAAAGAATGGCTCTCCTCAAAAATGAAGGTGTTGATGCTATTATCCCACTGTCCTTCACCGATGAGTTAGTTCAACTTAACGCTAGCCGGTTTCTCAATCTGCTAAAGAAGCACCTCAGAATGCGTGGGTTGGTAGTTGGACCTGACTTTGCTTTAGGTCGAAACCGTGAGGGCAACATTGATAAC
>PBSW01000039.1 GCA_002726865.1 Candidatus Bathyarchaeota archaeon
AGGATCCGCACTTAGCACTATGTCTTCTTTCTCAAAATCTATGCTCACTCGATAGTCTTGATTCAGGAGAATTCCGAGGTCTGCTGCAGTTCTGTCAGAGCCACCTCGCTCAAACGTCGTCTCAAGCCCCTCATTAGTTACGCCTATGTATCCTCCCATCACTGGGAGCTTTCCCTCCTCTAGACACACACTAATGGACTCGGATCGTTTTCTTGACTCGTCCAGGAGGAAGTTAGCATTCTCAAAGTTTCTATCAGTGACTATAGGCCAATTTTCAAAGACAATATGTTCTCCAGGAAGATCACTACTGCGCATAGCGTAATCTAACGCAGCTATAGCAGTTAGCTCACCTGAATATGCCAATACACGAGCTCGATTTACATCAACAAATCTGCGGTTTTCCATGGCCTGGTTGAGAGCGTGTTTGACCTTCTGAACATGCGAGTCCAGTACCTCTTTCATGAGAACTTTCCAAGGTTTTTTGATAAATGTCTCAATGATCTCTTGATAGGGATCAATAATTGGATCCAGTGGAACTGGATTAAGAGAAGCATAGTTCTCACCAATATCAGTGGCCACATCCGTTAATGAGACCTCATTTCCTTCATAGATCGTTCTGGGAGCAGATACTACAATAACAGGGCCGGCATTAGTACTCCTTCTAATAGCCCGGATCCTCCTGATGATACGAGGGATACCTGCTCCATTAACTCCTAGAGCACTTCCCCCAAACTTCACAACAATTAGGGATTTTCTCATTGCTAGTTTTCTTCTCCTTTTCATAAGACAAAGTCATAGATCAAGATATATTGGCGATCCTGTACGGCTCGATATCAGAACGGCTTCTACTATTCTTGTTGCGTTCACGCCATCTTTTCCCGTCACTACTAAAGGTCGACCTCTCTCGATCACCTCTACAAAGCTTTTCATCTCCAGCATCAAGGGTTCCTGCCAACCGAGACCCAACACTCTACTCCCGTTACTATCGGATATCTCGATCTGTTGTGACAGGAAATCGAGGTCAATAATTCCTTCTGTGCAAACTATACTAAGTTTTCTCACTTTCTTAGGAGTAACCCAGTTTGTAGCTATGAACGCGTTTCTTTCTCCCTGGAAACCAAGAATCATTGTCACAACATTTTCTTGTTCTCCACCTACACTGCTAGTCCTTGCAAAGACCATAGAGGGTTTACTACCGAAAAGCCAGCAGGCAGTGTCTATATCGTGAACAGAAGCATCTGGAACAATACCAATATTGTGTCTAACACTTGTCATTCTATTTTCCCGGTGAAATTCTAGAAGGATTGGCTTACCCAACTGGCCCGAATCAAGAATTTGTTTTGCTCCACTGACTGCAGGATTGAACCGCTCAATGAATCCAACAGTAAGAATAACATTCATTCGTGCTGCCAGTTCTAATAGTTCTCTAGCTTCCACAGCCGAAGTGGTCAAGGGTTTTTCTACTAATGCATGCTTACCTCTCAGAATAGCTTCCTTCGCAACTTCATAGTGTAAAGAAGGAGGAGTACAGACGATAATTCCATCTATAGCTTCGGAATCAAGCATTTCTCCTATAGAATTGTATCCTCTTGTGTGATATTTCTCCTGATACGTTTGGACCCTATCCGGATCGATATCGCAAAATGCCTGAAGAATGCCAAGTTCCTGTAGGACGCGGAGATAATTCTTACCCCACCCTCCGACTCCAACGATCCCTAGTTTCACCAAGGCGAACAGCTACGACTTTGAATATATTGCAACATCTGCAATAGCTACCTGTGTTCTAGTCAGATACTTCACAAAGTAGATTTCCCTTTACGACAATTGTATCAATTTTAGCGTTGGCAGTGGGCATCATATGATCAATAGAGCGCTGATCATTCACTGAGCATGAGATGATCACCGTTCCTTTATTTTCTGAAAAGATCTGGCCAGCAAACTTACTTGATTGCTCATTCCTATCTTGTACAGCTTGGATAACCATCACGTCGTTCACTAAATCGCGCAGTCGGTGGAGGATGTTCTCCTGCATATTCATCTTCTCTCCTCTCATGGAATATCGATCAATCGACCAAGCAAGAATCACTCGAGTCTTACTGGCTCTAAGCTCATTCGTCTTTATAACGTCCCTTATTGTACCTACTAAATACCGGACATAGTCTTCCAGACACCGAGTTACACCAGATATTATATGCAACAATGGTTCACCACTATCAAGAGATGTAGCAAATACACGAAGATCGTGTAGACCGTTAGCGAAGTCGTCAGGATATGTATCTGAATAATCTGCGAGCTTTTTGAATTTCATTCTATCATATGGATCATTTATCCTCTTATAGGCCTCCAACTCAGCCGCAATATGGCTCAGCCTCTGTGTGACTAATTTGGCATAATACTGCTCCGCTATTGCAACGGAACATACTTCTGAGGTATTAACGCCCACTAGCCCCAGCAACGACTTCTTTGATTTATCAAATGTTTGAAGGCTAGATCCAAATACTGATGGTCTAGTTTCTCCCGGAAAAAAAGGTGCATAGGCATAGTGAAAGTCCTCCATTATTTTAAGTCCACTTACTTTTTCGATAAGCGCCACATTTGCTTCGCTTTCACCAATTCCAACTACTGGAAGGAAGAAGAAAATAGTCCCAGTAGAGATATGTTTAGCAACATCCTTTAGACGAGAGGATAACTCCGCTTTACCTTCTTCTCCGCTTTTCCTGATCTTCGGAGCAAAGAAAATGCTACTGGCTTTGGAGATAGCTTCTTTCATTGGTATTAATGCCATAAGAGGCTCGTCTTCAAGAAGTGAAGCTACGTTGTGATATGTGGAGATTTGAGGACTTTGCATATCAGTAGCCATCTGAAGATTTTCGTCTATGATCATGGTAGAAAATCCCTGTGAAGAAAGGGCCTTGCCTACGGAGTAACCCTCCGTAGATAGGCCAAAGATTACCACCGGGTCTCGAGATCGCGTTTGATTTACCAATTTGTACCTCTAATTCCTAGAAAGACAATATTTTGAGGTATCGATTGTATTTCTCCAACGCTTACATCAGAATAGATAATAAGAAACTTGAGCTGGAACGAATAAAATCTGATCGAAATTCCGAGATCGAAAGTACACTCATCGGCGATCTCTTCACAGGACTCTTACAGCCTTCCATATCTGGCTTAGAATTTAAACTTGGTATCTTATTCCATGATAGGGTATCCATTATACTCTATAAAGCAGCGGAATCCTTGATTTTTGTCCAAAGTTGTTCTCGGCACTAAGACTGCATTAAGCTGTTTGGTTAGCACTGACAGCGCTATCTACTGAACGCATGTCCTGTGATTTCTGTCAAGTCAGAGGAAAGGACCTGATAAGGGACTTTTCGTAGATTGCCTATGCTACATGCCAATCTTTGCCTTAAAGACATACCGAGCTATCATCACTACGACCATCAACACCGACCCGTAAAGGATGACGGCAGCTGCAGTGAGACCAAGGTGTCCCGATGAGGTCCAGAAGTTCATGATAATGACCGGGAAGACGATTGTACCTGGGGCTACTAGTAGGACAGCAGCTCCCAGCTGACGATAAGATTGAATGAAGACAAAGATGAAGGTGTTGACTAATGCGTGCTTTAGTAACGGCATTGTTATTCTCATGAAAGCAGAAAGCCAAGGCGCTCCGGAAGTTCTCGCTGCTTCTTCTAGCTCACTGTGAATTTGAATGAGCGAATTGGTCATAGTTCTAACAGAGAAGGGGAGGAAAATGATTAGATAAGCCAGGACCAGGATCCAAATGGTTCCAGGGAGTCCCGTGGGTATTGATATGAAAGTCCAGAGGAGAGCAAGGGAGAAGACCATGCTAGGATAGACTATGGGTAGGGTACTGACTACTTCCATTACTCTCTTTCCACGTAGTTGGCTCTTGACGGAGATGTAAGCTATGATTGACGATACAAAGATCGAGAGTGACGCGGTCATTACCCCGAGCTTGACGCTCGTCCATGCACCATCAATGATCATGGGGGTATCGAACGCCGTGAGGTAATGGTCGATGGTGAATTTTGTAACTGGACTGCCTCCAACCGCTATGATGCTGGCGGACCAATAAGGAACAAAAGAGATAATCGTCATGATGGTGACGGGTAACCCCAGGGCCACGGCCACGTATAGCATAGCCGCGCCTAAGGCTACATAGCGCCATTTCCCAAGGTCGATCGGTTTCGGGCGGTAACCCTTTCCGGTTACGACTACGAAGGCGCGTAACCTATGGGTAGCCCTTAGATAAAGACCAACGACTATTGCACTCAGTACTAGAAAGACGACCGACTGAGCTGCTGCTAAACCGTACATCGGGGGAAGATTCAGGCGCATGGAATCGTAGACGGCGCTCATGTAAACCCAGACGCCGCCAGGCATGCCCAGAAAGACAGGCGTTTCGAAGGAGTGGATTCCCCCTATGAACATGAGGGAGCCTGTAGCTATAATGGCTGGCTTTAGGAGAGGAAAAGTTATTTTGGCCATTGTTCGCTTACCATTGGCCCCGGAAATACGTGCCGCTTCCTCCATGGAGGGGTCCATCGTGGCGAAAGCTCCAGAGAGGAGAAGATAGGCTACAGGGACGAGAGCAAGCCCCTGGCTCCAGATCATGCCCCAGACAGAGAAGATGTTGAAATATGGTCCAGGCCCAAGTAACCAACCCAGGTATTGTATAGCGTAGAGATTGACGATACCTGCATTGGGACCGAGCAGGAAGATCCAGGCAAAATCGTTCATCATAGAGGGGAACATGAAACCCAGAAGCGGTACGATATCGAGGAGTCGGCGGCCTGGTGTGTTGGTTCTATTGACGATCCAAGCAAAACCAGTAGCAATGGCAATAGTCATAACGGAAGAGCCTATTGCGTAGGTTAGAGTATTCCCAAGGAGCGCTAGGCTCCGGTGATCAGTAAAGGCCGCAATGATGTTTGCGTCGGTGAACTCACCGGCTCGTCCTGGAGCGCCAGTCCAGAACATTCCAAAGATCAGAAATCCTATGGGAACTATGACGAAAAAGCTAACGATCCCTGCAATCCCCAAGACGAGGGGGGAGACCATGTGACTTTTCTCGGTCAAGGTCTAACAATAAAAGCCTTTCATAGTGATAGACTAGAGTCCGATAGATGAGTCTCCTCATCCGTAATGGTATAGTAGCTTTCCCGCGTCATACCTATCGAACCGATCTCCTCATAGACAATGGTCGGATCACCTCAATTTCATCACACCTAGAGTCCACTCATGCAGAACGTACAATAGATGCCCAAGGACTTCACGTCCTTCCAGGAATAATAGATGCTCACGTTCACTTTCGAGAGCCCGGTTTCGAATATCGAGAGGACTTTTCTACTGGATCCAAAGCGGCTGCAGCTGGTGGTGTAACATCGATCTTCGACATGCCTAATGGACGTCCATCAATTGATTCAGTTAAGACACTACGCGAGAAATTGAATAGAGTCGCATCAAAGAGCTACGTGAACTTTGGCCTATATGCAATTGTGACTGACGAAAATCTCGGTGAACTTCAATCTCTAGCTAAAGAGGGCATCATAGGCTTCAAGATCTATATGGCCGAGTCGGCAGTGAAGACATCTGTTCCAGACGACGGTAATATCTTTGAAGCCATGAAGATCATCTCTTCTACAAAGAAGAGAATTTGCGTACATGCTGAGAATAATGGTATCATCCAGTTTCGCGCGAAGAAGTTGCGCGGGTTGGGTAAGGATACTCCTGAAGTTCATTTGGAAGCAAGACCAAGCATTGCTGAGGCTGAGGCAATTAGCCGAGCAGTAATGTTTAGCTCAAACGCAGGATCTAGACTGCATATTTGTCACGTGAGCTCCCAGGAGGGCGTGCGTTTAGTAACAGAAGCTAAAGCACAACGTATTGATGTCACAGCTGAAACATGTCCTCACTATCTGACACTCAGCGATGGAGATCTAGCTGGAAAGGCTCACCTAGGGAAGATCAATCCACCAATCCGGTCTCGTGAGCACCAGAAGATGCTTTGGCAAGGGCTAAACAGCGGATCGATCGACATCGTGAGCAGCGATCACGCGCCGGTCGCACCGGAGGAGAAAGAA
Source organism: Candidatus Bathyarchaeota archaeon (assembly GCA_002726865.1). The sequence continues at coordinate 6,111 of PBSW01000039.1, forward strand.
AAGAAAAGCGTGTGGGAAGCTCCCTCTGGTTTCGTAGGAGTGGAACTCTCAACTGCATTAATGCTGGATGCAGTGAACAAAGAAAAGCTCACTTTGGATCGTTATGTGGAAGTTTCGTCAGCGAATCCAGCACGCGCGTTTGATCTTTATCCGAGAAAGGGTTCGATCCGCCTGGGAGCGGATGCTGACCTCACGATCGTAGATCTTCAAAAAGAATGGACCATTCAAAATACAGAACTTCATAGCAAGACTACAGTTTCTCCATATGATGGACTAAAGGTGAAGGGGTCCGTTATTTACACCATAGTTGATGGTTTTGTTGTCTATGAAGATGGGGAGGTCACGGGGCCACCAAGAGGCAAGTTTGTGAGTCCGACCCACTAGAAACTCTGTAAGCTAGTCAGCGTTGGTCTTCATAGCTTTGAATGATAAAGAAATGTCGAGTTCAGGATTTTGTGGTATTATGACAAGGTAAAAAATTACGGATGATTCTTTGGATTTTAGTTGTCCTTTTTCTTGACTAGGGCCTCTAAGACCCTCTCCGCAGTCAAGGGGATCAAAGAGACAGATGCCAATCGCATCATAGATCGCATTTGCTATTGTCGATGCGGTAGCCAACAAGAGCGCCTCACCTACACCTTTGGCCCCGAATGGACCGTCCTTGTATGTCCTCCGATCCCGATTACTATGACTTGTGGATAGTTGGAAAGGTAGCTGTAGAACTGATTTAGTGAGAAGGGAGCCGCGTTAGAAGAAGGACAGATTCACCTTCCTGTCCAGAATGCCATGGGGCCCGCAGACAGCAACATGGACAGCGCTACCGTTAAAGTTAAGGTTAAGAAAGCATGCAGCTTCAGACAACACGCGTTTGAAGACAGATCTAAAGAAACTGGCCGAGCGAAAGAAAGTCGTAGCAGGCGAACCATCAGACCCGGCTGAAGCCTTCCCACAGCACCCCTACAACCGAACCAACCTATTCCGATGCATCCTCCCAGACTCCGACGACACGCGATGGGTCGAAACATCTCCTGAGAAGGCGGGACAGAAAGACGTCCTCCTCTACCTCGGTTGTTACATAATGATTACGCCTCACTTGATCGCAACAGCCCGCGAGATACTCAAAGCTACTGGTCTGAGCTTCGAAGTTGTGGGAGGGACGAGAAACTGCTGCGGAGCCCCATACCTTAGGGCGGGAAACTTTGAAGCCGCCGAAGAATACGACAAGAGGAGACTCAAGCTCTTTGAGGCCTATCAGCCTAAAGACGTTGCCACCGCTTGCACGGCCTGCTACCAGTATACTCAACACTTCACTGTGCCAACTCAGAACCCTGCCTTCAGCTTCAAGACCATTCACAAATTTCTCGCCGAAAACCTAGATCGCCTACGGTTCACAAGACGAGTAGACGCCAAGGTAGCGCTGCACGAACACTTCGGCAGGTACGGGGAAGAGACGGACGAAAACTATGAGGCCTCAAGACGGGTTCTAAGTAGGATCCCTGGGATAG
>PBSW01000040.1 GCA_002726865.1 Candidatus Bathyarchaeota archaeon
TTGTCCGATTATGTAGTTTTCAGGTTAAAAACAGTACCTCGCGCGCATATGCCCTTTTTATAAAAGTACTTTGTCTGTTTCTATTGTTTCGCGTGAGCGTTTGAGTTGTTAGTGTGGTTTTTGTATTCTCGTAAAAAAAATCTAGATGGATAGACTGAGACATGTGAAATTTTTTCACTTTGCCCTTTTTTGAGTTAAAAAAAAACTTCGTACGAATTGTAAGGTACTTTAGAAAACCTTAAAGCTGTGCTTAGATTTGCTTAGGTTCTGGGTACCTTGACTAACGCCAGGGCATAAGGTAATCGCGCCGGGATTTCCTAGCCTGGTAAGGAGCAGGCCTGCTAAGTCTGTGACCGTAAGGTCGCGAGGGTTCAAATCCCTCTCCCGGCGCCAGATCATAACGCCAGCTGTGATCTTCACAAAAGATTCAAACAGTTTAATGAAAATCGAGTTTGTCAAAAAGAATATCAGTCTTCAAGAAACTCGCGAATCCAGGCACCCCCAATAATGCCTGGAACCCTTTGGAGAGCTGCCTTCGTCAAAATATAAGCAGGGAATATGGATACGGCCGAGTGGATCACATTATACACAGCTGTGAGCAATAGCGAATAAATAACGACGTCCCCAGTCGTCTCGGCAGGGAACCTTATTGAGGCCAAAATGGGGGCAATGAAATCCACGTAATATGGTGCGATATACAAAAGCACTAGATAATTAAAGACAGACATAACAATCACCCGGAAGAGACTTCCGAAAAGAAGTCCTGTGACCAGGCTGTTGTCCATTTTGGTTTTGGCAGCCTTTTCGGAGACCCCTCTTGAGGCAACACTATTTTTTCTGGAAACTTTACGGTAAACCATAGAAGCTACCCAGAACCCAACCATCATCGAAGAGACTGCGGCGAACTTCATCGCTGGTCCAAGTGGGTCACCAGCCCGAAACCATAGCACAAGCCAGTAAATCACGGATGAAAGAAAGCCATAAACTGGCCCCATGAGCATTAGCGTCACCATAACAGGGACCTCTGAAAAATCAAATTTGAGATATGGGAGGAGTGGGAAAGGTATAGTAAGTTTAGTTAGGGTAATCGCCACAGCCATAGCACTAAAGATCGCTGTCACAGCAATTGCAGCGCTAGAGCTGCGTAGACTCCCCTCTTTGGTTTTCATGTCACTCAAAACAAATCCTCTTTAATTATCAGGTTAAAATCTCTAGGCTGATCTCAGCTTCAATCAGTATCTACTAATAAAAAGGTTATTACTCATAAAAGCGTAAAATCTTATCTTAGGTCTGAATCTAAGATGACCTATGGGCCATTTTTTTCAAGGTTGAAAATGTGAGTATGTTTTATTTATCACTTATTTGACCAAGGCTTTTTTCATGATTTTATTGAGATTATGAAACTCACGGATTAAGTTTATGCCCTAATTTATCTCGATTTTGAGAACTCGAATCCACATGTAATTCTTATATCTATATATTCGCAATATGGCGCTATTCTAGGAGAAATCCTTGCACGCACTGCCGGACATTATCTAGTTTCTCAAAGTATAGGTCTTTTTTTCCGCACTAAATGTTATCATCATCAGACAGGCTCCTTTAGAGTTTTTTCATACAGAGGATAATACAAAAAATTCATAATGTCTGTACATATACGTCTTCAAAAAGTGACCAAAGGTGCGAGCGAGGAACTCGAATAAGGCTTTTTAAGGAAACTTTTAGAAACTCCAGCCTTTCAATATTCTTAGAACTGATCTCAAGGAGTTGTAAATGGGTATTCCAGTGATAACCGGGTAATATAGTGCAAAGACTGAGGCAACTATGAGGAAATATAAAATAATGTTTATTCTTTTTTTCTTCTTATTCCAAGCACTTACCATCCGCCCAGAGATCACTAGGCACAGAATAGGAACGTTTGGATAGTAATGGTACAAGAACAGAGACCTCGATATCAGGACAAACGGAAGCCATTGTAAAACAAACATGACCACTAGAAAAACTTGAGAGTAAAACCTCTCTTTCACCATCCTAAAAGTTTCGTCAATCATTACAACAAGCCCAATCCACCATACTGCAGGATTACCCATGGCCACAATAGTTGAGGCCCACGCGTTTCCTATTCTAGAAATATAGAGCCAGACGGGCCTAGACAAGAGTGGCCAGCTCCACCAGGGAGATGAGAAGTCATGCCCAACCTCCAAGCCAGAGTGGTAACTGAGCATGTAAAGCTGCCTTTCAAACACATCTTTCCACGAATGCCCCAAACTGATGTATGGCATATAGGTCAGGGAATAGACCAAAAGAAAAGTAGCAAACAATCCTAGAAGAATTAAAAAAACATTCCTATTAATCTCCCCTGCATGCTTTTTTCCATCCTCATGTCGGATGAAACCGAAGCGAATCAGTCCTAGAGTAAAAAACTGTGCTGTTAAGCCTAATGCTGCAGTCCACTTTGTGGCAAAACTCAAACTGGACAGGATTATTGCCGCAAAGAGGGGCCATAGTGAGGCGCCCCATCCCTCTTTAAGTACTTTTTTCAGGTACCTATAAAAAAATAGTAGTGATGCGATAGAGAAAAAGACAAGAAAGGTGTCAATTGTAGCCATCCTTCCCATTGTGAAACGCATGAAGTCGAACCCAAATAGTAGAGCAGAGAAAAGCCCCCCCAGCCATAACCCGCTGATCTCTTTACCCAAAAGGTAGATGACAGGTATCATTGCCGAGGAGAATAAGACTCCTGTGATTCGCCATCCAAATGGGTTATTGCCAAAAAGCGAGATCCCCGACGCGATGATAAGTTTGCCCAATGGGGGATGAGTGTCCTCATAAGGGTCCCGTCTGGAAAGATAATCCACTGCAGCCCTGACATAATAAACCTCATCAAAGATCGATTCGGACAGGTATGTTAGCGGAAATTGGACAAGGTTCTGTTCATCGGTCAAAGCTTCAAAAGAATCTGAGCAGTTATCTTCTCCCCTGACCATTGGGTCCCTGATGCGACCGTCTTCTCCCGTAATTATTATCTCCAAAATCTCGCCCTCTGATCGTTGGAAATTAATCCTCAAGAATCGCGTGAGACTATCCACACTGACCCGCCTCCATTGGTTATAACCCTCAATAGAGGCTTCAATACTTTTTTCCCAGGATCCGGGTGCTCCTGACGATATCTCTAGGTGTAGCTCATCGGTCTGAACCATAAATATGACTTCATGGACATCCATCTGAGATCGTAGATCAACTATTACTTGGGCAGTTTCAGAGGCCATCCATCCAGAGGATGGGATTTCATTGAGACCCAGTTTCCATGATGCCAACAAGAGGAATATCACAGATAAAGTGAGAACGACCGCTGTTTCTCTCTTAATAAGCATCATCATACGGGGCCTCTCACAATTTAGTGTAGTTCTTACATCATTTAGGCGGGCTTCGGATTATTTATCTAGTAGGAGCGGAGTGAAGTAGGGCTTTGGTCAAGATAGTGGCCACCCTTCCGTGTTATAATGACGTTGCTTTCCTAGAGAAAGCTTTGAATGCTTTAAAAAACAAACTCTTGAGCTATGAAGGAGATTTTGTGGTTGTAATTGCTGAGGATGGCTCAACTGATGGCTCAGCCGAGATAGCTAGGAGCTTGGCATTATCGGATTCCAATATTTTCCATTTACACAACAAAAGTAAACTCGGAAGAGGCCTAGCGTTGATGAATGCTTGGGAGAGATTCGACGGCCAGATCTACGCGTATATTGATTGTGATTTAGCTACAGATATGAGATCCTTTCCAAGGCTAATAAGATACATTGAGGAAGGTAATGATCTAGCCATAGGGTCTCGATATATCGAAGGCGCAGTTACTAAACGACCGTTTCTGCGGGGGTTCGCGAGTAAGGGGTACAACCTTATCATTCGGCTTTTGTTCAACAGCGGTATCTATGATCATCAGTGTGGGTTCAAGGCTTTCTCCAGAGACATGGTGATCCACATACTGAAAGAGAGCCGTGATAAACATTGGTTCTGGGATACCGAGGCAATTGTGCTTGCTAGGCGAGGTGGATTCAAGCTCATGGAGTTCCCGGTGATATGGAAGGAGAAAAAAAGAAGCCATACCCCCCTTAAACGATTACTAAAGGATGTCTTGATCCATGGGAAGGGTCTATTAAAACTACTTTTCCGATAATCAAAATGGTTTATCTCGGCCTAAACACGGTCTAGTTTATATTCTATAGTATAGATGGAATAATTATTTTTTAGGGGAAATCTATCTTGACTTTGATAAAAGCTGATAAAGTTCTCGTGAACGGAAAAATTCATAATTTTAGTGGGAGCTCCATCACAGCCCTCGCCATCTATGATTCACGTATTGCCCTTCTAGGCTCCGACAATGAGATACTAGAGTCTGCAGGTCCAAACACCGAGGTCATTAACCTAAGTGGACGTCTGGTAACCCCTGGTTTTATTGATACACATGTACATCCCGCCATGGCTGGGGCGACGATGACAGGGGACATCGACTTTAAGACACTGCAGCCTAAATCAATACTTGAATTCCAGGAGATCGTGAGAAAAAAAGTCTCTGAAACCCAAAAAGGGTGTTGGATTAAAGGCTGGGGATACGACGAAGAACGATTCACAGAGGCCAGACTCCCCAATCGCTGGGAGATAGACACTATTGCTCCTAATAACCCAGTTTTTCTGATCCAAACTTGTGGACACGTTGCAACAGCTAACTCCCGAGCTCTAGAAATTGGCAAGGTGTCCAAGGATATGGATGACCCGAAGCAAGGTATAATCGATAGAAACCACAACGGGGAACCCACAGGGGTCCTCAGGAATAGGGCTCAGCGTCTTATTAAGAAGCACCTTCCCAGAAATGGCCACCGGAGGATGAAAGAGGACTTAAGGATGGCTCTGGAAAGGCTAGCCTCCTATGGTGTGACGAGCATTCACGACGCCTGGGCAGGTCCCAGTCTAATCACGCTCTACCAGGAGCTTCTCTCTGAAGGAAGACTCCCCCTTAGGGTGGGTCTTATTCCTCCAATAGCCAACCAGTTTGAGGGAGACTATCTCTCGCAACTCACTTCTTTGGGGCTGAAAACAGGCTTTGGGAGCCATATGATCAGATTTGTGGGTGCGAAGGTAGCCCTAGACGGTATGCTTAGGAGCGGGACTGCGGCTCTCAGGGAAAACTATGTTGGAAAGAAGGGGGACATGGGGCTTCTCACCATTGACAAGGATGTTCTCCAGGATAAGGTACAAACTTGCCACGCTGCCGGTATCAGGGTTTGCATTCACGCAGAGGGGGATAGAGGCATCGACACAGCCCTTGATGTAATTGAGATGGCTAAAGCGGAGAATCCGGAAGTCAATCTCAGGCATCGAATTGAGCATTTCGGTCTCTGCTATGCTGAACAAATAAATAGAATGAATAAGCTTGGCGTCATTCCATCGGTCTCTATCAACTTTATCCGAGATATCGGTGAGGGCTATGAAAAAGTGCTGGGACCAAAGAGAATTGAGTGGGTATATCCCCTAAAAACACTGGAGGATTATGGCATTATAGGCTCGTGTAACTCCGATTGGCCTGTATCTGTGGGCAACCCAATGATAGGTATCCATTCAGCGGTCGCTAGGAAAACATGGAAAGAAAATGACCTCGGAGTGAGCCAGAAAGTAACTGTTGATGAGGCAGTGAAGGCTTACACCTGGAATGGAGCATATGCCTCCAACGAGGAGGAAATCAAGGGATCCATCGAGGTGGGAAAATTTGCAGACCTAGCAGTGATAGACCGGGACATCTTTACAGTTCCCGTTGATATTATCCTAGAGGCAAAGGTGGATATGACCCTCCTAGGGGGACAAATAGTCTACCAAAGAGCTATTTAATTCTCATATGTTAGCTTAAAAGCAATAAAGAAACACTATTTGCCTGTTTTGATTTAGACAGGAGTTCAGATTATGGATGTAATGGACGCTATCTTGAAGAGACGCAGCACTCGATCTTTCACAAACAAACCGGTCCCAAATGAGGTCGTGGAAAGGCTGCTGGAGGCAGCCCGTTGGGCCCCCTCTGGTGGGAATAGACAGAATTGGAGGTTTATTGAGATTAGGAATCCTAGAAGGCTCGATATGATCAAGATGTTCTCAGCAGGTCTTAAGGGCGACCCTACACTCATTATCGCTATCTGCGGTAAGATCTCTGAGCCCATGAACCTCCTCGACATCGGGATGGCATCAGAAAACATAATGCTTGAGGCAGTTGAGTTAGGGCTTGGGAGTTGCGCCATCGTCTCCTATAGTGAGGGTCCTGTGAAACAGTTTTTGGGGGTACCTGACGACTTGGAGTTGATCCTAGTTCTCTCTATAGGATATCCCGATAAGATTCCAAAACCACGACCAAAGAAGCCACTGAATGAAATCGCCTTTAGTGAAAAATTTGGGGAGGAATTTGGTTCGTGACAGACGAAAAGAGCGGGGAAGACTATATTTTCGAGCTTGCAGGATACCTTGTAACGTGTGCCGCGATGGCTTTGTCCGGTGATCGTGAGGGTTCCCCCAGTTACTCGGCAAACCGTTTCTTGATCGCACTAAGGAAACTAGTCGATTCCGCGGTCTATGTGGAAGGCCTTAAAAATGATCCTTTCTTGCACAAGATAGTAGAGAAGCTAGACACCATCAAGCTTGAGTATGAGGAAATCCTAAGCCTCCAAATGGAGTTCGCCGTTGAGGCTGGAAAACGCCTAGACTGATTGAGGATATTTAAAAGAGGTCTGCAAAAAGCCTTTTTGCATTCTTACCCAATAGGAGCTCTCGGTAGACTGGGGCCAGAGTAAGGGTTCTTATCTCCTTCACCCCCAGTCCTGGGTGATTCTGAGGCGATTCAGAGCCGAAGCAGATACGTGTTGGCCCTATGTCTTTAACAAGACCCACCCCGCTTGTGATCCCGTTCCTGCCTCCAGTATCTATTATAATATTCCTGTGGACCTTTACCAGCTCCTTTATCCTAGGCCAAAAAGTATTGACCACCAGCCTTACCTCCGGGAACTTGTAGGCCAGCTGGTTAAGGCCATTGTAGAATGTCTCCCTTCCCATGCTCTCACTTTCCCCTGTTTCACTATTTGGGTTGTTGAAGAGGACAGGCAGTTTGTTTTCCATGCATGGGACCATGAGTTCCTCTAGTTTCGATCTACCTCTCCCGAATATATGGTGGAATTCGGGATCCAGCATTACGCCCTTTAGACCCATGCTGACTATCCTCGCGATCTCATCCCTTGCGTCATCTACGGTGGGGTTGATACAGCCGAAGCCTATGAGCTTGTCAGGATGATCTTGGACTACAGCAGAGATTTGATCATTGACCTCCTGAACCTTCATGGATGGGAATGGCATTACGATTGAAACGTCAATGCCATACTTTTCCATGTCTCTTAGGATCTCCTCTGGCTCCTGCTTGAAGTCCATTAAAGGGTGGTGACCAATATGGGTGTGAATGTCAACAATCATTTTGTCTAAATCCCCAAGAGATTCGCTGCAGAGTCTCCGAGGACCATAGCCTTCTGCTCTGGGGTGATGTCTGCAACGCGGACCGCATCTAACATGAGCTCCATATAGTCACCTGCTTTCTCAAACCTACTTCCATAGCCTCCGTTCGAGGAGTCTGAACCAAAAATTATCTTTTCAGGGCCGATGGTCTCTACCGCTTGCTTTATAGCGTATGGGTTTGAATAACAGGTTTCTAAGTAGATGTTGTCGTTCTTCTCTGCTATTTTGGTGCTGAGGAGTTCTGAGTCGAAGCAAGTCCCCCCGCCCATGTGTAATATGACTGTTGGCACATTAGGGAAGCTGTTGGCAATATCACCGATGATATAGGGATGGTTCCTAATGCTGTGATCCGAGTGTATGGCTACAAGCGAATTATAACTCTCTGCTATCTCCATCATAGGGTACATATACCGTGCAACAGTGTGTGTGTGCCCCACCTTCACCCCCTTCCACTTATGCTCCCCTAGATATTTCTCCACCAGCTCGAGGCCGGCCTCTTCGTACCGTGGGTCGAAGTTTACCAAGGGGATGAATCTATTTGGGTGCGCCCTGGCTGACTTTGCCACGAAAGCATTGTCCTCGGCATCACCGAAGACTCCGAAAACTACCGCCATTTCAACACCTGTAGCGTCCATGTCATCTATGAGAAGGGTGGCTGGTCCCACTGGGGTCCATCGCTGGGAAAGGTGACAATGAGCATCAATTACAACCATAAATTCATCTCTTCTTAACAAAAACCAGGTATTTATCGTTATTAAAATAAAGCGAAAATATCCGGAACATCTACCATTGTAAAAAATAAATTATTTAAGAGAAAAGGTTGAGATTTCACCCTAGGTCATAGAAACGCTAGTGAAAAGGATCTTAAACCAGCATTATCTCTCATAGAAAAGCAACAATCACCTGAGAATCATTAAATAAAATGTCGACTAGAACTATATCGACACGATATGAAAGTATACATTTCATTCGATATGGAAGGCGTCTCTGGGATAGCGGGAGGGGGAATGACTGGGCCAAATCCTAGCACACCCTCGGCCTATCCAAGGGGTCAGAGGTTCTCAACTGACGATGTTAAGGCGGCTATCGAGGGAATTCTTGAAGTCGACCCGGATGCGGAGATCTGGTTTAATGATGCTCATGGGAAATCGATGAACGTTTATTTCGAGGAGTTCCCCGAGAACGTCAAGATAGTTATTAACTCGGCGGAGCTCTTTGACGAGGCCCTAGGAATAGACGAGTCTTTCGATGCCCTCATCTGTATCGGCTCTCACGGCCACCTAATTCAGCAGGACGGTGTGCTTAGCCATATATGGGATGTTAGGGAGCTAGAGTATAATGGGAAGAGCATAACCGAAACAGGGCTAAATGCCTCTCTGGCGGGACATTATAAGGTGCCTCTCGTTATGATCTCTGGTGATGAAGATAGCATGGCGTACATATCTGAAAATATTGGGACAGGTTTCGCGACCGCCGCAGTAAAGAAGGGGATAGGAAGGTATGCTGCGGTTTCCGTCCATCCAAAGATGGCTCAAAAGCTCATTAAGGCAGCGGTTATCGACGGCCTAAAGAGGCGCGACGAGATAGCTCCATTCGAGTTTGAGAACCCTATCACGGTGGATATCACCTACAAGGATCATGGTGGGGCCTTTAACAACATGTTCTTCATGCCACAGGACGAGCGGATTTCAGGAGACAAAGTCAGGTTCATAGCTACAAACGCCAAAGAGGCATACTACGGCTTCCTTGCCAGGGACAAATTAAGCAAGAATAAATAGTCTAGCTATAATCTTTATTTTCTTTTTTCATATTTTTTTTGTACCCTAAAAAAGGATTTAAACTCAGAAATTTGATTATAATAGATCGACTTGGATTTTGATTTTCTCCTAGTAAAGGGCCATGTCATCGACGGAACTGGAAATTCCTGGTTTCGAGCGGATGTAGGTATCGCAGGGGACTGCATCAATTCTATTGGGAACCTGAACGGTTTTGGTGCAAAAAGAACCATTGACGCAGACGGGCTCATCGTTGCCCCAGGATTTATTGATATACATGGCCACTCCAGCTATTCGGTGCTTATTGACTCAAGGGTGGAAAGTAAAATCATGCAGGGTATCACCACTGAGGTTTCTGGAAACTGTGGAACGTCCCCTGCCCCAATGAGAGGAGCTGTTAGGGAATACCGGCAAAGGTTCATGGATGCTAGGCTACCTGAAGGTTTTGTCCTCAACTGGGAAACTATGGGAGAGTACCTCGACAAGATAGATGAGCAGGGTGTAGCATTCAATGTTGTACCTCTAGTTGGTCAGGGTAGTGTACGTCAGAATGTTATGGGATTTGAAGACCGAAAGCCAACAAAGGATGAGATGAAGGAGATGTGTATCCTAACGGATGAAGCCCTGAGAGGCGGGGCTTGGGGCATGTCCTCTGGCCTAGTCACTACTCCTAGTTGCTACGCAGATACTCAAGAACTCATTGAGCTTGCAAAGGTCGTTGCACGGCACAACTGCGTTTACTGTATCCATCTCAGGGGGGAGGGAGAGACCCTTTTTAATGCGCTTAATGAGGCCTTTGAGATTGGAAAGAAATCCGGGGTGTCTCTGGAAATTGTTCATTTCAAGGCCTCAGGAAGAGATAACTGGGGCAAAACTGAGGATGGTCTGAGAATGATCGAAGAGGCTCGTGCCAAAGGCCTAGATGTCACTATTGACCAGTATCCCTACATAGCCTCAAGCATCGGTCTTTCAGCCCTTTTGCCTCCTTGGGCTCACAAGGGGGGAAACGATAAGCTCTTGAATAGGCTAAAGGATCCCGAATTTAGGGAAAAGATCAAGAATGGGCCAGCCCGATTAACCAAGAATCTTGATAACGTCATGATCTCGTTTGCCAAGAATAATCCAGATTATGAGGGAATTAGAGTAACTGAGATCGCTAGGTTACAGGATAAGGATCCCTTAGACACTGTTTTTGATATATTATTGGCGGAGAACGCTCAAGTGGGGATGGTTGTCTTTGGTATGTCCGAGGAGGATGTTGAGCGGGTTATGCGTAGCCCTTATATGATGGTCTGCTCAGACGGCGTGGGCGTGTCACCAAGGGGTACACACAAAAGAGGGAAGCCTCATCCCCGATACTATGGCGCCTTTCCCAGGGTTCTAGGCTACTATGTCCGGGAGAAGGGTATTCTAAGTCTCCAAGAGTCTATCAGGAAGATGACATCATTACCGGCCCAACGGATAGGTCTCAGGGACAGAGGTCTTCTGAGGGAAGGTTTCAAAGCTGATATTGTCATGTTCGACCCCGAGACTGTGAATGACCAGGCTACTTTCACAGATCCACATAGATTTCCAAAGGGGATAAACTATGTGATGATAAACGGGCGCCTTGTCGTCGATGGTGGGGAACAAACAAGAGAAATTCCCGGGAGAGTCTTACGCAAACAAGCCTAAGCATTTCGTTCGATCCAAAGTCCAATATTTTTTGTTGTTTTACAGTCAATAGGTCAATGGATTTGGGTTCTTGGAACCAATAGGCGGAAGTCAAATGGAGTCATTGTATTTGTTTGGTTTCACCGATATGAAATGACCTATTACAATTAAAATAAAAAAAGAAAGAAAATAGTTTAGTTTAAGGAGTTTTTTCTAGTGTGTAGACCCAGCCCGGATCAGTGATCCAAGCTATGCTATACTGGAACCCGGATACATAGTCGTGTGCTGCAAAGAAGGCTGGAGTATAGACTGTAAGCATGCCCGGAATGTCGTCTTCGAGGATTTTCTGGGCATCTATATACAGCGCTTCCTGAGCTGCAGCATCTGAAGTGGCTGTAGCTTCTGCGAGCAAATCGTCAACTTCTGAACTTCGGTAACCAAATCTACCTGCATATCCTTGTGTTCCTGAGTAGACGTTCTGAATATAGTAAGCATCAGGTCCGTTTTCTGCGACCATGGTTCCAAAAGGCGTTCCTCCGCCGACCAAGTCTCCCCAGGTCGTAACCGTCGGAATCACCTTGAATTTGGGGTTGATGTCTGCAATGGATTGAGCTAATAGCTCACCTAGGACGCCACCAGTATCCGCAGCCCATGCTTGGTATGCATAAGTTATCTGGAAGCCTTCGTCCCAATACTTTCCACCGTATGCCAGTTTGAACTCCTCCTCTGCTTTCACAGGGTCGTACGTGTAAGGGAAGTTCTCATAGTATCCAGGCCATCCAGTATTAAGGACGCCCTTTGCAGGCTCAGCCCATCCGAGGTAGACCTCATTTACATAGGTCTCGTATGGAAGAGAATATGAGAACGCTTTCCTCATATGTACATCTGCGCTAAAGAAGTCTCCTGGTACCTGGTTGTCAGATGGTGCTTTGGTTTCATCAAAGTCATGACCAAAGTAGCAAACCTCTATGAATCCCTCTTGTCTGATGGGAGTTACATAGGTTTGTGATGTTGCTGGTAGGGCAATAACCTGTTCAGCTTGAACGGGAGAAGCTGGGGACATTACGTCAATGTCACCCTCCCGGAACATTAGATATTTAGTTGACCACTCTGAAATGGTGAGGCTTAATATAGTCTCCTCTGGAGCTGGACCCTGCCAGTAGTCATCGAACCGAGTAAGCTGAATCCGCTCACCTTTGGACCACTCCTCTACCATGAAAGGCCCTGAGCCAATAACCCCCTTACCTGCGATGACGCCTTCAACGTCCTCAAAGGCTGGGTCAAGTTCGATGGACCAGTCTCTAGTGTCTCCCAAATACCATGAACCTGCTTCAATGGCTGCTGCTTTTTGGATGATTCCCCTGCCTGGATATGCCACCGTGAATAAGAAAGGTCCATAGGTTCGGGAGAGCTTGAACACAACCGTTTTGTCGTCAGTTGCGTAGATGTGGTCTTCAAGGGCCTCGGTGGTGATAGGTTCACCATATTCGATTCCTAGAAGAGGTTCCACCAAAAGTGCTCCCCAACTCATTCCCTTTCCCATGCTCCGGCGGTATGTATAGACAACGTCATGTGCTGTAAGCGCTGATCCATCCCAGAATTTTATTCCATCCCTCAGTGTGAAGGTATAAGTCAAGCCATCTGCAGAGACATCAAGATCCTTGGCGAGACCACCCTCAAGTGAAGGCTCTGTTCCGCCTGGTAGGAACGCCATAAGAGTGTCGAACAATGCTAGGTCAATCCATCTTCCGACATTTCCTTCCGAGAGTCTCATAGGCTCGAGATGTGATGGAGCGCCCATAGCCATAATCAAAGTATCAGGATTCTTCACAATACCTTGGTAGCTGACAGGCTCCTCAGTGACGATTATAGTTCTTGCTACAGAGTCCTCTTTTGCATTAAGTTTGTTAGTGACAGTTAACACCACGCTATAGCTTCCAGGCTCGTCATAAGTATGGGTTGCAGTTTTACCTGAGGAAACAGATCCGTCACCGAAATCAAAGCTCCAACTTTTAACATTGGAACTGTATGACTGGATGGCGCCTCTCCTCAACCGGTAGTGATAAGATGCACCACCAGAAACCTCTACTTCCTCACCAACCTTCACAACACTTGCTGATGCACCAATGATGGCCACGGGAGGTAGATCAAGGCTGAGCTCTGTAACCTGAGGTCTGTTGATTTTGATAAAGACTGGAGCGGCTATAGTATTAGCCTTACCCCCCTCATCGTCCTCGGCATCAACGTAAATAACGTAGGAGCCGGGGACAGAGTAGGTGTGTTTGACATTTTTACCTAACGCTGTTGTTCCATCGCCAAAGTGCCAAAGATACTTTACTATTTCTCCATCCGGATCAATAGATCCTGCGGCGCTGAAAGAGACAGCTTCACCTAAATCAGCTGAAGTAGAGTAGCCTATTGAAGCGACCACTGGGACCTTATTGTCCGGTAAATCACTTTTTCCACTGGTTTTTGCACTAGGTCTTGCACCAGGTTTAGGTTTCGCTTTAGGAGCAGGTTTTGGATCGGCTTTTGCTTTGGTTTTTGGACTAGCTTCAGGAACGGGTACTGGAATGAATTTTGGACTAGTTTTAGGAGCAGGTCTTGGACTTGATTTAGCTTTAGGTCGTGGACTTGCTTTAGGAGTGGTTGTAGTAGCGGGTTTTTGAGAACTACTGAAGTAGATCAGACCCGCGATAACCACTACAAGTACAACGGCTGCAATAATTAAAGTTTGATTTTGCGAACTTGCTTTTCTTGATTGCATTTTTATTTATTCCTTTGTTGTATATACCCCGTTCTGATAGTTTTAAATAAGTTTATGTTTGAAAGTCTTCTTTTTTCATATTTTGTCTAAAAAAGGAACGATTTTCTCCCTTATTTGATTACAATTATTTCAAAGATTTCTATGAAATTGATCCAAAAATACATGAAAATGCGCTTCATTCATGCAATAAAATGGGAAGAGGTTTTCTACCTCATTTTTTTATTTCCTTTGAAA
>PBSW01000003.1 GCA_002726865.1 Candidatus Bathyarchaeota archaeon
CGGTATTAATGGCTTATATTTTCATTATTAAGATTAGTTTTCTTTTGTTTTAATGTGATGGTATTCAGTCAAACGAGCACCTGATCATTTGAATGAATTTTTATTTTCTCAGTATATACAAGAGTTGTGAACATTTTGTATCTCTATTAATATTACCAGTTTTATGTTACTGTTCACAACTCATTTTGAAATCATGTCGACGTCTTGCATTGATAATAAAATGATTGAATCATGGACAGCAATTGAAAACAATAATAATATTGAGTTCTAATTGGTACGAGCCAGCGAAATCTTTTTGATTGTTTCTGAAATTGAATCCGTGACACTACTGGGAAACCAGTAGTGCCTGTTACATAGCCACACGAACCCTGAAAATCACGTGGCGACAAGACATGAACAGCCAGCCAAACGGAAATCATTCATTGAAAACCGTCATACCCATAGGCATAGTTTCAACGTGGTGCCCCCGACTGGGATTTTGACGGGCTGTGATACCATTGCACAGTGAGCCAACAACAGTTTTCTAATCGATAATCTTGTTTCAGAAACGGTGTATCTTTTTGTACGGTCTATGCAAGTTGACTAAGGGACATTCATGAAGTCGCCTGAATCAAACGTTGCATAAACTAATAAAACCATTTAAACAAAAGAAAAAAGGAGACTTCCCCGCTACACGAAGTTCCTAAAGGGTATCTAGACGGCGCAATCTAGATAGAGTTATGAAGTTTTAAGACCACACAAACTTCAACCTAATTCTACTCACCACACGAGAGTTAGGAGTTCGCAAAAACCCGGCTCGACACACCACACGCGAGTCGAAAAAAGAGAGAGAATACGCCTACACTAACGAGGAAGATCGGAGTTACACTGGAGATCTTCATAGTCACACTGGGTGAGCCAATACTATTGAATCGGAAACAGAAGCGATTCAAGCGGAAACAACTGTAATCACACTTGTAAAGGATAAACGGGTAAACGTTTGTCCATAGGTAATTCATTGTGAGTCACCTAACTCAAGTATTTTAAACCTGTAAACATTGTTTAAATATCCTGGAATCTTCGCTGAAACCAAGATGGAGAACGGTGCAGGTAAAAATTCCTTTTATATCGGCTCTACGAAAACCACGCCAACGGATGTTCAGGCCAACGGTAATGCCACGGGGCAGGACAACGAACCGAAGAATACCCAAGGACAGAGTCCCCTGGCGGAGGTTAATACGACTGCCGATGGAGCAATTATAGGTCCCCAGAACAAAGAGGAAAGTCAGGAAGCGTCACAATCGGAAGCTAAGCCTAGCGGCGGGGCGAGTACGGCTAAGAAACCGGTTGCCAAATCGATTAAGACCATGAAGAAGCATGCTGTTCATAGTCAAGCCAAGAAAACTAAAGCAGCAAAAGATGAAGACGAAGAACTGACAGATACAGGGGAAGGAGAAACGCAGGAGAGATCAAAAGGGCAGGCAAGCAGTAGTAGTAATACGAGACAAACTGCACCTGCAAGAATCGAGCCCATGGAAATTGAGAGTGATGAGGTACCAGAACCGGATAATGCGGAAAGAAAGCAGAACCGACGTGATTGGCTAAAACTACTTGCACGAAGTACTCCACATCGCACAGAAGAGGAATGGGAAAAGCAGGAAAAGGAAGACGAAGCCAAGAAAGAAAAGGCTGCTGAAGCAAAAGAAGAAGCTGCCAAGGCAAAAGCAAAGGCAAAAGGAAAGTCCAAAAGTAAAGCGAAAGCTAAACCAAAAGCGAGGATTTCCAAGAAGGCAGAAGCTGACCTAGCAAAGAAACGGTTCGCAGGATACAGAACGTCCATCACATCCATGACAAGCACAATTGATCAATTCGAAAGCTTAGTGGAGAAGTATGCCAAAGGAAAGACGAGTATCACCGGGCAATACAGGAGAGTGGGAGCGAAAGCAATCCTGAGAGGCTTATATGGGGGAGGTCCACTGGATCACCTAATTGTTATTTTTAATAGAGGCAATTCGACATCCACCTTCGAAACCACCCGGATGGGCCAACTATATGTCTGGCCGAGACAGAACCGCTACGAAAAGGTAGACCAAACCCTCGGGAAATTAGCGAATATCCTGGGATTCCCACTGCAGTCGTGGAAGGGTGAAGAGAGAATCACCAGAGAGGAGAAGGGCACTCTACAGGACGGGTTCCAGGAGGCGATGGAAGATATCGAGCAGCCGATACCGAAAGAAATTAAAGAAGATTTCTGTAAAGCCAGTAAAGAACTCGATCGATTGAGTGTTATCTCCGATAAGAAAAGCCCAGGGAGACCCACGGGTACTACCCCAAAGAACCATCCGTACGCTCCCAAACGACGGAGTACCTACAGGGAGGATGAAGAGGAAGAAGACGAGAGTACCACTAGAGAGGCTAGTGAACGACAGAAGAATGGGAGGGAAAGCCCAAAGCTCCTACAAGGGGAACACCAGGCAACGGAGTCTCGGCACTCGGGAGAAGGTAGGTTAACGCAGGGTAATCTGAGTAGACTGAGTAAGACGACAAAAACAGCACGAAGGAACACAGTGGGAAGCGCTGTCGAAGATATTACAGTAATAAGTGAACAATTGTCGCAAATGTTGTCGGAAAGCAAAAGGGCAAGGTCAAATGCTAATAGCAAAGTACTCACTAGGACCAGCCGCTTAACTGAAGCGCAAATTACTCAGATAGCTGAATGGGAACTAGACCTTCCGGATGCGAAGTCAATAGGAGATGTGATAGAATATTACGATATCTGGGCACGGGAGAATGAAGAAACCATTGATAAGCTACAAGCGGAATGCGACGTATGCCGGCAACAGATAACCGAGGCAGAAGAGGAGTTATCACACCTGAAAAAGGGAAAAGATGCCGAGCGAAAAGCGGAAATTGAAGGGGCGATGAATCAATTAAAAGACAGTCTAGCATACCGTGTAGGTGAAATCGGGGGTCTTAAAGCGGAGAGTCAACAGGCAACGGTACAAAAGCTACAGAGGGTAGATCATCTTAAAAGGATGGTCAGACGCCCAGGAAAAGTGGCAAAGTTAGGGGGTCGGGAGACTGATGGATCTGACGAGGAGGATGATGACCAACGGTCCCGAGTTAGTAAACTGAGCCAGAGTAGCCGAGTGAGTCGGGCCGACCGACTGTCCGAAGCGAAAGCCAAGATTGACTTGTTCATACAATGGAGAGACCAACGGGGTAATCCACCGGCAATGTATCAAATCGTCGAAAATACCTACACTAAAGGAAAGTTCGGAGTCTGCGTTGACCATCCAGTACAAGGCCCGATGATGTGTATTGTTGATGGTAAAGACGATCAAGGAGAAGATCTAATATGGTATGCTGGACAAAAGTGTACCATTACCGAAGCGATCGGGTATATTGAACTGGAAAAGGGAGGGGAGAATGGATTGAGCAAACCTGACACTGTGGTTACCCAGGGACACGATAAAGGATTCGATAATAGCAAGTATACGGTTGCACAACTGGATGCTGAGACGAGAAAGGCGCTATTGGACGGACACTTCGGAGAAGACCCTATGGGGTATCTCGACGCATTTCAGAACGAATCGGACTTCACTAAATTCATGTCACATTATCAGAATGCAGCTCCGACCCCGACAAGCCACCAAATGAAGAAAAATGGACGACTGCGGGTGATTATTGCAGCAGCATGGCATGGAGCGGTGGAGGTGTTGATAATCTCACTCGGGAAAGACAATGTACTAAAATATATCCAGGATCATATGGAGACCGACAACAAGGGAACACATCTATTCCGCCTACTGCAGGATGGATTATTTGTTGGAAGACACACTTCATTTGTCCCGGACTTTATGCATGACGAGACGGTAACCTATGTGGACCACCCACACGCCCTACAACTTGCTGCAATCGAAATCTACAGACATCGGGATGCAGAACACCATTTGGGTGAGACGAACCTGTTAGTAGTAGACAACGGAACAATTGGACACAAGTACGGGCAAGACGAAGTAACGCCAAGGGCAGCACGGAACGAGTACACTATCAACTGGAAATTGAGGTCCCGCCGCTGGTTGGAAGATAATAAGAATTATGCCCCGTCCTTTTGGCATGACATTGCCAAGTCGGAAACCTTGAATGGGTGTAGCAAAGCCGAAAAGGACCAATTGTACCGCCTCAGTAAACGCATGGGGAAAAATGTGGCGCACATTATGAATGTATTATTAGATGCGAATTTTGCAGGGGACGCCAGGGAAGATGATGAGAATTTAAGTGATTTTCACTGCAGCGTATCTACCGTAACCACAGCCTCAGAACGTAGAAGACAATTTACTAGTATTGGTGGGTCCAACTTTAATAATAAACAAACGGCGTTGACGGAGGAATTTGATTGTGACCATCTAATCGACATCACCGACTACATAAAGAAGGGCAAACATAACACTAACAGCGGAAAGCAGAATATTCCCCGTCGAAGCTCTATTAATTCTCTTCCCGGAATTCCTGAGGGAAGCGAAGGGGAGGGAAATTCCCCGCATAAGGATAAAGACGATGCAGGAGAGCGGAGTGGTAAAACTGGATACACGGTAAAACATGCATCCGGTAGAGGGGAGACCATAGTAAAGGAAAGCAATGCGCCCGGTATTATCATTAAAACTAATCAGTATGCCAACAGAGGGGACGTGAATGGTAGCAAGAAAGACCGACGCAAGAGAGCGAAAAGGCGACTGATGAAAGAAATCAGAAAGGCAACCGGTATGAGCCCGCTTCCGAGTGATGATGAAGACAGTAGTGGGACAGAAAGTCTTGCGAGTACCATCAGCGGAGCTGCAAGTATTAATGCCGCAAGGCAAGTATTAGCAGATCTGGAAAAGGCAAAGAAACGGAAAAAAGCTGCACCAGGCACTGATCAGGAAAAGGCGGCCAAGAGGCTCAGCGCCAGGGTGATAGAGTTGGAGAAGATTATTGAAGAAAGTAAAAGCCATTTTGCGAAAATTGGTAACCAACCAAAAGAGCCAAATCTTACCCCTACAGATAGTACTGGTACAGGGACCTCGAGCGGACAGACTCCAGCTAGTAGCAGCAACGGTGCGGGACCAAGTAGCAGTGGAGGAGCGTCAAGCAGTAATAGGAATCCCAACGATAAACCAGTTGAAGGAAAACACAGTTCGGAAAACAAAGGGAAGAGGAAAGTCCGTATCACTACACCAGATGAATGGACGGCCGAACAATGGAAAGAATGGTGGGGTAAGCAATATGGAGAAAATGCTGAAGGAGACGATGACGAGGATTGGGAAGAAGAGAAGGATAATCTGAATTATGAGTATCCTGATGAGAGTGATGAGCAGGCAGAAGATGAAGGAGAGCCATCGGATGAAGAAGAAGAGGAAGGGGAGCAGGAATATGATGAGGAAGAGGAAGACTACAGGCAGACTCCCGAGACCGAAGCTCCAGGGATGCAAAAGGGTTATGGGTTTGGGAAAGGAAAAGATAAAGGGAAAGGGGCGGCAAAAGGCAAGGATGGTTTCTCCGGTGAAGGGAAAGGCGACTTTACGGGAAAAGGGAAGGGTAAGGGAAAACCAAATGCCAACCCAGTACCACGAAACCTAGCTGCTGACGATCCGGGAATTGGTCCCAACTTCCACGAGGATAGCCTACCAAATCCGTCCAAACCTATTAGATGGATGGAAGACAAAGGTGAGTTTGTAATTAAAGTCCACCAGTCGAATCTAATAGTACAAAACAAATGGTGCTTCAATTACAAAGGCGTTCCCAGGGGAGACAGGAATACTCGATTGATAATGATTTTCTTATTAAAACGTCTGTTCTCCTACAGATTGCCGAATTTCTTGGCCCCCGGGAAGCGTCAAGGTATGAAGATAATCTACCCAGATCCGGTTCCGATGGCAGAGTACACAGTTAAGTCGGAAGCGACGGCCAAATTAACTACCCTAGAGATTAATCGATACGCGGCCAAATGTAAGTTAGGTGGGTTTGAGCAACTTGCTGGGGATTACACAAGATTGATCGGGCAGTTGACGGAGGTCGCCGCTTTTATGGATTACTTCAACTCGACGGCGTTGTACAAACAGATCGTCCCCCTTTTGGAAAAAATTATCGATGCCGCAGAGCCACAGTCGGTTTGGAAGACGCAATGGGCAGCGTGTGGGTCGCTTCAAGGGGAAAAGAAAGTACGAATCTTCCTTAAGAATATGGACCAGGAAGTGAGGAAAGTGCAGGACGACGACTACGCCACAAAAATTATATATGATCTAATGATGAATCATATGAACAAATCGCTGTACCCATCCAACCCAAGCTATACTGCATCAAACGCTGAGTTGTTGACCAGTTGGATCACGAAATGTTTCCTATGGCTTAGTCACCGTTACTTCTTAAACCCGCATGCCACTGGAATCAGTTGCAGTCTGTTTCAGAAGCACGAAGCTAGGCTAATACAGCAGAGGTTATTATGGCAGATGGCCTCCCCAACTGAAGGATACAGTAATATTGAGAAACGTTATTTCGAACAAGGAATCCGACCCGAAGGGGAAGAACAGGATACCCGTGCTGCGATATGTTATTTGTTCGCCGTGATGAAGGCCTTCCAGGAAACGAAAAAGGTCCCCGAAATGAGATTGCAGAACCTCCCAGATTTTGACCTCAGGCAAGTAATTGTCGATGATCTCGATTTTTCAATCACCTCAGCGGTGGTGAGTGGGTGCCCGGACGTAGGGGGCGGGCAAACGGAAAACAATCGGAAAAAGAAACAACACCGGACCGAAAGGAGGAAGCCAGAAAAGGATACGGGAGCGGCAGATAAATCCAATGACAAGGAACGGGATAAATCTCGGGATCGTTCACGTTCACGAAGTGCTGGAACTGACCGACCAAAGGCAGACCTGAATACCACCAATACCTTGGTATTGACAAAGGAGGAAGCCAACAACGAGGATCTATTGAAGAAACAATTCCCAAAATATGCCGAAGGCAAGTGGGACTCGTTTTGGGTGAATACCAAAATTAAAGAAACGCACAAAGCAGTAGTGGAAGTGACGGCGTCAGGTGCAAAGATTATTAGAATATTCCTAATTAGACCAGGCCAGGAACCAATCTTAAGGCCGGAGTTTATTGAATCAGGATATGGCATATGTTTATTAGCCCCTTTCAGCGGGTGCCCGCGTGGGAAAAGGTGTTTCAATGTCCACATTAAACTCACTGAAAAGTGGGCCGAATTGGTCTATGGCGAAGGCCTTACAGATCAGTGTTTCCAAGTGTACCACGAGGCAGCATTGGAAGAGTATCCAGATGCCGAAGAGGAAGATTTTGACGCATTGGTACCATGCACACAAGGGGAAATCAAGCAGATTCTTAACCGTCAGCCGTTTGTCCATAAACTTAAGGAGTCAATCCGTAATAAATTGGACGCGGCAGGATATGGTAATTACGAGGATCAGGTTGAGAACTTAAAGAAGAAAGTAAAGGCAATGTCTCGATCGGAAAGGGAGGCAATTTTTTTCTGCTAGAGGCGGGCGCGCCCATGAATAATACGCGAGGAGAAGTGTTTGCAACGGAAAGGAATGAAGAGGACATAGAGACGGGAGTTGGAAGTTTTATGAGCGACACAGATGATGAAGACATGAGTATGCAAGGGGCACTGCTGAACGATGATGACTTGGACTCAGAAGAGGAATGCGGGGAGTTCTTTGATACGTCAGAAGGTCTAGAATTTGAAGAAGAGGTTGGAGGCTATTACAGTACTGAAGAAGGGGACGATGATCAGGCAATGGGGCAACAAGCTGGGGAATTCTTCACATCGGATGAAGGGGGCAGTAGGAGAGGGGACCCTGTAAAAGGTTGGAGTTCCGAGGAAGAATGGCAGCCTCAGAAGAAATATGTCCCAAACAAGGTCGTGTATACAAATACCAAACCAAGGAAATCGTTCTCCTTCAAGGACAAAGTACCTACCACCTCAGAAATCAAACAAGCTCAGAAGAAGAAACAAGCTGCGTATCTAGAAACAAATCGGGGAAAGGATATGACGGATAAGTCAGTATCCAAACCTGTAGCGGGCAAAAGAGGTCGACCTAGGACAAATGATACGGCGGCGACGCCTGTATCACAGACCCCTAGCAGACCAAGTAGGCCAAAGCCGGATCTTAACACCACTGACCAACGGGATCGACAGACTGACCTCGAGGAGTTTCTAGAGTGTGCAATAGCAAATAATAAAGTGTATGACGAAAGACCCAGAATCACCGAAAGGATAGACAAACGGAAATATGTCAATTATTTTGAACGTTCCATCGCATTAGAATTGGAAAGGGAGTTCGAGCAGAATGGTCGAGCACTAAAGGGAAAGCTAACCCTCAACGGCAGTGGGACCGTATCTCTTCCCACAAAGAGGGATGCGGATACGGAGAAACTGTTTGGAAGGGTTGGTCAGGAACCGGCTCTGTTATTGATGTTCTGGGATACTCGTCCCACTACTACAGACACGGTAGTGGACGAAAGTGGGAAACACAAAAAGGGGAAATTCCGGTTAAGCATCGATAGTCGGGAATACACCGTGTGCATTCATAGCAATAAACTAGAATACCGTATTTCCGCAGAGCAGGTTCCGGCAAAATATAAACGACTGTATTTTGGTGGACACAAGCTGGGGAGAAACGTGGACTTCACTACCGAGTTCTGGCTGATGGAAAGGAC
>PBSW01000041.1 GCA_002726865.1 Candidatus Bathyarchaeota archaeon
AACCTGTAATGGTAACGATGAGATCGTCACCAGGTATCCCACTGTCAATATTTAGGTCAATCTTGGAACTGACGGTTATGGATAAGGACATTGCATTATCAACGGTGTCAAACACCCAAATATAGGAGGTGCCAGCCGGTGTATCGGGTACAAGAACATCCATTTCATATGTTCCGTCGTTGGCGACCGTGGTTGTATTTAGAACTGTGCCACCTACCACCGTGTCCCAGTAAGCTGAGACAGTGGAGCCTGGAACAGAGGATGCTGCACCACTAATACCGATAATATCTCCAACTTGGACAGTAGTATCATCGGGAACTACGGTTGTGGCTAAGACAGATATGAATGGCATAGCGAACGAAAGGGTTAGAATTGTTAGTACGAATATTGATAAAATCTTTTTAGAGTATTTTTTCATTTTTCTTTTCACTCTTTATTTATCGTTCGAGCCAGAGATGAATTATACTCAAAGAGTAACCTCCACCCTACTCGACGATTGGTTGAAAAGCATAAATCGATTACTTAAGTCTATGTCTACAGGAACCTATCCTGTGTATACAACACACGCAAAAAAATGGTTGAAACAGGAAAGAATAGGGGTTGCAGGGTAGATATAGGGTCTTAGCATCCATATAAACTGGTATAAAAACCCTAAGCAAGACCTATACTCCTCATATCCCATAAAATAGAAGGATTAAAAGATTTAGGGCTTTAATAAATACGGTAAAACCAACCCCAATTGAGATAAAAATTAACAGGTAACAATAAACCCTGATTCACCGTCTGTTATAGGTATGAAAAACCCTCTTGAAGCTCAACTTTGCGAGACCCCTAATAAAGTCAATCTCATCCTTCTCGTAGCCTAGCGGAGCCATAAGCCCCACAACATAGCTAACTAAGAGCTCTGTCATCTCCTCGGAGAGGGAGAATGAGGCAAACCTTAGCTCAACTTTCATCTCGTCGTGCGTCATCTCAACCTCGTCAAGGTTCCAGGAGACCTTCAACGCCCCTCCGATCACGTCGATAGCATTCTCACCGAAAAGGGTCCGGAGATACTCCCCGTTCCATCTCCCAGCCTCGTCCCAGTCAGAAAGAGTAACCTCCTTTTCAGTAGAGTATAAGGCCTTAACTACCTTATCGAGAGTCTGGCGGGGAACTTGGATCGCCCCGGCAGCAAGCTGGACCCGGTGAATCCGGTGTGATTCAACGGCCTCACCTAAGGGCATCCCAATGTCCTCGGCTCTCAGGGCCTCCTCGAGGTTCTCCGCTGAGTACGCAGCCAGGGACAGCCCCTTTCGGGTAGCCGCCCGCTGGAGCCGGTCCAGCAGCTCCTCAGGCAGAGATAGGAGTTTATTATCAGACGTTGTCTCAGGGATCATCATGCTCACCGTGGGCTCGTGAAGGTGAGCCGAATCATCCCTTTACTATTCTCAGTCTCTGTATGCTCCCAGCCGAAAGTCTCCATGACTCCCCTAATGAAGAGGCCATGCATCTCGGTGAACCCGTCGGTGTACATCTCCCCAACGCAGGAGATCACGATGCGCCCCCCATTCTGCTTCTCGATGCTGGTGACAGGTTTCCCCAAGGAGAGAAGTTCCAAGGCACTCTTGAAGGAGGGTACAGGATCGCCCCCCTTATCAGCAAAATACCTTCCATACCACCTGCCAGTCTCATGCCAGATCTCAGCGAGCTCATCCCTGGCCTTCTCATAGGCGAGCCCTACCACCTCGTACAGAAGCTTTTCTACGGTGAAAGTAAGGCCCAGGGTCTTGGCCTTCTCAATCTTCTCCCGGTCTTCGATGATGTTATTGAGACTGAGCCCCATTCCGTCCGCTCGGAGCACCTGCTCAAGGATCTCGTTAAGCGTGCTGTAGACCGTAGAGCCCCGCCTCTTGGCGATCTCGACGAGCTTGTTGGCGATTTCTTCATCAGCGGCAAGCATCTTTCTTCTGGACGACAAGGGCCTGTTTCACCTCAGGAGGGCCTATGGCCCCCATTATAGAATGCAGTGGGTGATGTCCTCAACAACCTTGCCGGTATCCTCATCGTCAACCGACCCTCTGACAACGAACCTGGATAATCTACCCCCGATTGATTATAAAGCTATAGATTATAACAAGAAGGTGATGCACCAATATAGTAGTCCTTCCCTAGCAATCATATTAGCCCCTCCGCGTGCGGTTGGTTACTGATACGGATATAGGGAGTACGGAAATGCACGCGGTTACCATGGATTGCTCTTAAGTTTGAGAGTCCAAGCTACTATATTGCTGAGGTAGTGGATAGGGAGAGTCGCGATTAGGATCCCTACGGCCTGATCCCATCTGGGCGCCTGAGCAGTAAATCCAACAAGGATCACTGCGAAGACGATAAACCCCATCTGATCGGCGATGGGGAGGAGTGCTCCCGGCTTAAGATTCGCTCTCCTCTTGAAAAAGGACACGATAAGATCGCCCCCGATCGCTCCGATGGAGAGTAGGGCGGCCTTGAGTGGGCTCCCCTGAATTAGACCAATGAGGAAACCAGCTGCGAGGCCAGAGATAGTCCCCCGGAGGGTCTTATGGTTCCCGAAGAGGGGCTTTCCGTCGACCCAGTTCTTGCCCTTGTCAAGGGGGCCATCGCCGCTCAGCACCACAGGGGTTGCGTTAGCTATGTAGGCGGGGAGGTAGATGTAGACGGTCTCCGCGAACCAGGTCAAGAGAGGGAGGTTCATGGTATTTAGGCCTCCTCGATGCCGGTCTCCCCCAGTTTGAATCTGCATGACCTCTGCTCATCTCCGGGTTTCTTGAGGATCGCCTGGCGTACCCCCTGCATTGAGGTGGTCTCAAGCTTTAGGATGGTGTCTGACCAATATCTTAGGAGTCTCTGGGCCACAGGCTCCACCTCCGGGGGGTCTCTATCCAAGATGCTGTGGACCTGCCCTGTGACGAGTATTGCTGAGTCTTTGATTTTAGCGGTCTCTGAGAGAAAGCCCAACTGCCGATTAAGCTCTTTATTAGATCTAAATGTCCTCTCAGAGCGCCCTGTCTCGAGGCGGTAGGGCCCTGTTATTGAATCGACTACGATGGGAATATTCCCGTTGTGAAGGAGGTCGGAGAGGCTCTCAATGGTCCTGCCCTGCTCATGGAAGCTCATGGATCTCCAGATGAGCAGGCGCTCCAGGGCCTTAGGGTCCTTGGTGATCTGGGTTAGCCGTCGTGTAGAGAGCTTGTTATCTGAGTCGATGTAGTAGGCCTTAGCCCAAGGGTCTCTCTCGAGGTGTCTTACCAGACTTGTGAAGGCAATAGTTGTTTTCCCCGTAGAGGCCTCACCATAGATGAGGGAGACGGATCCGTACCTGAACCCTCCCCCCAGTAGATCATCTAGCGGGGATAAGCCTGTAGGGAGACGTCGTTCCATCTAGGGTCATGTTGGTAAGCGTTCACGTGTTTATATAAAAGTCGCTTTCCTGCTGGATGCCGGTTCAACGCTCTTACCATTGTCCTTTATCTGTGAGTTAACGTTCTTCAGAGTCACCGCGGTCGTTCTCTAGGGGGAGGCGACGCAGGTAGCTACCACCGCTGATCCCCTGAGCAGTTATGCCTGCTTCGTCGAAAGTAATCCAGTAGATATTCTCGAGGATATGACAGGCGATGAATGAGTAAATTAGAGATAGAGGGGGTAGGCGTATCATAAACTCCAATGCGGATCTGTAAAGCTTTCAACGAGACAGTTCAAGATGAAATATCCGGAACATGATTCAGGGAAAACCCGATTTGAAGCATGTGGCGATTGATTCTGATCCTAGGATTGACAACGTCTTAGCCCTTCCCTCGACTTTCAGCCCCCCAGAGTTACGCATTGAGAGTCTCACTATTGTCGCCAATAACGTGAGTCTTGCCAGGGGATCTTCCCGTAAAGGTATGGAGGTCAATCATTTTAGCTGTTGCCGACGGGGGAATCCGTTATTATCATCGGTGGATCATCTTGATCTGTGGAGGGAAATGGTTCCAGAGGGCGAGCTCTCCTCGTCCTATCAATCTCCCTATTCCTTGGGCTCACGTTATGGTTCAGCTCTGGTACGGTTACCTCCCAGTTAGCATCCGTCTTTGATGCCTCAGGGCATGGTAGGGCTCTCTTGGGCGTGGGGCTCACCGGAGGGTTCGTGGTGGGATGTTTAGTTTATGCCTTCCTGAACGTGGCAGACGTCTATGACGCAAGGAGTGTTTACGTGGCCTCCGCGTTGGCAGGGGGGCTTGCTAATGGGGTCGCTGCTTTGGGGTGGTCTTTGGGGGTGGTGATTCTATTCCGATTCTTGACGGGTTTCTTCCTAGCAGGGGTCTACCCCGTGGGTATGAAGCTAGCGGCCTCCTGGTTTCAAGAGGACCGGGGGTTAGCGCTGGGAGTGATGGTGGGTGCATTGACCCTAGGTTCTGGGCTTCCTTACCTGATAGGGATGCTGGGGTTCCCGGGCTGGAGAGGTACCATGCTTGCATCGTCAGGGTTGGCGGGTTTAGGGGGGTTACTAGTCGGGCAACTCTTCCGGGAAGGGCCTCATGGGGTGGGGGCCGTAAATTTTGAGGTGGGTAAATTTGCGGAGATACTGGGGAACGGAGCTCAGAAACTAGTGTTCGTAGGTTATTTCGGACACATGTGGGAACTCTACGCAATGTGGGTCTGGGTGCCAGTGTTCCTGAGAGAGTCGTATCTTGGGGCTTATCCGAGTTCGGACCCCATGGGGTTCGTGTCAGTAGGGGCTTTCCTGGTGTTCCTGTTCGGGGCGGTGGCTACGGGAGTAGGGGGGAGAATCGCGGACTCATGTGGGCGTACAGTTTTTACGGGGGGTATTCTGGGCTTGAGCGGGCTGATTTCCCTGGTGATAGGTTTTTTTTTCGAATATCCGTATTTAGCGTTGGCTGTTGCAGTGGCGTGGGGAGTAGTAGTGATTCCTGATTCACCACAATATTCGGCGATGGTGGCAGAGTTGGCGGAGGAGGGATATGTAGGGACGGCATTGACCCTGCAGATGGCCTTGGGATTCCTTTTGACGATCTTCTCCATCCGGATGGTGCCGTGGTACGTTGGGATGGTTAAGTGGCGATATGGGTTCACGATTTTGGGTGTGGGCCCTCTGGTGGGGATCGCCTCAATGTACTTTTTGAGAAGGCATCCGGACTCTGTGAGGATTGCAGGTGGAAGGAAATGACCAGCCAGCTGGGGTTTACCCTTCGCGCAGGGTCCGCAACGATGTTTTATTCCAGAAATGGTTTATGGGTGGCTATTCCCCCACAATTTCATACCTTAGAATCCCAATGGAGGGGATCTCACACTCCAGGACATCCCCAACATCAAGGTACCCGTTGGGCCAGCTGCGGGCTACCCCGGCCACTGTCCCTGTAGAGATGATGTCCCCAGGCTCTAAAGTGGTTCCATTAGAAAGGTACTCAATGATCCGGGGTATCCTGATGATCATCGTGGATAGATCCCCGTTTTGCCTCGTATCCCCGTTCACCCGAGTTATGAGTTTCATGGGCGGGTCGTAGGGGTCTGGGACCTCGTCACGGGTTAGTATGCATGGGCCCATGGGACCGGCATTGTCCATTCCTTTCCCTTTAGTCCAGTTGATGTCGTTCTTGAATAGCCTAAAGTCCACGTCTTGGGGGAACCCCTGGTCCCGAGCACTCACGTCGATGAGGATGGTATAACCCGCGATATGATCATATGCTTCCTCCTGAGAGATGTACTTCCCCTGCTTTCCTATGACCACCGCGAGTTCGCACTCATAGTCCATCTTGTCTGTTGCCCGCACCTTGATTACGGGCCCTTGGGGGCCCACCACTAGCCCGGGGGGTTTTTGGAAAATATCGGGGACACTCAGCTTCATCCCTTTGAGCCTTATTATCTCCGCAGCCCTTGCCTTAGGATCCTTTATACTCTCTGTCGCATGGCCGTAGAAGTT
Organism: Candidatus Bathyarchaeota archaeon; assembly: GCA_002726865.1. Next base: position 5,939 of record PBSW01000041.1, read on the forward strand.
CACTGCAGTACAGTACAATTTCCCCGGTGAAGGAATAGGTGCTTCTAGCCTTACCTCTTCAAGCTTAAGCCAAAGTCTCTCTCCATCTAGGCCCTCTTTGTCCCCAGACTGGTCCGCCATGTACTCGAGGGTCGCCCTCGCAGCCTCCATAGCCACCTCTCCGCCAATTAGGAAGGCTCTCATCGATGGCGGGATGAGGCCAAGGGCCAATATGCAAGCGTTCATCCTCCCGTGTGCCTCCCTCAGGTACACAGCATAAGCTGAGGTAAGATCTAACACCTTGGCGCCCACGAGGGCCCCGATTCTCTCCTCGGTGTGCATCTTGAATGTAACGAGCTTCATATGGTAGAGCTAGAGAAAGGTCGGTGTATATTTGCTTTCAGATAAAGTGGATCTCAGTTCGCGCGTGGTGATAGCAGTAAAGAAGACTTTGCTCACGCGGCTATACGCTGTCATGTGCGTCCTGTCGTATTGATCAATGAGACTCTCCATCTAGAGGCTTATGACGACGAAGGCAACCATGAAGCTGCTAGAAGATAGGCCCATGGAAGCAACGAAGAATATTAGTCCCAACATAAGAATAGGGCTGGATCGGAAAATACTCTTCTCTCTTGGGGGACCGCCTTAGATAAATGAGAGGATGCCAGGGGGTGGTTAGTAAATTGGGCCTTCACCAGCCAACTGCCTGGCCATCGGCCCGGGAGTCGGAGCCCGCGCATAGAATCCCTGTTTCAGGGTCCCTGAGGATGATCTGACCTCTCCCGAAAGATACACGGGTGTACCCAGAGGCGGGGACCACCTTGTGGCCCAAACTTGTGAGGGCGGCTATGGTCTCCGGGGCAATCCCCTCTTCGAGGAGGATGTTGCCCCCGCTGGTGCCGTCAACGATATTGAAGCGAGGGGCATCGAGGGCCTCTTGGGGGTTCATTCCGTAGTCCACCATATTCACCACAACCTGAACGTGACCCTGGGGCTGCATAAAGCCCCCCATTACTCCAAAAGGACCGTGAAGAAGCCCGTCCCTGAGCATCATACCAGGGATGATCGTATGGTATGGACGTTTTTCGGGCTCCAATCTGTTGGGATGGCCCTTCTCTAAGGTGAAATTGGCTCCTCGGTTCTGGAGGGTAAACCCACAGCCCTTGGGTATAAGGCCCGTCCCGAAGCCCATATAGTTGCTGTTGATGAAGCTGCACGCGTTCCCTTCACCGTCCACTGTGCAGAAATAGACAGTGTCCGATCCTGCAAAGGGGCTCCCCCTCCCAACGGTCACTAAGGCTGCGGCGGAGTTTATGAGCCTCCGGCGCTCCGCTGCGTAGCCCTTGGAGATGAGTTCATCTATCGGGACGTGAACGATGTCAGGATCAGCAATGTACCATCTGGCGTCGGCGAAGGCGATCCGCATCGCCTCTATGAGAGTATGGAGGTGACTGACGCTGGAGTGCTTTATTCCCTCCAAGCTATACCCCTCAAGGATGTTTAGGGCTATCAATGCGGTGATCCCCTGGCCGTTGGGGGGGATCTCTACCACTTCGGTGCCTTTGTAGTCAACGCTAATGGGATCGGGGAATGTACTTTTATGGTATTTGAGGTCTTCCGTTGTCATGACTCCACACTTAGAGTCTAGGAGCTCTACGATCGCCTCGGCGATCCGGCCCTCATAGAAGCCCTGCTTCCCATGATCGGCGAGAGTGCGGAAGGTCTGGGCAAGGGTTGGGTTCCTCATGAGCTCTCCTGTTCGGGGGGCCCGGCCGTCAATTAGCATCTCCTCGGAGTGAGGACCCGACTTGAGGCTCGATACTCCAAGGGCCCACGCCCTGGCTGTGAGAGGGGCAACGGGGAATCCGTCCTCCGCGAGTCTGATGGCCGGCTCCAACACTTTGCCGAGTTCCATGGTGCCGAAGCATTCTAGGGTGTCGACCCAGCCTGCTGCGGCCCCAGGAACGGTGACAGTATAGACCCCATTCCGAGGCATCGTGTCATATCCCAAGTTGTATAGAAGATCTGGCGTGAGGGCTGCAGGGGATCTACCGCTGCCGTTGAGACCCAGCACCCGCCCTTTCTCGGCGTGGTAATAAAGACAGAAACAGTCCCCTCCGATACCCGTAGAGGAGGGCTCGGTGACGTTGAGGGCCGCTGCGGTGGCGACAGCAGCGTCCGCAGCATTGCCACCGACCTGGAGGATATGCAGGCCCGCCGCAGAAGCGAGGGGCTGGCTTGAGGCTACCATACCATGGGTGGTGTAGACGGGGCTGCGCCTTGAGTCAAACTTCATAGAGGGGGGGACGTTCTTTGGGTGTGATAAGCTTGGTGGTTATGAGGAGTGGATAGAAGGGGAGGTTCCGGGAGATTAGAGGCGAGGCTATATATGATCCCTGTGACGTGGGGGGAGAGCCCAAAGCTTGTCCCGAACGCCTAGAGCCCCTCCCACGGTGGGCCCCCATCTGCACCACGGAAAAGGAAATTCCCTCCACGTTGAAGACCACCTACAGGACACCCGCCGCCATAATGGAGGCCACGATGGATTTGTACGTTAAGAAATCTATGGAACACAACTCTAGGTTATGGATTGGAGAAGGATTAAGGCATAATATTACTTTTTATGGACTAACCCGGCACAACAATCATTAAAGGGGAAGGGGAAACCGACAGAAAGAAGTTCTGAGGGTTGCATGACATGACAAGTAAATCCTATTTTCGCATCACAAAGGATGTTTTCTCTAACAGGAATATCCTCACCATCGCCCTAACCACCTCGGCGTTTACCCTCATGGAGCAGGGCTGGCGCCCCTTCTGGAACCTCTATCTCAAGACTGAGCTAAACGCATCCATCCCCGCTCTAGGCCTGCTTGCAATGATCCAGTCCTCGGAGCGCCTCCTGTTCCAGCTCCCCGGGGGGCTCCTAGCCGATAGATTCGGCCGCCGGAAGATCATAGTTTACGGCACCGCGCTGCGGATCATCCCCCCTCTAATATTCATTCTAGCCGCTGACTGGCGCCACATTATTCCTGGGCTCCTAATAAATGGGGCCGCGAGCATCTACATGCCAGCGTATAACGCCATTATTGCTGACAGTCTCCCCGAGATGCAGCGGGGCGCTGGCTTCGGGGCGTTCCGGATGATCATCTCAATCCCCAGAATCGTCTCCCCCATCATCGGTGGAGTGGTTATGGATGCCCTAGGTTATAGGAAAGGAGTCAGAGTATTCCTTTTCCTTACAGTCATTGTCTCTATCATTGTGACAGTGGTAAGGAGTAGGGTCATTACCGAGACCTTGGTGGACGACAAACCTAAGATCACTAAGGAGGAAAAGCGGGGCATGCGTGCGTCACTCGCCGAGAAATTCAATCTTCCTAGATCCATGTGGATTATGGTGGTGGTCGCCGTAATGGGGAGCTTCGGGGTTCGAATGGTTCGGGAGTTCCTCCCCATCTATGCAGTTGAGGTCGTGGGGATCACAAACACCCAGCTCGGCCTTGTCCAAACAACTGTGGGACTTATCACTGCGGCCATGGCACTCCCAGGGGGAATGTTCGCCGACCGCTACGGGCGAAAGCCTCTCATCCTCGCATCTAGAATAATAACCCCACTCACGATGGGCGCGATCACCCTCACATACAACTTCCCCACATATTATCTCGCCCGTTCCCTGAGCAGTGTCGGGGACGCCCTGGGGGGTGGTGCCAACAACTTCGCTGGGGGGCCCGCCTGGGATGCCCTTGTCACAGACCTCGTGGAAAAGTCAAAACGAGGGACAGTGATGGGCACCATCGGAACCGTCACTGGAATATTCGGTGCCCCTTCCTCTATAGTAGGGGCATGGCTTTGGCAAACCTATAGTCCCAACCTCCCCTTCCAGCTAAGTATGGTCTTTGGGCTAATAGGCGCTGGGATCTTCGCCTTGGGAGTCAAGGAGCCAAAAAGAAAGAAGACCTTAGACTGACGGATGACACCAAGTTCAGACACTCGCGTGTACAAACATCATATGTGGATTAATATCAACCTGTATCAGATTTCCTGCGCGCGATATAAACGGAAAAAGAACGGTCCCTATTTACCCAATAAAAAAACAGGAGATCCACCGATAATAATGAAACGAAGAAGGAACAAGGGCCTCCTTTTATCTCGGCGTATACAAGATTCAAACAGAGCATAGATAAGTGGTTTTATCGCACATCCTGATCTTCTTTAAACATTCAGGGAAAGACTCGCTTGGTTAATCAATCGTAGAAATTGGAAAAAAGGAGAAATTCTAAAAGTTATATTTAACTTGCTGCTAATTAGACTTGGCCTTTCATGAGCGAAGATACTCTTGCAGCGCTCCCCGTGGATGAAAAGTTTGAACCTAACCAAAAGCTGAGGGAGACCTGGAAAGCCTCCATAGCGGACCCCGATGCATTCTGGGCCGAGGAGGCTAAGCAGCTCGACTGGTTCAAGAGTTGGAACAGAGTCCTAGAGTGGGAGGATAGGCATGCCCGCTGGTTCAACGGTGGAAAACTAAATGCAAGCTACAACTGTTTAGACCGTCATGTAGCCACGGCGAAAAAGAACAAGGTCGCCTACATTTGGGAAGGTGAGCCCGGAGACAAGAGAGTGATTACCTACGGTGAGTTATACCGGGAGGTCAATAAATTCGCCTCTGCCCTAAAGGAGCTGGGAGTGAAGGAGGGTACTTTCGTCGCGATGTACATGCCCATGATCCCAGAGCTCCCCGTTGCAATGCTAGCGTGCGCCCGCCTAGGAGCCCCATTCACTCAAGTCTACTCCGGCTTCAGCGTCAAAGCATTATCAGAGAGAATTCGGAGCACCGAGGCGGAGATCATTATAACTGCTGACGGAGTTTTTAGGCGAAATAAGGTCATCGACCTAAAGGGGGTCGTAGATAAGTCCGCAGACCAGTGCCCTAGCGTCAGGAAAGTTATCACTGTGGAGAGGACTAAACACGGCGTGGAGATAAAGCCTGACAGGGATATCTGGTACCACGATGCTATAGCAGAGGCAAAGGAGAAATACGTCGAACCTGTGCCAGTGAACTCGTCCCATATCCTATATGTCCTATACACATCGGGAACCACCGCGAAACCCAAAGGAGTCCAGGTCTGCACCGGCGGATATCTCACATATACGGCCTCCACATTGAAATGGGCATTCGACGTGAAAGATGAGGACGTTTGGTGGTGCTTCGCCGACGTAGGATGGGTTACTGGCCACAGCTATATCGTATTTGCCCCCTTGGTCTTGGGCCTCACCAGCGTGATGTATGAGGGGGCCCCTGACACCCCTGACCCCGGGAGGACGTGGAGGATGATCGAGAGTTACGAAGTCAACAAGTTCTATACATCCCCCACACTATTAAGGCTCCTAATGAAGTTTGGGGACGAGATCCCCGCAAAATCTGACCTTAGCAGCCTAGAGATCCTGGGCACAGTCGGGGAACCTATTAACCCAGAGGTCTGGAGATGGTATTACAGAGTCATTGGAAAGAAGCGTTGCCCTATCATTGACACCTGGTGGCAGACTGAGACCGGGGGATTCATGATCGCCCCTGCCCCCGGCATCCAGCTCTTGCCCCTGAAGGCGGGCTCAGCCACATTCCCTATGCCTGGAATAGACCCCATAGTGGTCAACGAGGACGGGGACCCTGTGCCTGCGGGGGAAAAAGGTTACATGGTCATCAGGAAGCCTTGGCCTGGCATGCTCATGACTCTATACAAAGACGACCAAAGATATCTAGACTATTACTGGAACAGATACCCTAACGCCAACGGGGACCGCTTCTACACCGGAGACTACGCCGTCCAAGACAAGGACGGCTACTACTGGCTCTTAGGCAGAAGCGACGATGTCCTTAAGGTTGCAGGGCACAGGCTGGGAACCATCGAGCTCGAGGACGCCCTAGTTAGCCACCCAGCTGTCGCGGAAGCCTCCGTCGTGGGCATAAAGGACCCAATAAAAATGGAGGTGCCCATCGGCCTCGTGATCCTCAGAGTGGGGAAAAAGCCCAGCCCTAAGCTCGCCCAAGAGCTGAGGCTCCATGTGAGAAAGGTGATCGGTCCCCTAGCAACTCCAGCAGCTATCTACTTTGTAAGGAGTATGCCAAAGACCCGGAGCGGGAAGATCATGCGGCGGGTCATCAAGGCCATAGTTGAGGGGGAAGCCGTGGGAGACACGTCAACCTTGGAGGACCAGGCCGCAGTGGAAGAGGTCAGAAGAGTCGTTGAAAGCAGCAGGGCTGACTCAGGGTTAGGTAACGCCGTTTCCTAGACCCATTTCCATTAAAAAATAGTAACTAATGCATCGTACGACTCAGTGGCCGCTAGGTTAGTGAGGATTGGTGTAAACATCTGCGCAATATCAGAGATTTTGCTTTGGATGATAGACCATGAACATAGGATGCTTAGTACATAAGGTCTTTTTCCTGGAAAACTGGCACTAGGGAATGATGCCAAGAATCATTGTCAGCTAGTTGATTGACCCAAGGATAGAACCGCAAGGCCATGATCCCCTGGGAACGTGTATCTTCTAGATCAGAGGGGTGTATGATTAACAACTTATTCAAACGCAGGATCCCAGTCTATCATCTCGACCTCAATCCCACATGCTTTTAGAATATCTACAGATAGCATTGTAGAGTAATAAAAGAGTTGCAAGGTGTGTAAAGTACCTGTTTAATCTAAATGTTATTTGCAACAATCACATATGGAAATAGATTTAAATGATGCTTGAGTTTCGAGGTTAATCAATGGATCAGAAAAAAAAATATAGGGTATTCTGGCTGGTCTGGGGCCTCGGCATTAGCGCCCTCACGCTGGCCCTTATTAGGAATTACATGGTAATCAAAACCCTTGACCCCCTCTGGATAATGGCGATTGCCCATAGTTATGCCTCCACCGCTATCATAGCGGGGATCATCAAAAAGAGTGAGAAGATTCCGGCCTAGAGAACGGACCATGATTATTATCCACTATCAAATTTCATGTCTCACTTGAAAAGAGTAAAAGACAGCTAAACATTTTTCTCCTCTTAAAGATAAACCAATTAGAAACAGTGGCCTATATCAAGTTCCTCCTAATCCTGCTCATCATAAGCTGTTCACACCCCGTACGGGCAGAGAAACTTCGTTAAATATCCTACTTGGAGGACTCAGGTGATAGTCTACGGCTCGTTGGAAACGGGAAAGAAGGGAGAGACCTATATTGAATCCGCCACGGAGATTGACGCCTACCAGAGCATAATGCCAGCCACCTAAGGAGGGCGGGTCAGTCCTGGATCGCGTACATAATCAATGCGACTAGCCCCTCAAAATCCACATAATTTCAAATATTTAAAGAACTTAAAATTCATGGATAAACGCCGAGCTCAGAAGAATTCTAAGTAACTATTTCGTCACTTTATGAACGTCAAGTCATGACGTGAACATGCACACTAATGCATACATCTAGGAAAGTAATGAGAATAACACACACGCTGGTTTGATCACTATATCTGAATCAACGCTATGCGCAGCGTACATGGTGATGACCTATATCTTTAATTGCGAGCGGTGTCGAAAAAGAGAAGAAGAAACTAGAGGTATTTTTTAAACCAGCGGATTATATGGTTGAGCCGTTCCTCCTTGTGCTTCGGCTTGTGTATGCCGTGACTCTCCCCCGGGAAAATGACCATCTCGCTGGGGATGCCGAGGACCTTGAGAGCCGTGAACCACTGCCAAGCTTGGTCTAGGGTGCATCTGTAGTCCAACTCGCTGTGGATGATTAGCGTCGGCGTCTTCACCGAAGCCACATACCTTATAGGCGACATGGAAAGGTATTTTTCCTCATCGGCCCAGGGCACTCCCTCCATATCGTACTTTCCGTGAGTCCATCCGATGTCACTGGTGCCAAAGTGGCTGTACCTGTTACATGTACTCGCCTGGGGTATGGCCGCCTTGAATCGATTGTCGTGTGATATGATCCAGTTGGTCAAGAAACCACCCATGCTGCTGCCCATGACACCCAACCTCTGGGGGTCGATGAAACTATAGTGCTCTAGCACGTGATCAACGGCATCCATAAGGTCTGCGTACTCCTGCTTACCGTAGTGGCCTGAAACCTCCCCTTGGAACTCCTCGTTATAACCACCGTTCCCCCACTGGTTGACGTACATAACGACCCAGCCCTGGGCTGCCAGCACCTGAAACTGATGCATGAAGCCGTAACCGAAGCACCCTGCAGAGCCTCCTCTGATGCAGAGCACCAAGGGGTACTTGTCATCCACCTTGAGGCCCTGCGGCCTCATCAGCCAGCCCTCTACAGTGTGGCCTCCAGAGGACTTGAACTCAAACCTCTCGTGGCCGCAAATCTCGGTTTCCTTTACGTATCTACTATTGAAATCAGTGATCCGCCGCAGCTTGTCCTCCTCCTTTACCCAAAGCTCTGTAGGAGACATAGTGGAAACAGCATTGTAGGTGATAACGTCGTTTCCTGAAATGCTCCAGGCCTCAACGCTGTGGTCGATACCGCCTAGGACGACCTCGACCTCCCCGCCTCTGCTAGGCACCCTGTAGAGGCGGACCGCGCCGCCATACGTCGAGTTGAAGTATATAGCCTCGGCGTTCGCAGACCACTGAGGGTTGGGATTAGGCGAGCGGACCCTGATGTCACAGCTCAATTTGTACCCGATATCCTGATCGAAGCTCCGGGTGAGGTTCCTGGATTCCCCGCCCTCTGTGGGGATAAGCCAGATGTCTTGGTTGCTCCACAGCCGCCGCCTGTAGTCATGACCAATGTAAGCGATGACATTACCCTTGGGGGAGGGCTTGAGAGAAGTAATGACTCTTTGACCATCCGTCAGCCTTCTTGGCTCACCTCCCCGCACGTTCACGGAGTAGATGTACTGATCTCGGGTCATGTCTGCGTTTTCTTCAAGATTGCCTATGAAAGCGATGTCTTTGCTGTTATTCAGCCACTCGGCGGCGTTGACATCAAACTCGCCCCTAGTTATCTGCTTGAGTTTTCCACCCTCAGCGGAGACGGTGAAAAGGTGATTGCTCCTGCCTTCTAGATAACCGACGCCATTAAACTTGTACTTTATATGTTTAATGACCATAACGTCGCTCTCCGGCGCCTCATCTCTAAAGGAGGAGGTGAAAAGGATCTGTCTGCCGTCTGGGGACCATCGGGGGGAGGCTGCGCCCCCTTCCACTTCGATTATCGGTCTCGCTTTGCCGCTCTCTAGGGGTATTACGTGTATATGGGAGGTATTTGTCTCCCTCCCAAGGGGGGTGGAGGTGAAAAGGAGGAGGCTTCCATCAGGAGACCAAACAGGGTTCCTGTACTTCCCCACTTCAGATGTGAACTGGACTATCCGCCCTGTCTTGAGATCTGCCGTCCAAAGGCTGCTCATATAGTCGTTCTTCTCATAGTCCATAGTAGTGTGAACGAAGGCTATCCGCTCTCCATTAGGAGAGACCTGAGGATCAGACACGAAGCGCAGATTCCTTAGATCTACGACCCCTACGTTCCTCTTCCTCATCATAAAAACCACTTATAACCCTAATTCGTAATCAATAAAAAGGATTAGTTGTAGCTTACCAACAAACAAACACATATTCTCCCACCAATACTGCTCTATGAAAAAGAGTTGAGAGAACGTCATAACAGTTGATGATTCGTCTTATGACACTGAAAAAGGGCTGCTCTTATAGGGGATTGGTGTTCTAGCAAGTGAGAGCGGATTTATTGCCGATTTGCAGGTTTAATATTGAGGTTTCGAAGGTTCCAAGGGTACCGAAAGAAAAGGGGTAGAGAACATACAAATGAGGGTGAAAACTTGGAAAGATGAAACTTCCTGGATTATATGATAATTTGATCCTCTAACTACAGAGTTCCAATGACCTTTGAACCCGGACAAATAATCTTTTATTTAGAAATGCGCACTAGAAGAAACCCATCCACAGCGCGCAATGCAGGCATACATCCACCTTAGCGAGCATTACAGGAGGTATGGTCACCGGGTATCTCAGGAGGTCAAGGTTGTAAAGCTCCAGAACCTAGACGGATTGTCTAAGCCTTAGGTCTCAGGTTCTTCCTATTAGCCTAGATCTGAGGATCAATCTCCTGAGTTGAGCTATATGTTGGCCGGGGTTGATATCCTTTGGGCAGACCTCTGCACAAGTAAAGGCATGATGGCACCTCCAGACCCCTGAGGCAGAGCTATCTGCCCGAGCCAGCCTCAGGCGCCTAGTTTCCTCAAGGTCTCTAGAATCAACGACAAACCTATAGATCTGGGCGAGGGCAGCTGGGCCCAGGAAGTAGGGCTCAGAAGCGGCGATGGGACAGGACGAGGAACATGCTCCACACCATATACACCCCGAAGGGGATCTGTATTTACGGAACTCCTCAGGGTCGACCCTAGGCGCCTCCACCTCAGGGTCGGGGTGGATAAAGGGCATCGCGGCCTCAATTTGCTCTAGGAATGGATCTATATCCACCACAAGGTCCTTGATGACCTCGAAGTGGGGGAGAGGCTCCACCCGGATCCTAGAGCCTAAGGAGGAGACCTGAGTTTCGCATGCGAGCATCTGGACCCCGTCCACCAGCATCGCACATGAGCCGCAGATCTTGAATCTACAGCTGTACCGTACGGATAGGGTGGGGTCGAGCTCCCTCTGGATATGAATTAGGCAGTCAAGCACCGTCATCCCAGGGCGGACAGGGACCTTATAATCAACAAAGTAGGCTTCCTGGTCCTTTGTGGGGTCAAGCCGATAGATTATAAACTCAACTTCATCCCGTTTGGCGACCATCTAGTATTCCCTCACCTCCGGGGGCCACCTTATGATATTCACGGGTTTGTACTCAAACACAGGCCCCTCCGGTGAGGAAAAGGCTAGGGTGTGCTTGAGCCAGCCCTCATCATCCCTCTCCCTGTAATCGGTCCTGTAATGGCTCCCCCTGCTTTCCGTTCTCCTAAGGGCGCCCTCCACAATGGTGAGGGCAACGTCGAGCATCCCCTCCAGCATCAGGGCGTCGATGATACTGAGGTCAAAGATCCCTGACCCCGTGGGCACCCCCGCCCTCGAATAAAAATCGTTCCTGAGGGATTGAACTCCAAAGACTCCACGGCTGAGGGTTTCAGATTCCCTGTAGACACCAGTGTTCTCCCACATTGTCATCTGCATTACGTCCATTATGCTGTAGGGATTGAGAAAATCACCGGCTTCGGCCTTCCCATGAAGGGAGGCAATGGTATCCTCAGCCTCTTTAAGTGCAGCGGCGATGGCAGTATCCCCACTGAATTCTCTCCAAGGCGCATCCTGAGACGCTGCAACGCCCGCCCTGGCGCCGAGGACGATACAATCGAGGAGACTATTCCCCCCGAGCCTGTTAGCGCCATGAACACTAACGCAGGCGCACTCGCCAGCGGCGTAGAGTCCCTCGACCCTAGTCCTGCCATCTACGTCGGCCTCAATGCCGCCCATGGTATAATGCTGTCCAGGCTGGACGGGGATGGGCTCCTTCCGAGCGTCTATCCCAGCGAAGCTGAGGGCAAGGTCCCAAATCTGGGGGAGATCATTCATAATAGCCTTTTCCCCGAGGTGAGTGATGTCTAGATGGATGTATTCTCCCTCTAAGCCTCTTCCCTCCAAGAGCTCAGTATGGATGGACCGAGCAACGATATCTCTTGGGGCAAGCTCCATCTTGTCCGGGGCGTACTTCCTCATGAAACGACACCCATCAGAGTTGAGGAGATAGCCCCCCTCCCCTCTGGCCCCCTCGGTGACCAAAATGTTGGTTCCATACAGGGTTGTAGGATGAAACTGAACGAATTCCATGTCCATAAGGGGGGCTCCCGCCCAGTACGCCATCGCCATTCCGTAACCCATACTGTGATGAGAGTTAGTGGTCCTCGAGTAGATCCGCCCTGAGCCCCCAGTCGCCATCACCACGGCCCCTGTCTGGTAAGCCTCCAGCTCCCCGGTTCGGATGTTTAGCGCAACTACACCCTTGACCCCTCCCCCGTCCACCGCGAGTCTCAGGGCCACTCTCTCATTGTAGAATTCGACGCCCAGCCTCAGAGCCTGCTGGTAGATGGTGTACATCACCGCGTGCCCCGTATGATCCGCGGCGTAACAAGTCCGGGGAAAGACAGCCCCCCCGAAGGGCCTCTGGGCAATTCTCCCGTCTGGAAGCCTGCTGAAGGGGCATCCCCAGCGGTCAAGCTCCAGGACCCTGACGGGAGCATCCCTGCAGAGGACCTCAACGGCGTCCTGATCCGCTAGGAAGTCAGCACCTTTCACAGTATCATAAGCGTGTCTCTCCACATTATCGGAGGGGTCGGCGTTCCCAAGGGCCGCGTTGATGCCGCCCTGGGCCGCGACTGAGTGGGATCTTACAGGGTAGACCATACTAAGAACGGCCACATCCCTCTCCAGAGATTTGGCCTCAATGGCCGCCCTAATCCCGGCAAGGCCGCCGCCCACGATCAATATTTCGTGCGTCTTCATGTAGGCCCCTCAGAGACCGACGACGGCGAACCAGTGAGCTAAAAAGATGAGGGTGAGTCCAAGGACCCCTATGAAGAGCCGGTCTTCGTTTACAGTAGCCCAATCGAACGCCTCTACGAGAATTACCCGAACCCCGTTCAGGGCGTGGTAGGCCCCGGGGATGATAAGGAGGTCAATGGTAACCAGCCTTCCACCTGGGACATGAACGCCAAACTGGTTCTTCAATATGTGGAGGCTGATGATCCCAAGGAGCATGATGCCGGTTATCCGATGGAGGAGCCAGGCCCACATCCCGAGCCCCTTTCCCCTTGCATGTGTGACCCAGTGGACTACGTTCCGGGTGCTCGCCGATGGGTTCCGGACATCCCTTTGCTTCGGGCCATCTTCTTCCTCTGACATAGGACCACATGGAAAATAC
>PBSW01000042.1 GCA_002726865.1 Candidatus Bathyarchaeota archaeon
AGCGAGTGGCACATTTACTGTATTAGAGAGTCTTGATCAAAAGATAGACAGTGCATTGGGAGGAATCAACACAAAACTCGATAGCCATGATACTGACCTTACAGCCCTCGAAACAGATGTAGCCGCTGTAACAAGTGATATAGCCGGTGTAAAGACTGATGTCGCAAGTGTAAGTGCTGATGTTGCCGGTGTAAGTGCTGATGTTGCCGGTGTAAGTGCTGATGTTGCTGAAGTTCAAACTGGACTAGCAGACGACATCGCCACCGTTCAATCATACTTGGCTGGCGATATCGACGCCGTTGAATCAAGCCTAGGAAGCAACATCGACGCCGTTAAAACAAGCTTGGCTAGCGATATTGACTCCGCTAAGGCAAACCTAGCTTACGACATCGACGCCGTTAAAGAGGACCTAGCTTACGACATTGACACCCTATCATCAGATCTAACTTGGAAGATAGGAAACGTGAAAACTGATGTCGAGAATCTCAACGCCGAGATCGTCAACGACCTAACCGATGATATTGCCACCGCAACTTCTGCAGCTAATGCAGCGGGAGCCGCGGTTGATGGGCTGTCAAGCTCACTGGGTGATCTACAGAGTTCGGTGAGCGACATCGCGGATGTCGCTGACAACGCAGAGTCTGCGGCTAATGCTGCAGCCACTGCTGCCTCCAACGCTGCGAGTGCCGCTGAGAATGCGAACACTGCTACTAGTGGTTTGACATCTCTGGTCTACGGCGCTATTGGCGCTTCGCTGATAGCGGCCCTTGCGGCAATAGTATCTCTAATGCAAATAAGCAAAAGAATAGCGGGTTAATCACCCGTTACTTCCCTTTTATTTTTTTTACCCCTTTTCTAGTGGAAACTAGGGTCCGCTGGTAGACACCTGATATCCGTGCAGGGGAACTAGCTGAAAACCGGAATTCACAATCTAGAACTTGAACCACAGAGTTTTAACCTATAACTGCCAAGACAGATTACAGAGGAATCTATTTGTCCAAACCGGATCCCCCCGGAAATTCACCGCAATCCTTCGATCTCACCGCTCTGGACCTTGACCACCTCCTAGGCCTCTTCATAAACATTCTAACCGCCAAGGCCTGGCAGTATATGGGCCTCCGCCTTATCCCCGGCAAAGAGGAGGCTGAGAAGGATCTCGTGAAGGCAGCCGCTGCAATAGATAGCCTCTCAGTGATGGTGGACAAGCTGGCGCCGCGCCTTCCTGAGGAGGACCTGGCTGGCCTTAGGGCAATACTGACCGACCTCCAGATAAACTACGCCAGACAATCATGACTACCTTCTGAGGAGATTTCATGAGCGTCTCTTACGAATACTGAGCATGATAGAGCTCTTGGACTTGGTTCTAGATCTAATATTGAAATATGGGGGCTTAGACGTTTCTGACTTTGTCCAGGTAGAGCTTTCTCCTATAGAGGACCCCCATCACGTCGGCAGCCCTTTTTGGTGTGATGTATACTGGGATCTGTGCGGACTCCATGATCATGGCGGACTCGCGCTCCACGTCAGCTGAGGGGTCTATCACGATCACTGGTTTCCCATACTTTTGGTATCCGGTGATGAGCTGACCGTTGAGCCATTGGTAGATGCCTGCGAGGTCCTCTGGAGGGACGTCGGGGAACATTGTCTTGAGGATGGCGGTGCCAAGACCGATGGTGACCAGACCGTGTATCTCCGGCTGCTTCAGCACCATCCCTGGGACGTTCAGGAAGCTGTTCATGTTCAGGGTAGCAGTGAGGTCCACCGGGTTCTTTGGGTTCCCAAAGGCTGGGATTACGCCGAGAATCTCTTCTTGTGCCTCTTCACAAAGGATAGGGACCTTCATCCCATTCTGTATGAGGCGGTCCGCAGTTTCCACGGCCACGCCACCACTGTTGGAGACGATGCCGATGTTGGGGCCTAGGGGGAGGTCACAGTATAAAAGCCCTTTAACGTAGTCGAACATCTCCACGGCATCTCCTGCCCTGATTACACCCGCCTGCTTGAAGGCTGCGTCGTAGATTTGGTCGCTCCCCGCGATACTCCCGGTGTGACTCGCAGCGGCCTTGGAGCCTTCATCTGTGACGCCCACCTTGATGACCACAATGGGCTTCTCTGGGGTGATCTCCCTAGCCTCCTCGTACCACCTACGCCCGGCTTTGAGCCCTTCAATATACATCGCGATGACCTTAGTGTCCGGGTCTTCCCCGAAATATTTCAGGTACTCCCAGCCCTTCAGGTCGGATTCGTTGCCGCTGCTCACAAACTTTCCCACCCCGACTCCCAGGGCGGAGGCTCGAAGATATAGCTGGAGGCCGTAGCCGCCGCTCTGGCTTATGAACGCGACATCCCCAGACTCATGGAGGAAGGGGATCATGAGGGCACTAAGCTTACCGGGGCTGCTGGTGACTCCCATACAGTTGGGACCGATGAATCTGAGTTTCCCTTGAGAGATCTCCTGGATCTGCCTGATAGCATTCTGCCCTTCTTCCCCGGTCTCCCCAAATCCACTTGTAATGACGACAACCCCCTTAATCTCCTTCGCGACTATATCCTCAAAGACGCTGGGTACGAAGCGGGCAGGTACCACAACGAGGGCGGAGTCGATCTCGCCTGGGATCTCCCGAACATTTCCGTAGCATTTTAGCCCGAGGATCTCTTCGGCCTTGGGATTTACGGGGTAGATCTTCCCCTCAAAGCCGCTTTTCTGGATCGCCGCCAGGAGCATGTTCCCCCACTTGAAGGGATCCGTGGATGCTCCTACGACGGCAACACTCTTAGCCATAAGTATCTTATCAAGGGCCTCCCTAGCGTCCATCCTTAGAACCTCTGAGACGAATCATCACAAAGCACCGTACCTCTATATAAATTTGGGTGACCAAGACTCCGTTACCAGCGACAATAGGGGAGCAACAGCCAGCCGCGCGCTGCCATCATGCAACCTATTTAATAACAGTTCTTTCTAGATGATGGAACATCTGAGGAGATTAGATGGTTAACTTCCTAGGCTTGGATTATTGGACCAAGGTAGAGGGTATCGCGAATGGGGACGAAGAGTTCAAGATCAAGTCCCGTGCTTTTGTTGCAAGCTTCACTTTCAACGTCACTGATAGCTCCGTCCTCCCGGCAATCTACATGAAATTCGATGACGGGAAGGTCACAGAAGTCAGGGAGCTCGCGGAGGGTGAGAGGACCGACTTCACGTTGGAGGGGCCCTATGACATTTGGATCCAAGTAAATAAGGGGGAGATTGAGGGCGCCAACGCGATCATGACTCGCCAACTCCAGTTCAAGGGGAACATGAGCGAGATCATCCGCTACAGCAAAGCGTTCCTGAGGCTCTTCCAGGTGATGCAACAGGTCCCCGTTGAGTACTAAGTCAACATTCTGCAATATCCTTATTTTATCATCATGTCAGTCAGGCTGATCTTCAGGCCTTACCACTATTTCTTTTAAATCCTGAATCATGGCATAGGGATATTCATCCTTTCAGTGCCTCTCTGTAGAATTCATAGACCCAATATCTTGGTGGGAATGTCGACTGCGATGACCAGTTTCCCTGTATCCCTAACGGCGTAGAGAACGTAAAGGATCTCTTTAAACTATTCACCGGGCTGATGGTGTTGCCGTAGAATCAGGTATTCTCCTTCAGGTCCCACTGATGAAGTTCGCGAATTATCACTAGTATTCTCTTTATATCTGGAAAATAGTTTATCATGACTATAGGGGGGAGATTCTGAATGAACCTAGAAACACACCTCAAAGGACAAGACGAGGACCTTAGGCGGGTGATCCTCAAAATCAGCAAAGTGGCTAAGACAATTAGGAGGGGATTCAGCACTAGACAGGGTTCGTTGGCCTCCTCTAACGTCTACGGCGAGCATCAGGTTGCCATGGACGTCTGGGCCGACGAGCTGCTGATCTCCGGGCTGAGGGACGCTGGGCTAGTAAGACGCGTCGCCTCTGAGGAGCAGCCTGAAGTATTGACTTTTCACAACTCCACTTCGAACCTAGAAGTAACCCTCGATCCCCTAGATGGCTCCTCCCTCATCGGCGTCAACCTCGCCGTGGGAACTATCGTAGGGATCTACAGGGGAAACCTCCTTAGCCCCGGGAACGAGCTGCTCGGAGCGATATATGTCCTCTATGGACCTGTCACTACACTCACATATTCCCTGCGAAAGGGGGTCCACGAGTTCGCCCTGGATGACCTGGGAGATTTTGTCCTGCAGGAGGAATACGTCACTATCTCTGAAGGGAAGATATACTCTCCGGGTGCTTTAAGGAGGGACTACCTTCCGACCCATAGGGGATTTATCGAGGAGCTTGAGGATGATGGATATAAGCTGAGGTATAGCGGCTCCTTCGTGGCTGACGTCCATCAGATACTGCACAAAGGGGGAGTCTTCACATATCCCTCTTTCACCGGCAACAAGAATGGTAAGCTAAGGCTACTCTTCGAGGCAATCCCTATGAGTTTCATCATTTCCCAGGCTGGGGGCGCTGCAAGTGATGGCTATCGAGACCTGCTTTCAATCAAGCCCGAGGCGATCTCCCAGCTTGTTCCCGTTTACATTGGCGGAAAGAGAGAAATAGAGTTAATCATGAGAATGAACGAGGGATGATCAGGATGAACGAGCCAATACCTGGTAATTTACTGTTCAACAGTCTACGGGATAAGGATGCGATAATCCTCGCGTCAAACATCAGGATCCCGGCTGGTCTCCTTGAGGGGCTATTTAGGGCGGCAAAGAATTTAGATTCAGCTATAATCTTCGAGATCGCCCGATCGGAGTGTAACGTCGGTAGGGGTTACACAGGTATGGTGCCAAATGAGTACGCCGAGGCGGTAAAGATGGCCGCGGAGGAGGTGGATTTCGACGTATGGGCGCTCCATGCCGATCACATCACCTTGAAGGAGGGTTCCCCCAAAGATATAGCCGAGACGGAGAAGCTTGTTGAAGCTCAGATTGACGCAGGGTTCACCTCGTTCGCCATAGATGCCTCGTATCTCTTCAACCATCAGGGCGGGAACGTTCGAGAGGAGCTGGCTCGGAACATCGATGTCACCACGGAGCTCGCTAAGCACATCGAGTCTCGAATGAGGGGGAGACCCTTTGGTCTTGAAGTGGAGGTCGGGGAGATAGGGAAGAAGGACTTCCAGGGTCAGGTAGTTACAACTCCTGAAGAGGCAGTTACATTCGTAAGAGCGTTGAACGAAAATGACGTTTACCCCCAAGTGCTGGCTATTGCCAACGGAGCCTCCCACGGGAACGTCTATGACACGCACGGAAACATGATGGAGCAGGTCTCCATTGACATACCCCAGACGAAGGCCGTCGCTAGGGCCCTGAGGGAAAACTATCTGGACGTGAGGATCGCCCAGCACGGCATAACCGGCACACCCCGGGAACTCATAAAAAGAGTCTTCCCCCGAGGGGATATAATCAAGGGCAACGTCGCCACCTTTTGGCAGAACCTAGTCCTGAACACCTACAAGGTGTATCAACCTGAGCTGTACCAGGATATCTATAACTGGACCCTCGAAACATATAGATCGAAGGACCCGGAAATCTCGGATAAAGAGCTCTTCGGGAAGAACGTGAAATACGCCGTGGGGGAGTTCCGGGAGCGCATTGACGATGTAGACGAGGAGACCGTAGACGCCATTGAGGCTCTTTCCTACGGGGAGTGCTTGATGTTCCTCAACGCGTTTGGCTCCAAGGGGACCGCTTCCATCGTCAGGAAAATGCTGTAGTGTATGTGTTTCCGTAATGCCCCCCTATCTTGCTTACTTTATTTTGTATTGGATTCCTAGGCGCGATTCGAAATCCCACAAAAGTTTAGGCCACTACAGATTGCTGTGCCTAGTGCTTGAGGGAGGTTTTGTGAGTATATCCTCCGGTGTCGTGGCGTGTACTAGATCTTGAATGCTCTTTTTCATTATCCCACTATAAGAGGAGAAATTTCAATCATGTCTTTTCCAACTAGACCCTCTATTACTTTTTGCATATTATTATCAGTATAAGCTTCGATAATAATATCGTATATGCCATAAGTTTCTAACACTTTTTCTACTCCTTTTATATTTTCTATTTTTTCTGTTATATCACTTGTTGATTGAGGTTTTACTTTTAAAAGATAAAATCCTTTTTCCGGACCCACATACTGTGATATTAAAGCAGTCGAAATTTTTACATTTATGACATCGTATATTAGATTCCTTATTTCTCGGTTGTATAATTTCCTGTTTAATAACGCTGATCTTCTGACAATTAAATTAATTATTTTCTTAACATTACTATCATTAACCTCATAAGTCTTTAATAACTGTTTTATTAAACGTTCACTCACAAATTCTCCTATGTCAAAAATCACTCTATTGTTAAAATCATATTCCAATTTTTTTTGTGGAATATAACCTTCTGGATTATTCAGTTGTTGTGCCTGGTGGGTGCCAGCTTTCTCCGTTCTGGCAAAATCTGATAGAGGGTGGTTCCAAGGTATTGGGATCTTTGTGGTGCTCTCAAACGTTTTGTATAGCTTTAGGAAACTCCCTCTATTTTCGCCGGTTTTGATATCTGAATTATCGAGCAAATTGGAGCTGAGTTCATAGTGATCCGTGATGCCTGCTCCAGCTCCCAGTCCATAAATGCTCACATGAGGCTCCGAAACTAGCCCTCGCTTGATCACAGCCTTAGTGTTTCCTAAAGCATTTCCGTAATCGTTATGAAAATGGGCCGATAACTCTTTATCGGTTATTCTATTGGCAAATTCAAACATCTCAATGGCTTCGTCTTCCTCTAGTAGACCAGCGGTATCGGGTAAACTGATGTTCGTTGCACCTGCTCTGTCCGTTTCTTCTATAATCTTTTTGAGATGGTAGAGATGATCCTCAACACTTTTACTCTTTGAGAAGAACCTTGATGCGTCTTCTAGAACCGCTCTCCTATATTTGAAGCCGCATTCTTTTAGGACGTCCAACGATTCAGTAAACCGTGTGACGGTATCCTCAACTGATATACCTCTTAATTTATTATTTCTATGCTCTTCTGATATGGCTAAATAAACTCCACATCCATCAACTTCCATTTTCTGAGCGATTTCTACATCTTCTCTGAGAGCCCTGCACTGAACAATTATAATTGAATCCTTGGTGCCTCCCTGAATGGTTTTCAGAACATCCCTCATCTCTCCGATACTTTTCCCTCTCTGAGGATATGCGATTGAAAATTCTATTCTGGGCGTCCCCAATTCAACTAAGGCTGATCCGATGGTCTCGAATTTATCTAAAGTGTAATATACACTCGAATTAAGTTCACCCTCTCTTAAAGTTGTATCTAGAATATTGATTTTTTTCCCTGCCATATCATATACCCCTGAGGCCAACACTACGTAGCCCATCTTGTTTTCGTAGTTTTAATAAAGATATCGGTAAAGATGATTGATTATCCTCAAACAATCGTTGAACTAATCAGTTTTTCGTAATAACTTTACAAAACCCTCACAGGGTAAATGTCCCATTCCTTATTTTCTGGATATACCACGCCCCTGATTGATATAGGCGAAGCTGATCTGCTCTTAATATGCTCAAGAAACTCAGAAGCATTACACTCGCGAAAAAATAGGGGTGGGGAGAGGCTCCTAAATTGCCTTCTTCAGCAGACTGCCCAGGATCTGGATACCTTCTACAATATCCGCCTCAGAGGGGTGACTGTAGTTGAGCCGCATATAGTTGTGCACCGGCTCGGCAAAAAAGTTGGAGCCCGGGATGTAGGCGACGCCATTCTCCACAGCATTCTTCAAGATCTTTGTGGTGTTTACGTGCTCCGGCATCTTCACCCAGAGGAAAAGCCCCCCTTTTGGGTCGTTCCACTCCGTCTCCTCTGGAAAGTTGGTTGCCATTGTTTCAAGCATTAGATCCCTCTTTCGTCTGTATATCTCTGTCACCTTTGATATTTGCCTCTCCACGTCCCCTCTCTTGAACAACTGTGTGGCCAAATATTGGGTGATCCCATCGTTGCAGATGCTAACATTACTCTTCGCCTCCACCATCTTTGTGATGAACTCACTGGGGGCCACAAGCCACCCGATCCTCATCCCTGGGGACACGATCTTGCTAAAGGTACTCGTGTACATCGTCCTTCCCGCCCTGTCCAGCCCCATGATCGGTGGTGGCATCTCCCCCTCAAAGCTAATGTAACCATAGGGATTATCTTCCAGGATGATGAAGTTGTGCTCCTCGGCTAGCTCCACAATCCTCCTCCGCCTTTCCTCCGTCAGCATTGTGCTCGTGGGATTCTGGAACGAAGGTACCAGGTAGAGGAGCTTGGCCCATTTCCCCTCCCCCTCAATCTCCTCAAGCTCTGCCTCAAGGGCCGTAATGTTCATCCCACCACCATCGATCTCCACTGACCTGATCTCTGGATTAAATTGCCTGAACGCTCCTAGAGCTGAGAGATACGTGGGAGCGCCCACGATAACGACATCTCCGGGATCCAAAAATACTCTCGCCACAAGATCCAGCGCCTGCTGGGACCCTGTTGTTATCATGATCTCTCTTTCAGGGTCGGCCTCAATCTCGTGGCCGGCCATGAACTTTGAGAGCTCCTCCCTGAGCTCCGGAAATCCCACTGTGCCCCCGTACTGGAGCATCGTCTTCCAGTCCTCCTCAGAGGCTTCAGCCAAGATCTCGCTGACCTCCTCCCCTGGCAGAGACGGTGGATCATACATGCCTCCCGTGAACCCAATGATCTTTTTCCCCTGCTTCGCCATATTCATCGCGGCGAGGACTACCCGGGTAATGATCCCAGGCTCGAAGGTTTTTCCCAGCTCCGAATAAAAATTTTCAGCATCAACCATTTAGATACTAGCTGTAGGCTTCAAAAGGTGTATAACTATTTTGCGACTAATCAAGGATGGCAAAAAGCCGTCTTCTTCCTAGGGAGAACGAATGAACGAGGAATTGAATCGGCTGCACGGGAGCCGATGACTATACAAGGAGTCAAGCAGATGAAGCCATACCTAATCTCGTGTTGGAAGGGCCAGTTTACTTCGGACTTTGAGATAGGCGAACTTTATGGCCCTTCGGTGCCCCTGATGGGGCTCGTAGACTCCTCCGCTGCCGTTCTCCTCTTAGGGAGGTCCCCTGTTATAGGCGACAATTCATACCTCTCAAACATCTGCATGATGGGGCACTCCTCACCCTTTTCGCGTACACCACTTTAGACCCCTTGAGGGATATGTGACATAGGATCCCATGCAGGTCCTCTAGTGGAACGCCTACCATCTAGGCCCCGGCGCGCGTGAAGTTACTGTCCTTGGTTCTCCTCACGGCTAACTTTGGCCTAATTCATCTCATCCTCAGTGACCGATTTTCCATCAGCATTGTATTTAAGCTCATATTCAGACGATTCATGAGAACTTCTACCAGAGAATTACTGATTTAACCTAGATCATCTTCTCAATTGACTTCAAAAGAAGCCTAATGTATCCAAGCTCCCCGTGCACGCGAAAAAAAGGCTAATCTTCAGCTAATTCAACAAAAAGCGCCTAAACAAGTCCCCTGTTGTGAGTGATTCAAGTAGTGGGCTTTACTAGAGGCCTGAGCACCAAAGATATCAATAGGTCTCCGTTATTCAAGGGTAACCACGGGATGGATTTTTGATATGTTATCTAAGATCGGGATTGAGGTGGTGGACGCTCATGCCCACTATTTCACCGCTAGCACGCTTAAGGCTTGGAGCCTAAGGGGGAGGAACCGGGAGAGCTTTGAGAATCGGACCCGCTCCAGGACGGACATGACCTCGATCGAGCTCCCCGACGAGTCCACAGACGTTGCCCAGCAGTGGGTGGACGAGATGGACCGATACGGAATCACTGCGATGGGATTCATGGTTGGCGCTGACGCATATGACGAGTTCCTTGAGACAAAGGCAAGGTTCCCCGGGCGCTTCATGGGATACGCCAACATCAATCCTGAAGACCCTGATGCAGCCGAGAAAGTTGGAAAGGTGTTCCGTGACGGTCTCCAGGGAATAAAACTCTACCCTTCATCATGGCCAGAGCTCCACGCCTATGATGCCGCCTGCTATAGTGTTTATGAGGCGGCATTGAAGCATCGGTTACCAATCTTTCTTCACTTCGGCATCACTATTGGGGGCCAGGCCGACCTCCGCCATGGAAATCCCTTGGATATCCAGGTTCCATCCCGTGACTTTCCCGATCTGAACTTTATAATCGCCCACTTCGGGGCCGGGTTTTTCAGGGAGCTCCTGCTACTCCAGTATCAGGCTGACAATATCTATATGGATTCCAGCGGCTCCAACTCATGGATGAGATATCTCCCATATGACCTCGACATCAGAAAGATATTTGAGAGAGCTATCACTGCTGGGGGTGCTAAGAAGGTAATCTATGGAACCGACTCCTCTTTCTTCCCCCGGGGTTATAGGATCAACATCTTAGAGCAGCAGTACGAGGCTGTTAAATCGCTGAGCGAGGGACCTGACGCCATCGCGAGCACTGAGGACATCGACGGTATATTCCGGGGTAACATTCTGGGGCTCACTGGCTTTATCCCCAAGAAGCTATAAGCCTCATTCTCTCAAGAAAAGGATATCATCCACTGCCTAGAACTGATCGTGGGTCTATCCCCACCGTACCGTCTCTACCGTAGAGACGCCATCCCCCCTCAGGGAGTCTCCGTCTTAGCCCTCGGCGAGGAAATTCTGTATGTCTTCAACAGGAAGGTGATCTGAGTGTTAGTGAACAGTCTGATGCTAGCTCGCGTAACAGGAAAAAGCAGACTCTTATCAAGACAACAAGTTGGAGTGAGATTTCCGGACAGAATACTGCGTTCGTGAATGATCGATTCTCTTTCTTTCACCTTTAGACCTCTGAGCCCCGAAAAACGATTTAAGACCTGACTAAGAATCTAATACGGGGAATCCAGATGGATCTAGACTTTCTCTTCGTGAATACTAAGGTGATTGATGGGGCTGGGAACCCCTGGTTCAGGGCTGACGTAGGTATAAAGGGGGATAGAATCAAGGCGGTGGGATCTCTATCAGGGGCTAACTCCGAGAGAACCATCTATGCCGGCGGGCTCGTGGTGGCCCCTGGCTTTATCGATATTCACAGCCACTCAGACTATAATGTCCTCATTGACCCTAGAGTGGAGAGTAAGGTTCGCCAGGGGGTTACCACCGAGGTAGTGGGAAACTGCGGGAGCTCCGCCGCTCCCATGAACGCCTGCGTCAAGGCATATAGGGAGAGATACATGAGGGCACGCCTAGGCGACGACTTCCATTTCAGCTGGGAGTCTATGGGAGACTACCTTGGGATCATCGACGCCTCGGGAGCCTCTTTTAACGTAGTCTCTCTCGTAGGTCAGGGTACTATCCGTCAGAACGTGATGAGATACGAGGACAGGGAGCCCACAAAGTCGGAGCTAGATGATATGAAAGCGCTTGTTGCGGGGGCAATGGAGGACGGGGCTTGGGGGATGTCTACAGGCCTAATCTACACCCCCAGTGCTTATGCGGGGACCACTGAGATAATTGAGCTCACGAAGGTTATCAGAGGTTATAGCGGGGTTTATTTCAGTCACATTCGTGGTGAGGGGGAAACACTCCTTGACGCGGTGAACGAGGCAATCCATATCGGTAAGGAAGCTAACGTACCCGTTCAAATAGCCCACTTCAAGGCGTCCGGGAAACCTCACTGGGGGAAGACTGTAGACTCCTTGAGGCTCGTAGCCGAGGGCCGCGAAGCAGGAATTGATGTCACATTTGACCAATACCCCTACATCGCTTCAAGCACGGGTCTCGCAGCATACATGCCTCACTGGGCCCAGGAGGGAGGAGCCCATAGACTCTTGGAGCGCCTCAAGAACCCAGAGATTAGGGAGAAAATCCGGGAGGACCAGGCCGTTATCTATAGGAACTGGGATATCATCATGGTGGCATCCGCAAAGAACCACCCCGAGTACGAGGGTAAACGCATTAGCGAGATCGCAGAGATTGAGGGGAAAGAGCCCTACGAAGCGGTTTTCGACCTTCTCCTAAACGAGGACGCTCAGGTCTCTGTGGTAAGCTTCGGGATGTCCGAGGACGACGTTCGTCGCGTCATGAGGAGTCCACACGGGATGGTGGGCTCCGACGGGAGCGCCGTCGCCTCCTGGGGTATTCTGGGGAAGGGAAAGCCCCATCCCCGATTCTACGGCACCTTCCCTAGAGTTATTGGTCACTACGTGAGGGAGAGGGTCCTGACCCTCCAGGAGGCGATCCGGAAGATGACCTCCGCCCCGGCCCTACGCCTTGGCCTTAGGGATCGGGGGCTCCTCAGGGAGGATTTCAAGGCTGATCTCACCGTTTTCGATCCAGAGAATGTGAATGATGAGGCCACGTTTGTTAATCCGCATAGGTTTGCTTCTGGTATACCCTATGTCATGGTGAATGGGGAACTTGTGGTGGATGGGGGAAAACACACAGGGGCCCTCCCCGGGAGGGTTCTGAGGAAATCCCACTGAGTCATCTATTTGCTCTATTGAATAATAAAGTAGGTCAGAACATATCGTCTTGCATTCGAAAGTCCTCTAAAACTGTGGTTAGGACTACATGGGTGTTTGTTCTTTCTACGTAAGGCATAGTGAGGAGTTTTTTGGTGAATTCACTGAGGGCGCTCCGGGTCCTGAACTTTGCGATCACCATCGCGTCGGTTTCCCCAGTAATATCATAAACAGCACAGACGTTTGGGATCTTTGAGATCTCCTCATCCGTCTCCAAGAGCTTTCCTTTTGAAACGATGATCTCAATTATCACCGTGAGCTCGTAGCCAAGCCTCTCGTGATCAAGTCGGACCGAGTAGTCCTGGATAATCCCCCCCGACTCAAGCCTCTGGACGTGATTGATCACCGTTGCGGGTGAAACTCCTATGGCCTTGGCGAGCTCCCTGAAGGATCTTTTAGAGTCTACTAGTAGCTCCTTGAGGAGCTTCGTGTCGATTTCGTCCAATGCAAACATATTTCCACCTTCTTTTCATGTGTGTTTTATATCTACATTATGTTGAACAGTTGTATATGAATTTACCTTTTTGCTTAATATATATTTATCAAAGAAACAACTTCATGCACACCCGTAAGCAACAAACTTCATACACTTCATTGAGGTTATTCAAGGTTTTTTTCGTTTATCATTTATGCATATAAATCGCCCCCCTTGGAATCCTCAATATTTCCTTAAGTCTAAACTGAATTTGTTTAGAAGAACGCCATTATGCCTTATAATACTAAACAAATATATAGTGTTTTACACTGAAAGCAATCATATGTATCGTTTTCACTCCTAAATGTTAATATATGAGAAGTGCTTTGGTCAAAGCCACTATGGTTGATTTCAAGTTGACCCAGGGAGAAGCTGTCGAGGCCATCGACAGCCTACTAAAAAAGTGGGATATTAAATACATCCGGCTTATTGTAGTGGACCTTGACGGCAAACCACGGGCCATGCTCATCCCCGAGTACGAAATGGAGTTTGCCCTCACCTTCGGGATAGGCTTTGACGGCTCCAGTATTGCTGGGTTCAGAGATGTGAACGAGAGCGACCTTGTTGCGCATCCCGATCCCTCGACGTTCCTAGTTCCTATGTGGGAGACCCCTGGCATCGCCACAATGTTTTGCTATATCGGAAAACCCGATGGACAACCCTTCGAGGGGGATCCTAGGGGACTCCTCAAGAAGACTGTTTTAGAAATCGAGAACGAAGGCTACGGCTACAATACAGGTCCAGAACTCGAATATTTTTACATATCCGAGGAGAATGGAGGATACGCACCTTTCGGCTCAGGAGGCTACTTCGATCTCCCTCCTCTAGACCCTACCGAGGAAATCAAGATGGAGACTATGATGTGCCTCGAGGCTGCAGGCTTTCAGCTAGACAAAGTCCACCATGAAGTAGCCCAGGGCCAGCAGGAGATCAACTTCCGCTACTCAGACGCTCTCAAGACAGCAGATAATGTGCTCCTCTACAAGTTGTGCGTGAAGACTATCGCCCAAAAGCATGGCAAGCTCGCTACCTTCATGCCTAAGCCCTTCTGGGGTGTGAATGGGAGTGGGTGCCACGTCCACCAAAGTCTCTTGGATCTGGAGACTGGGACAAACGCTTTCTCGGGCTCAGTAGAAACTGGAGGCCTCTCGGAGATGGCTATTAGGTACATCGGGGGTATCTTGAGCCATGCCCGTGGCATGTCTCTCATAGTGGCCCCACTGGTCAACTCCTACAAACGTCTCGTGCCCCATTACGAGGCTCCAGTCTATATTGCTTGGGGATTCATGAATCGGTCGGCCCTTGTCCGGGTGCCCAGGTATCCTGAGGGGATGGATAAGACTGCTAGGATCGAATATCGCCACCCCGACCCCTCCTGTAACCCCTACCTCGCTGCGGTTGCCATGATCAACGCGGGAATGGACGGTGTAAAGAACAAAATCGAGCCTCCCGAACCCCACTCCGACAACGTGTATGAATTCTCCAAGGCGGAGCTCGAAAAGCTGAACATAGAGATGCTCCCTGAGCACCTTGGAGAAGCTATCGACTCCTTCCTGAAAGATCCGGTAATCACCGAAGCCCTAGGGGATTATCTTACTGAGAGTCTGGTCAAATTGAAGACGAAGGAGTTCCTTGATTACGGGGAGAACACGGGAAAAAGCTGGGCGGAGAGCCGGCCCGGGATCACCCAGTGGGAGCTAGACCGATATCTAGTGAGCTGCTAATCCTAAAGGTCCATGTAGCTCCTCCCTATCTCGTTTAGCTTCTCTAGGCGTGCATCCGGTTAGCTGCTCATCCTCTTACAACATCTATCCAGGGATACTTTTATGATCTTTTTCATGATTTTAGGTGAGACGGGCCGATAGAGGTACCGGTATCTCCCCAAGGCCGATGAGTGGCTCTTCCCTGTTGGCGAGCCCCTTATCTACGAGGTTCCGGAGGACCCACTGGGCCGTGGACCTGCTCTTCCCAAGCCTTTCCGCGATCTCGGACCATGGAGGATTTTCTTGTCAAGACCGCTCAATATGCCTCAAACTTTGGTTCTAACTCCAAGAGTGTGTCGCATGATCTCTATTGCGCTCATGGCGGGGGTAGTGATGAGGGACTGGAGGTCTTTTGGCGACATTTTATGTTCAATGGTGTTGAGTATCTGTATTATCTTTATATTTCACCCGGACGAAGCACATTCTCGATTATCATGGTTGTAGAAGTCACCGACGAGACCTTTGACAGCTTCGTTGCCAGCAATAAACACGCGGTAATCGATTGTTGGGCGGTTTGGTGTGGGCCCTGCAGGATACTGAGCCCCGTTATCGAGGAACTATCCCAAGAGCGTGAAAAAGTCGCTTTCGGGAAGCTCAACGTCGACCAGAACCGGGCAACTCCTATGAAGTACGGCATCATGAGCATACCCACCCTCCTCTACTTCAAGGACGGACAACTAGTAGACAAGACCATAGGCGCCTTGTCAAAGTCTGCCCTCGGAGACAGGCTAGACAAGCTCACGGTATAATTTGCTTGATGGGAATAGGCGAATTACCCTCTTTCTTGTATTCACGCGCGCGAATTGGAAGCCGGCAATTATCATGAAGGTGTATGTCCCGCTAGTAACTCAGATAAATGCCGACAATAATGAAAACGACGGGAAGAACACCTCAGGCTAAACTAGAAGCAATAATAGAACGGTTCTAAATCAATTAAAATCTCTATGGATTGACAGCATGGTAACGTAAAGAGAAACGGGCAGGATAGGAATAACGTGCACTCTAACGGTTCACAGGATAACTGGTAAACAAACAGCTAAATGATGACTTACTCGTCCCATTTTTCTCCTTTTCTATTATCTTGAAACACATTTATAGCGGGGGCACCTAGTGGAGAGAATTACGGGGCTCTTGCATGTTAGCTGTCCTCGGCGTCCTCGCCGCTTTCGCGATGATAGTCACTCTGCGGCTTAGGAATGTAGATTTCTCATTATCCATTCTCACGGGATCCCTCATAATTGCTATGACCTCCGTGAACACTTTCATGGTCCTCATCGAGGCTGCCCATCTGACTCTCACTGACTACAACACTCTCAACCTTTCCATGGCAGTGGCCCTAATCTCCATTCTTGGGTACAGCCTTAAGGTGACGGGTATGATGACTGATCTTATCGAGGGGCTTAGGGGGCTCCTCCCCGCTAGGGTCTTTTTAGCAGCTATCCCGGCAATGTTCGGGCTTCTCACGATGCCAGGGGGTGCATTGATGTCGGCACCATTTAATGATCCTGAGGGTGACAGGCTGGGTCTCAACCCAGAGCAAAAGACCTATATCAACATCTGGTTCCGTCACCTCTGGTACTGGGCCTCTCCCCTTTCTCCAATACTAATACTCACGGCGAGCATGGCGGGTTTCTCTGTCACAGAATATCTCTATGCCCAACTCCCTCTTCTAGTAGTGGTCTTGGTGATAGGCTTCCTCATCGGAGGGACATTCATCAGAGACGAGCGTTTTGGAAGGAGGAGCCCGGGTGGCCTGGGGATAGTTGCCCGAGGTCTCTCCCCCATAGCCACGGCGATACTCCTGACACTTATAGGAGTTCCCGTCTGGCTGGCCTTAGTGCCTGCCATCGCCCTGGTTTTCCTTTTGAGACGGGTCCAGCTGGGTGAAGCTATGGATATTGCCAAATCTGGAGTGAGATGGGATCTCACCACCGCGGCGGTTTCTATGTTCTTCTTCAGGTTCGTGGTAGCATCTTCAGGTTCGGTAGTCGCCCTCTTCGATTCGGCGATGGGGCTCGGGGTGCCCTTGATAGCGATCTTGGTTGTGGTCCCCCTCCTAGCGGGATCGATCTCGGGGACCCCCACCATGGGGGTCGGTATGATCCTTCCCCTGCTTCTCCCTCTTCTCGGGAAGTACGGTATTTATGTCGTAAGCATGATCTACGTGGGACTCATCGCGGGGTACATAGCCTCTCCGATGCATCTCTGCTTGATACTCACAAATAGCTACTATAAGTCTGAATTGAGCAGAGTCTACCGCTATCTGGTGCCTTCGACCATAGTACTTTACCTGGTGGCGATGGCCTACTATATCTTCAGGAATGGAGGTATTCCCGCCTAGCGCTTGGATTACCACTCAATTTATTCTGTACAGAGGGACTCCTAAGCACTCTAGTTGGACGCCAACTTCACTCCATCGTTATGAATCTAATCCCCCGCCTTGGATAATGCGCGGGAAATCCATGGCGATGGACACCACAACGTTCTCCATGCGACAAGTCTCTCTTATTGACCTCAATTATAAATCCGGGAGTTGACCGTCTTTGTACTATCTCTCTTTTGATCTAGAACATACAGTCCATAATCGGTTCATGAAATGTTCCTAGAGAATCATTGAGAGATGAACCATGACAATTAGTAAATATACTGACACAAGTGGTTCCTTTGATGATAGGCAAGCAGGGCTCCCTATGGGGCATTAGGTTCAATGTCTTCGTCTCGGGCGCCGTGGTCATGGCTCTCGAGCTCGTAACGAGCCGGGTCCTCGCACCTGTCTTCGGGGACAGCATCTTCGTCTGGGGAGCTCTCATCGGGGTGGTGATGGCCGCTCTGGCTCTGGGATATTACGTAGGGGGGAGACTGGCAGATCGACAACCTAGCTATGGAACCTTTACACTGATCCTGATCTCAGCAGGGATACTGATCATGCTCATCCCCCTCTCCTCCCCCATAATTCTAGAGGTGATCTATCTCTCCGGGGCAGGGAACAGGTATGGCCCCCTTTTCGCATCCTTATTGCTTCTTGCCGTCCCAACCACTTTACTGGGTATGGTCTCACCTTATTCTGTACGGATATCAGCGGAGAACATCTTTAACGTGGGGGGCCTCTCTGGGAGCCTCTATTCCATCTCAACGGCAGGTAGCCTCTTTGGGACCTTTTTCACGGTCTTCGTTCTCCTCCCCAGATTCGGGGTGAGACATATAGTGTTCTCTTTGGGCGTCGTCCTAATTGCTGTGGCCGTCGTCGGGATGACTTGGTTGGAGAAGGGCCTCCTCTTTTCCCTAATACTGATCCTTATGATTCCCTCCCTCTTCGTGGGCGAGGGCCCCTTTCTGGGGGCCTCAGGAAACGTGCTGGTCCGCAAGGACACACCATACAGCACACTGACCGTGATTAACCACAAGGCCGAGGGGACAAGGGCGCTCTATCTGAACAATATGCTCCACAGCTCCATGTACCTAAACGGATCCAACAGGGCTGTATTGAGATACACCGACTACTTCAATATAGCCTTCCTGTTCAACCCTTCAGCTGAAAGAGTCCTCTTCATCGGGGGCGGCGGCTTTTCTGGACCCAAGCAGTTCCTGGAGTACTACCCGAACGTGACAGTTGATGTTGTGGAGATCGACCCGGATGTTGTGGCCGTGGCCAAGGCGCACTTTGGCGTCACTGACAATTCCCGCCTAAGGGTTTTCGTCATGGATGGTCGAACGTTCCTCAGGGAGGCTGGGACCTATGACATCGTGGTTTTGGACGCCTATTCGAAGACCTACGTCCCCTTCCACCTCATGACTATAGAGTTCTTCGAGGCACTCAATGAGCACCTGAGCCCGGACGGCGTCATCGTCTCTAACCTCATATCTTCCCTAATTGGGGACACTTCGGACCTAATCAAAGCGGAGATCGCTACCATCAAGGAGGTCTTTCCCCAGGTTTACCTCTTCCCCACTAAAACCAAGCAGCTCTCTCTAATTCAGAACATTAACCTCATCGCAACTAAAGCACCCGTAAGACAAGAAGGGCCTGATCTGCAGCGTGTAGCTGTAGCTCATCCTGTACGCGGAGTTCCATTTGAACGGTATATAGCTACTCTCTTAGTCTCAGAAATAACTGATATAACTGAGCTCATATTAACCGATGATTACGCCCCGGCGGAGGCACTTCTAAACCCTATCACCGCGGCACCTTATGAGGAGCATACAGGTCTTGTACCTCGGAGCACATTGAATCCTTTGTGGATTGCGGGAATCTGGTTGATATCTTTGACGTCGCTTTACTTTATTTCAACCCGGTTGAGGTCGGTTATCAAGCTCTGAGATGCTCCCTACTCTTGCTCTCTAGAGAAAGCAGACCCGCTGTTCCTCGTTGTTAAGGAATGGGGTCAGAAGGGAGTTAACTCCTCAAGCTCCTCAGAACGTTACCTCTTATCTTGTTTTTATATCCGACAGGATTACGGCCCCCGTGTACGTGGTAAGGACCATTTAGAGGACTATGAAAATAACTAAGGCCACAAAGGAATGTTGCACTACGTTCACGATACTGACTTACTCCATAGCGCGCACAAAACCTAAGACGGAGAAGCTTGATTTTGCGCCTCATTAAGTTTAATGGTGGTCCCTGTGAATTTTTTTTTAGCAGGTAAAGTATATGCATTAATTCAATATCTTTGAGCGGAGTCAATAATCTCCTCAGGATCTTTCTGAGCACCCTGAACGACGACCAGCTTCTTATTCTGACCCGCATGGCTTTCCCAAGACGGTTATTGACTATCCTCCCGAAGGATCTCTCCTAGAAATGGGAGATCTTCCTATCCCCGCTGAATTAACTCCAAGATCCTACGGTAGATAAGCCTCCTCTTCTAAGGTTCAACCCGGGAGAAGAGGCTCGCTGAGATATAGCAGCTGGACTCCTTCGTTCTACGGTTGCTCAGAGGTGAACCTGCGGGGGCAACAATCCGCTTCACAGACTAGGGATCGGAAGTCCAGTGTTCCTGGAGGCGCCGCTTGAGCGCTGCCTCTACAGCTACGCGGTCGACTTTTCCGATGACAGTGAGGGGTAGGCTATTCACCACCGTGATCTTGGCAGGGACCTTAAAGTAGTCGAGGCACCGGGCGCAGAGCTCTAGGAGGTCGTCCTCGATACCTTTCTGTTCCACCCCGATCTTGAGGGTGACGAAGGCCTCCACTTCAGTGGCACACCTTAGGGGGTCGGGGACCCCGATTGTGACAACCTTATTGACACTTGGATGAGTCCCAAGAACCTCCTCTACCTCAGAGGGCCATACGGTGTGTCCGGCTGCTATGATCCGGTCCAGCTTTCTCCCGACAATGTACAAGAATCCCTCAACGTCCTCCTCGACGATATCCCCGGTGTGGAGCCAGCCATCCTTAAGCACCAGGGCGGTCGCCTCTGGGTCATTCCAGTACCCCTTCATTACTTGAGGGCCTCTAACCAAGAGCTCCCCCTTCTCCCCTGGGCCTAGATCGATCTCCCCGAGCTGGAGATCCACGACACGGGCTTCAGTGTCTGAAAAAGGAAGGCCAACAGTACGCCGATTCGGGGATCCCTCAATTGGGGTGCAGTGGGTGCCGGGACCAGCCTCGGTGAGGCCATAACCCTGATAGATTGTAGCTCCAGTTAACTCCTCAAATCTATTGACGAGCTCTGGTTCAATGCGGGACCCTCCGGAGACCACGCTCGTCAGACTTGTGAGGTCCTTGCCGGGGAGGTCTGGGTGGGAAAGGATCTCCCGGATGAACAAGGGGATGGTTGGGAGATGGGTTGCCCTATAGTCTCTGATAGCGTTCATAATGGTATTTGCGTTGGGCTCTGGAATCAGGACAAGGGTGCAGCCGAACTGAATTGATTCGTTGAGGCCGACGGTCATTCCGTAACTGTGGAAGAAGGGGACAGCACAAACCACAACAGGCCACCCTGCCGGCTGAGGCTTAGCACTGTACCCCCAGCCCCTGAGCCAATGGTAAGACTGGAGAGCGTTTGCGACAAGGTTGCGGTGAGTGAGAATAACCCCCTTAGGGGGGCCTGTTGTCCCGGAGGTGAAGAGAATTGTTACAGCGTCCTTTCTAGGGTCGATCTGGGGTAGTTCCACTAACGGCGGCTCTTTCAGCAGTCTCTCGAGGCTCAGAGAACTCTTGGGACTCCACCTTTCTCCTCTCAAACGACTCAAAGTTCTCAGGTGCCAGGGGACATAGGCTGCGGCCTCAGCAACAATCAAGTTCCCCGGCGGCTTCTCTGAAACTTTATTTAGCAGCCGATCGAGGATAATGATATTTTCTGCTCCTGACTCTTTGATCTCCCTTGCGATCTCCTCAGAGGGGTTAAGAGGGTTTATGGGGACGATGACACCGCCAGCTGCCATGATGCCATTATATGCGATGATAAACTGAGGGACGTTGGGAAGGAGAATGGCGACCCTGTCCCCTTTCTCGAGACCTAGTCTACTAAGGGCTCCGGCTAGGCGGAGGGATTCGTTCCAAAGGCGGCAGTAGGGGATCCTATTGCCGTAGAAGATTGCTGCGGTCCTGTTTGGGTACTTCCTTGCTGAGTTCTCCAGGAAGGCGTAAAGTGGAATTTCAGGGTAGCTGAGGCTGATGGGAACACCGCCAGGATGCTTGCCAACCTCCATGATTCCATAGAGTTAGAGATTGAACCTGTTAATAACGTGGTGCCAAGCAATGTTTTATCTGGTTCTATCTCATTTAGTGTCGTGGTATCCATGGATCTTAACGGAATCTTTGTACCTAATGTCACCCCGTTCACAGGTCAGGGGCAGATCGACTTCGAGAAGCTTGGGGAGTTAGTGGATTTCTGGCTCCGATCAGGTGTTTCTGGGATCGTGGTGAACGCGAGCACAGGAGAGGCCCCTCTGCTTTCCCCGGAGGAAAGGATCGATCTCATTCGCTATGTAAAGGATAGGCTGAGAGGAAGGGGGAGTCTTATTGCCGGTACGGGGGCCATCGGGACCAGAGAGACAATAGACCTGACCAGAGACGCCGAGGAGGCCGGGGCAGAGGCCGCTCTTGTGCTCCCTCCTTTCTTCATTAAGCCCTCGGATATGGAGGTCTACCAGCATTTCACCTCCCTTGCCGCTTCCGTGGACTTCCCTCTGATCTTCTACAACGTCCCTAAGTTCACCGGGTACGGAGTCCCGCCCATGGTGGTGAATAAGATCGCTGATGAGCACAGCAATCTAGTGGGTATCAAGGACAGCAGCGGGAGCCCTGGGAACATGGCAGAGAACATCAGGCTCTTCGGGTCCAAGATCAGCGTTCTCTCAGGGGCTGCAGATATGACGCTTCCCACCCTTACAATGGGTGGAAAAGGGGCTATCCTCGCAGTAGCCAACGCGATCCCAGAAACCTGTGTCTCCCTCTATGAGGCCGTTAAAAGGGGAGACCTAGAGGGGGCAGGAGGGTACCAGCGTGTGGTGTCATATGTCAACAAGGTACTCGTAAGGGAGCACAGCCAGATTGCAGCAGTGAAAGCTGCCCTTTCCTCTCTAGGTCACCCCGCGGGTGAGCCAAGGCGACCCCTCAGGTCGTTGCCTCCAGGGGAGAAGAGACAGGTTGTTGAGGCGTTCAGGCAACGGCAGACCCTGTGAGCCCTGCTCTTTTCACCATTAGCTTAATAAGAAAATGGATTTCCTGCCATCTATTGCGGACCTCTTGGAGAAATTCTAATGGTCTCTTAACTCTATTGATTGTGCCAGAGCTTTTCTTGACACAAAAAATCCTATACTCAGGTGTCGTTGGATGTTTTCTCATTTACGGACAGGGAGATTTTAGTTTACGTCAAGGGGCCACGGAACGTTGACGTAAACGATATCATGACTACACTAAGCCTCTCGGTCACGCGTGAAGGCGATCCATCACTCTCGGGGCTTACAAATGATCTCTAGAATCCGCGAGTCGAAGAATTTGTGGGTGTTACTGGTCTTTAAGATGATAGCCGTGTCTGCGCCCTTTCCGGTGCCTGCGATGGAGATAGCCTCTACGCCTGCCCTAACAAGCCCTGCATCCACTGCCATGCATGCGCATTCGCAGCCTACTTTTACACCTGGTCCAAAGAGCCTTAAGACGTGAGCGATGATCTCATCGACTTGGATCACCTTGAATCGGCGGTTCACTGCCCTCCCTAGGGTACCGAAGGCATGGGCTGCACGGACAACCTTTCCTCCTCTCGCCTCAATTTCCGCCTTGACCTCGGACGGGAGCCTGTCCTGGTTGGGCTCCCTGTATCCGAAGACCCCGGCCACCACAACGACGTTGTATCCTTGGAAGATCTCAAGGGCTTTGAGGGCCGTGAATCCTGTGTAGCTCGCGAGAATGATGTCCCTTATACCGAGCTGATTCGCCCTCCTCTTTGCCAAGAGGCACGTCTCTTCAGTGAACTCCTTCCCTCTCCCCTCAAAATATACCGTAGTTACCTCGTTGGACATGGATATTTCAACAAGGAGCATCTCGAGTCACGGGGGTAATAAGACTTACAGCTGGGTTCCTGTTTTTAATAGAACCTCGGATAAGCGAAGTTAGATGATTAAATGAAGCCCTTTATTATTGGGACCCGTAACTCGAAGAACATGCTCCACTTGGGGGTCGAGGTCCTCCGACAAGGAGGTTCGGCCGTAGAGGCTGTGGAAGTCGCGACTAACGCAGTTGAGGAGAATCCTGAGGATAGCAGCGTCGGCTTGGGGGGTCTCCCCAACCTGATGGGGGTGCCTCAAATGGATGCCTCTATCATGGATGGACAAAGAATGCGCTCTGGATCTGTGGCTGCTCTGGAGGGATTCCTTCATCCAATCTCCGTCGCCCGCCGGGTCATGGAGGTTTCCCCTCACGTTCTCTTAGTAGGCTATGGGGCGTCGATGTTCGCAGAGGTGGAGGGATTTCAGAAGGCCGATCTCGTCACAGAGAGGAGTAAGGCCGCTTACGAGGCCTTTGTGAACGACACTTTCGAGGACCTCGACGACGATACTAAGAATAGGACCAATTGGGCCCATAATTATACCAGATTCAAGCTCCACGACTGGTACGAGAAGCTCAGCGACGATCAGCACGGCACAGTGAACATTCTTGCCATGGATTCCAAAGGGAATATCTGCAGTGGTGTCTCCACAAGTGGCACAGCCTATAAGATGCCGGGGCGGGTTGGGGACTCTCCCATCATTGGGGCCGGGAACTATTGCGACAATAATGTCGGCGCTGCGACCTGTACCGGCAGGGGGGAGCTCGCGATCAGGCGATCCACCGCCCGCACTATTTTAAGTTACATGGAAAACGGGAGAGACCTCGAGGAAGCATGCATCCAGGCCATGAAAGACATCCTCTCCCTTAAAGAGGTCGGAGGGATGAACTGCCTAGCTTTTGACAAGAATGGCAACACAATGTCCGCCTCAATATCCCGAGAGCCCATCCATTTCTACATGGACGTTGACTCAACAGAGCCTGAAGAACGCCGGGGCGTCTGGATAGCGGAGTAACTACGGTGGCTGAGTTTCCATATAACCTGAATATTCTCACTCCCTCAGTTTATGGGGACCGCCGTCCTGTCAGAGGGGAGATCGTCGCCCTTCTCCATATTACCTTCGATCACAGGAACCTTGAACTCATCGTTTCCAGGAGCAGGGGTCTTGGGAGAAATGAGATCCACGAGCTCATGATCACTGACGATGACAAGGCCGGCCCTGGGAGTGGGGTGGACCGGGTTTCAGCGATCGCGTTCTTCGAGGTGTTGGTTGGGGGTCTCGTCGTCGTCGGAGATAAAGTCTCGATTGGGGGCAGACCGATGGGTTGGGTTTCCGGTTACGATATGACTCATATGCCTAACCATATGAACGTCCTCGTGAAGACTGAGACCCTTGACATAGACCCCATCAGTGTTGGAGACAATATAACGATAAAGAAAACCTAAATCTTAGACTCACTCTAGCCTTTATTGGGTCCACCTACGCCGAAAACCCCCTGAACGATCCCGGTCTCCCCGCGTTCCCCGTAGCACATTCTAAGACTTGAATGACCGCTGATGAAACTGTTTTGTTCAAGAATCGCCCCGGAAATCAGGTTCCCCCTCCAAGAATCCTGAACCAAAGTATTTTACTTGATACTTCGTCCATTAGTTGATGTAAAAACTTCTCTGCGATCGTCTACTCTCCAGGATCGCAGACCCAGGGCCCGATCTTGGTGTATTCCTTGCCTTGCTTGACCATTATATACCCAACAACCCTCAAGCTTTCCCGACTAAGAAATAGTGCTGGGGGAAATCAGTGAGGACCCTCCTCAAGACCTTGGCTCTCGGGGCTTCGAAGAGCTTGAGATCGAGCTCCGAGACCTCGGGCAGAGCCTTTTCATCCATGCGCATGCATCTGGTGGCGCCTTTCTTGGGCGTTTGCCCTGTGAACCTAAGGGATAGGCTCACCCCTTGAACTCAAGGCGTTTGTAGAAGCTGATCGCCTTTGGAACAGAGTCGAATCGGATTGATTTCACTCCAGAGACAAGGAGGTGCTCCATGGCCTCATTTATCAGGGCTGCCCAATTCCCCTTTGTTCTGGTTGGACGATCAGATTCCCCAAATAGCCCACCTTTCCATAGCCGATATGCCCCACCAAACCACGTCCTCGCCACCAAAACAGGCGAAGAAGCAACCCCTCCGTAATTATGAAGTCCTTTTTAGGACCTCATTGGTAGTATTTTCCCACCCGTGAACCAAGAGATCTGAGGCAAGGTTTAGGTCATTTATTGTCATCTCTCTGATCTTGATACCTTTCATAGAATGAATCCTTCCGATTGACTCGATCTAGGACGCAACGATTTAGACCTTTCAGCCAGAACCTTAATCCGTGGCGGGCGCATGACGGAGAGACTAACGGGATTCTGGTCTCTGACTCTCGATAGTTGTTTATGTGGGTATGGTCCATCTACTGGGGGGCCGGTGGTCCAGTCTGGTAGGACGCCGCCTTTACGAGGCGGAAGCCGCCGGTTCGAATCCGGCCCGGCCCACTTTTTTTTTATGGTTTGTTTTTCTGTGGGGCCTTTTATTTTTACGGTGGTTTTCTGAGTTGTTTTTTCTGTTTGCCAACACTTATTGGCTACTAGCTGGC